>NZ_JBEZYB010000062.1:0-49703 GCF_040638285.1 Amycolatopsis sp. NPDC026612
AGCTGAACGGCAGGTTCGACGACGAGACCGGCACCCGCGCCAGCGCCCTGCTGGACGCTCTGGCCGAACGCCGCACCGGCGACGAAGGCCCGGACGTGCGGTCCCCGCAGCACCGCTACGGCGACGCCTTCTCCGACGCGGTCGACCTCGCCCTCAACTCCCCAGACCTGCCCATGCAGGCCGGTGAACGCGCCCACGTGATGGTCGCCGTGTCCCTGGAAGACCTGAAGACCGGTGTGGGGCGTGCGACCTTGGGTGATACCGGCTCGATGTCGGCGGCTGAGGCCCGGGTGCATGCCTGCGACAGCATGATCATCCCGGCGGTGCTGGGTGAGAAGAGCGAACCTCTCAACCTCGGCCGTCTCCGCCGCCTGATTTCGGCGGGTTTGCGCCGTGCCCTGTTCTTACGGGACCGCGGGTGTGCGTTCCCGGGCTGTCATCGCCCACCTCGGCATTGTCAAGGTCACCATGTCCGGCATTGGGCCGAGGGTGGTCCCACCGACCTGGGTAATCTGGTGTTGCTGTGCGCTCACCACCATCGGTTGTTGCACCGCTCGGGGTGGGAGGTCCGCATCGCCGCCGATGGCTTACCGGAGTTCCTGCCACCGGTGTTCATTGACAGGCGCCGAAAACCTCGGCGCAACAACATTCACGAACCGCTGCCATTCGCAGCCTGAGGTAGGGGTAGGCCCGCAGCCCAATGGCTACGGGCCTACCCTCACGGCCGCCTGTTCAACTCCATCGCGGACGAGGGCCTGGGTCTTTCTGCGGCAGGTTGAGAAGTGCTGTCTGTCGAGTGTCGCCGCCGGCTCGCACGTTCACGTCGCCGCAAAGATGGGCGCCTCACGGCAATGCGCCAGCAACTGGGGCAACCGCTGGCGCCGCCATGCTGTCAACGGAAATACTCCTCCAGCCGCGTCGCCACCTTGCTAGCGCCGAAGACATCTGCCAGCAACCCCACTACTGCTGGAATTCAACCTCCAACCTCACACCGACGTCATGGCCCGCCGCACTTGGCGTGCGCAGCGCAGTCGATGGCCTCGGTGCAGGCGAGGAACTTCGGCCCACTGGCGGTCAACAGGTCGGCCCGAAGCGTTCCCGCCAACGCCAACGCCAACGCCAACGCCGCAACGGCCGCCATCGCAACCGCCCAGGCCGCAATCGCCCGCCCCGCACCCCCCGGGGCCGAACCGTCGCTGCGATCGCCACCGCCTCGGCCGCAGCTGCGGAATCCGAGTCACCACCTCCACCACCCCAGCGGCCGCCGAGCCAAGCCGGTAACGATGCACGAGCCATCCGGCGCCCCGCCCCCGCCAACCCGACCAGCAGCACCCGCTCCGACCCCAGTCAGGCCGTCGAGATATCGAAGGAGTGATCCAACCCCTCATCTCCACCACGCCGAGGACCGTCTCTGCAGTTCAGCCCCCTCACCGGGCGCGGTCGTCCACCACCGGCCGTGCTTTGCCCGTGCAGTGCAGGGATCGTGGTCTTTCGGGCATCGGGGCGGCGGTGCCGACGCCCGCTCTTGCGGCACTGCTAATGTTCGTCAGGGAGCTTGCTTGAAGGTTTGATGAAAAGGATCCGGCGAGGGGAAATGGCGGAGCGGTTCGAGTTCGTCCTCGAGGTCGTCGAAGCGCTCGTCGTCGGCAAGGCGACCGGGGGCGATGTCCGGCGGTACCCCTTGCGGGCCGGGAATCTGCCCGCCGATCCCGTGCGGTTCGTGCGGGTTGCGCGGCAGGTTTACGATGCGCTCGAGGAACGGCGGCTTTCGGTCTCCGGTGAGCTGCACCCCGGTGTGCGGGCCGCGTTCGAGCTGCTCGCCGAGCCGCGGGTTTCGGTGGCCGTCAGCGGGATCGACGGGCTGGGTGCCGATGTTGCCGTTCTCGTCGTCAGCGACGGGGCGCAAGCGCTCGGCATCACGCAGGCTCCGGACAGCGATGACCTGCTGTTCTCGCTGTTCGCGGACGAAGACCTCGTCGAGGTCGTCACCGGCGTGCTGCCGCCGGCGCCCGCCGCGACCACCGGGAGGCACGTCGTGCACCGGGCCGCCGGGCGGGAGGTCTCGGCCATGACCGCGAAGCGGCTCGCGGACGCCGAATTCGACGAAGAAGAGACCGACGCCTTCGGGATGATCGAGGTCAAGGCCGTGGTGCGGCCGGGGCGGCGTCCTCCGACCCCCAAGACTTCGGATGTCGCCGTGCTCGAACGGGTGCTCGCCGAACCTCGGCTGGGGGGCGGGCACATCGCCGTCAGTGCGCAGGGACGGCGCGGTGAGCGGCTCGCCGGCGAACCGCTGAGCTGGCTCGACACCGCCGACGGTCGCTACCTGGTGCACACCAGGACCGGCGAGTCCGGTGAGCTGACGGCGGAGTACGTGCCGGCCGGGCGGGCCGATCTCGCGCGCGCCATCCGCGACGCCATCGCGGCTGTCTACTGACCGGGGAGGAACAGTCCTGATGACGGAAGAGATCGCGGCGGCGGCCAAGATGCTCCAGGCCACCTCGGAGATGCGGTCGGCCACGGCTCCCGAGGCGAAGATGATGGCCACGGTGCGCGTCGGCCTCGCCGGTACCGAGCTGAAGCGGCTCGCCCAGAGCGGCGGCTTCGCGGTCGACGACACCACGGGCAACCAGCTGATCGAGTCACTCGAAGGGGTGCTCGAGTCGCTCGAGGCGCGGTGGGCCGGCCTGCAGCGGCTGCACGACGCGCCGGCGATGAGCCGGACCGCCACCGGGCAGTGGGTCTCCGCGCACATGGTCAGCACCGCCGCCGACGACCACGGCCTGCTCACCCAGCTGCAGGCCGCGCGGCAGGAGTTCCCGACCTACATCGAGGCCATCAAGCTGGCGAAGAAGAACTACAAGGCCCGGGAAGAGGACACGCGGGCCATGCTCGCGGCGATCCCGCCCGCCGACCACAGCTGAGGGAGACCGTGGCACCCACCGCCCAATCCGTGTCGGACCCCTCGTCCCCGGACTACAACCCGCGCAGCCCCCTCTACGACGTCACCGCCGACTCGTCGTCGAAGTACTACGTGGGGCCGCTGACCGCGGACAAGTCGCCCTCGGGCGACCAGATCCGGGAGATGGCCACCCGGCAGGTCGACGACGAGATCCGGCGCGGCTGGCTCGGCCCGGTCGTCGACCCCGTGCTGCGCGACCGGAAGATCCAGGACCTCTACGAACAGCACCTCGCCGACGCCAAGCACGGCCTCGACGAGGGCCTCACCATGCGCGAGACCGGCGGGGCACCGCGAACGCTGTGGAACAACGCCAGCCACGAGCAGATGAACGAAGCCATCACGCTGGACGCCAACTCGGCGACCGTCGCGGAAACGTCGGAGGAGTGGGTGCGCGTCGGCAACGACCTCGGCACCCACCAGAAGACCCTCGCCGACGCGATCAACGCGAGCACCGGCAACTGGCAGGGCGGCGCCGGTGACGCCGTCCGCGAGCACCTGGCCGGCGTCGGCAAGTGGCTCGGCGCGACCGCACAGGGCGCGACCCTCGCCGGACGGCAGCAGGAGATCCACTCCCAGGCGCTCAACGAGACCCAGCGGCAGATGACCGCCAACCCGCCGGTGCAGTTCGACCTGCAGTCGACCAACCAGCGCCTGATGTCGATGACCGACCCGGTGCAGTACGCGGCGGCCGCGGGCGAGGCCATGCAGACCTACCGGGCGCAGCAGGCCGCACGGGACCACGCCGCGCAGATCCTGACGCAGTACGACGAGACCATCGGCGGCGCTGTCGCCACTCCGAGGTTCCCTGCCCCGCCGAAGCTGCCGACCGCCACGGCGACCAGGGCCAACACGGTCGCGGGGGGCGGTTCCGGCGCGGGCGGCGCCGACCAGCCGCTGCTGGCGCGGACCGAGGCGGAGCAACGGACGGCGGGGACACTGGCCGACGTGAACGCAGCGGGCCTGAACGGCACGGGTGCCGGGGGCGGCGCAGGCGGCAGCGGTGCCGGCGTGCCCGGCTTTTCCGGCAGCGGACTCCCGGGCAGTGGTATCCCGGGCAGTGGCATTCCAGGTAGTGACATCGCCGGCGGCGGCACCCCGGGCGGTGGCATTCCGGGCACTGACATTTCAGGCAGTGGTATCCCAGGCGGTGGCAACACAGGTTCCGGATTCTCCGGCGGCGGCATCCCCGGCGGCGGCATCCCCGGCGGCGGAGCGGGTGGCGGTGGCGCGGGCTTCACGCCGCCGGCCTTCGACGTCCCCGACACGCCCACCGGCGGCAACTTCAGCGGGGCCGGCATCCCCGGCTCGTCGCTGCCGCACTTCGACGACTCGACGACGTCGTCCGGGTTCTCCCCGTCCGGCATCCCGAACACGGGGGGCACCGGCGGCAGCGGCTTCACGCCGCCGAACATCCCGAACATCCCGGATATCCCGAACAGCGGGGGCGGCGGCCGCGTCGGCAACCCGATCCCCGGGTTCACCCCGCCCGGCATCGACCCGATCACCGGCCTGCCCACCGGCACCGGCGGCCTCAACAGCCCCGGCCTCAACACCCCCGGCGGTGCCAAGCTGCCGACCATCGGCCGCGGCGGCGGGATCAACGGCGACAGCATCGCCAGCCGGCTCGGCGGCTTGGGCGGCGGCAGTGGCAGCGGTGGCGGATCCCTCGGCGGGATCGGCGGCGGTTCCGGGGCCGGTGGCTCCGGGACCGGTGGTGCCGGTGCGGGCGGCGCGAGCTCGCGCGGCGCGGGCAACCTGAGCGGCGGTGCCGCCTCCGGCGCGGCCGCGGAAGCCGAAGCGGCCGCGGCGCGCAACGCGATGTCGGGCCGCGGTGCGGCCGGCGCGGCGGGGTCCCCCGGTATGGGCGGCATGGGTTCCGGCGCGCGCGGCGGCAAAAAGGAAGACGACAAGGAACACAAGTCGGCCGACTACCTCGAGAGCGACGACCCGAACTTCTTCGCGGGCGAACAGGTGGTCGCACCCCCGGTGATCGGTGACTGGAAGAACCAGGATTGGAAGTGAGGGCATGACGGCCGCCGGCTTCGAGGTCGAACCGGACGACCTGGTCGCGCACGCGAGTCACGTCGAGGGGCTGGTGGACCGGCTCAACACGGCGAGCTCGGCGGCCGACACGGCGATGTCCGACCACGCCTACGGGCTGCTGTGCGCGTTCCTCCCGCCGATCATCCGCCCCACGGGCGAGAAGGCGAAAGAGGCGCTGACGGCGTCGACCGAAGGCGTGCGCGGGCTGGCGGACAACGTCAAGACGGCCGCGCAGTCCTACCGCGATGGTGAAGAGGGCAATGCGCAGCCGTTCGAGCGTCAGCTCGCGGCCGCGCCGCGCGAGGTGGAAGCGAAGGTGCGGTCATGACGGGACCGAACGGGCTGGGCGACCTGATGCGGGACCCCGACGAGACGATCCGCCGGATGGACGACTGGGCGGCCGGGTTCGCGGCGAAGGCCGAGCGCTACCAGGCCGCGCAGGAGAAGACCGAACGGCTGCGGCTGACCGCGACCAGCTCCGACGGCGCGGTCAAGGTCACCGTCGGTGCGGACGGCACCGTCACCGACCTGACGTTCTCGAACAAGGTCAAGTCGTTCCCGCTGGACGAGCTGTCGCGGCAGATCCTGACGACGATGCGCCGGGCGCAGTCCGGTATCGCCGACCGCGTGGCCGGGGTGATGGCCGAGCAGCTCGGCGACGAGGACCGCGAGACCCGCGGCGCCCTGCTCGACTCCCTGCGCGGCCGATTCCCCGGCCCGGACGAACCGGACGAGCAGGCACCCGCCGCGCCGGGGCCGGTACCGCCGTCCCCGACGGGTGGCGCGGGCGTCCCGCCGGCCCCCGCGGCTCCGCAGGCCTCCCCGCCGCCCCGGCGGCCCGCCGCTTCCGACGATGAGAACAACAACCCGTGGTGAACCCGTTGGTGGCGGACACCAAAGACTCCACGAAGGCCTATTCGGGGATTTCGCTGCTTGAGTCGGCGAACGACCTGAAGTCCGCCATCGAGAGCGGGGACTGGGCGTCGGTGGCGCTCGGTGCGGTCGGGACGGCGCTGGACGCGTTGTCGATGGCGATGGACCCGTTCGGCGCGATCCTGGCGGCCGGCGTCGGCTGGCTGATCGAGCACGTGGGCCCGCTGAAGGAAGCCCTCAACGGACTCACCGGCAACGCCGACGAGATCGCGGCCCAGTCCGAGACGTGGAAGAACGTCGCGGCGGAGCTGGGCAGCATCGGTGAGGACCTGACCGGGATGGTCAAGGCGGACACCGCGTCGTGGACCGGCAACGCCGCCGACGCCTACCGCCAGCGGGCGCAGGACACGGTGACGCTGCTGGAGACCGCGCAGAAGGGCTGCGAAGGCGCGTCCAGCGGCGTGAAGACCGCAGGTGAGGTCGTGGCCGCGGTCCGGGCGCTCGTGCGGGACATCATCGCCGAGCTGGTCGGGCACCTGATCAGCTGGGCGCTGCAGGTCGTGTTCACCCTCGGCATCGGGATGACCTGGGTCGTCCCGCAGGTGATCAATGCGGTGGCGAAGACCGCGTCGAAGATCGCGGACCTGGTCAAGCGGCTCGTCACGGCGTTGAAGGCCCTGGTCCCGCTGCTCAAGCGGGCCGGCGACCTGTTCGCGGACGCGGCGAAGGCCATGAAGAACATCAAGCCGGGCAAGGCCGCGCCGCCGGCGAAGCACGCCGACATCCGGGGCAATCCCCGGGACCTCGGCGGCCCCAAGGGCAAGGGCGGCTCGGACGCGCCGCCGCCCAAGACGGATCCGCCGCCGAAGACCGACCCACCCCCCAAGACCGATCCGCCACCGAAGGGCGACAGCACCACCGCGTCGGGCGCGAAGGCGGACCCGCCGCCGAAGACCGACCCCCCGCCCAAGACGGATCCGCCGCCGAAGACCGACCCGCCGCCGCGGAGCCCGGACCCCGTGCCGGACGGCCCGACCGGGTCGCGCGGCGGGGTCGACGGGCCCCCCGGGGGCGGCAAGGGCAAGGAGAAGTCCCCGCCCCCGCTGAAGGACGAGACGCCGAATCCCCGGTCGCAGGACAACACGCGGTGCGTGACCGACCCGATCGACGTCTCCACCGGCCAGATGGTGATGAGCGAGGTCGACGCCGAGTTCCTGGGCGTGCTGCCCCTGGTCGTCGAGCGGACCCACTTCTCGGCCCACCAGGCCGGCCGCTGGTTCGGCGCGAGCTGGGTGTCCACTTTGGACCAGCGGCTGGCGGTCGACGACACGGGCCTGACCTTCGCGGCGTCCGACGGCACGATCCAGAAGTACCCGCACCCGGTCGTCGGCGTCTGGACCACCAGTGACCAAGGGCCCGACCGGCGTCTCACCCGCACCGAAGACGGCGGCTACCTGATCGAGGACTTCGAGCGGGCGCTCGTGCTCTACTTCGCCCCGGGCCGGGGCGAGCTGCCCCTGACCTCGATCGGCGACCGGCACGGCCACCGGATCGAGTTCGTCCACGACGAGCACGGCGTGCCGACCGAGATCCGGCACAGCGGCGGGTACACCGTCCGGGTGGAGACGGCCGGCGGCCTGGTCGCGGCGCTGCACGCGGCCTCGGCCGACGGCACCGAGGTCGAGCTGCTGCGCTACGGCTACACCGACGGCGCGCTGACCGCGGTGACCAACCCCTCCGGGCAGGCGTTCCGGTACGGCTACGACGCGGCGGGGCGGATCACCGGCTGGACCGACCGCAACGGCGAGTGGTACCGCTACACCTACGACCGCCACGGACGGTGCGTCCGCACCGAGGGCGCCGGCGGCTTCTTCACCGGCACGCTGGCGTACGACACCGAGAACCGCATCACCTACTCGACGGACTCCCTGGGGCATTCCACCGAGTTCCACCTGAACGAAGCCGGTCAGGTCGTCAAGGAAGTCGACCCCCTCGGCGGCACGATCGTCAACGAGTGGGACGCCCACGACCGGCTGCTGCGCCAGACCGACCAACTCGGCCGCACCACCGCGTACGCCTACGACGATGCGGGCCACCTGACCGCCATCACCCGGCCGGACGGCGCCGGGATCACCTTCGAGCGCAACCGGTTCGGCCTGCCGCTGACGATGACCGAAGCGCCCGGTGTGGTCACGCGCTGGGAGTACGACGAGCGCGGCAGCCTCACCGCGGTGACCGACCCGGCCGGTGCCACCACCCGGTACACCTACGACGGCGACGGGAACGTCTCGTCGATCACCGACGCGCTGGGCCACACCCTGCTGGTCGAAACCGACGCCGGCGGGCTACCGGTCGCGACCACCGACCCGCTCGGCCGGTTGACCCGGTACGAGCGCGACCTGTTCGGCCGCATCCGGGCCGTCACCGACCCGTCGGGGAGCGTGGAGGGCTTCGGCTACACGGTCGACGGACGGCTCTCGTGGCACCGGCAGCCGAGCGGCGCCGTCGAGCGGTGGATCTTCGACGGCGAAGGCAACAGCGTCGCGCACACCGACGCGGCCGGCGCGGTCACCCGGGCGGAAACCACGCACTTCGACCTGCCCGCGGCGGAGATCCGCCCGGACGGCAGCCGCGTCCGGTTCTCCTACGACACCATGCTGCGGCTGACCGCCGTCACGAACGAGCAGGGTCTCGTCTGGCGCTACGAGTACGACGCGGCCGGGAACCTGGTCCGCGAGACGGACTTCGCCGGCACCACGGTGGACTACCGCTACGACGCCGCGGGGCAGCTCGTCGCCCGAACGCACGCGGGGGAGACGACGACCTTCCGGCACGACCCGGTGGGCAACGTCGTCGAGCACACCTGCGGGCCGGTCACGACGCGGTACACCTTCAGCACCGCGGGGCACCTGCTGGAGGCCGACGACGGCCGGAACCGGGTGACGTTCCAGCGCGACGCCGCGGGCCGGGTGACCGCCGAAACGGTGAACGGCCGGACGGTGGAGTCGGCCTACGACGCACTGGGCCGCCGGGTCCGGCGCCGGACACCGTCCGGCGCCGAGAGCGTGTGGGAATACGACCCGCTGGACCGGCCGCTCGCCGTGCACACGGCCGGCCGGACCCTGCGCTTCGAACACGACCTCGCCGGCCGCGAGGTGCGGCGCGTCCTCGACTCCGGCGCGGCGATCAGCCAGGCGTGGACGCCGGACGCCCAGCTGCTCTCGCAGACCATCACCGGCGTGGCGGGGCAGCTCAGTCAGCAGCGCTCGTACGCGTACCGGCCGGACGGCGCGCTGACCGGTGTCCAGGACCGGCTCACCGGGCCGCGGGGCTTCACGCTGGACCAGCGGGCCCGGGTCGTCGGCGTGCGGGCGCCGCGCTGGTCCGAGCGGTACGCCTATGACGCCGCGGGCAACGTCACCGAAGCCGTCTGGCCCACGTCGGCCGACCAGGACGCTCTCGGGGCGCGGTCGTTCGAAGGCTCGGTGGTCCGGACGGCCGGGCGGATCCGCTTCACCCACGACGACCGGGGCCGCCTCGTGCGCCGGGAGAGCGAAGGGGCGGGAATCTGGCAGTACGCCTGGGGCCCGCAGGACCGGCTCGCCGGGGTGCGGACCCCGGACGGCACGCAGTGGCGGTACACCTACGACCCGCTGGGCAGGCGGATCGGCAAGGAACGGCTCGCGCCGGACGGCATCGGCGTCGCCGAGCGGGTCGAGTTCACCTGGGACGACCAGGTGCTGGTCGAGCAGGCCCACACGGACGCCACCGGCACCCGGGTCACCGTGTGGGACTACGAGCCGGACAGCTTCCAGCCGCTGATCCAGCGGGAACGGCTGTTCCGCTCGCCGCAGGAGCTCGACGGCGAGCAGTTCCACGTGGTCGTGGCCGACCCGGCGGGTGCGCCCACCGAGCTGGTCGACGACCGGGGCGCCGTCGCCTGGTTCTCCCGGCTGAGCCTGTGGGGCACCACGGTCGAGGAGACCCGCACCGGGACGGGCACGCCCCTGCGGTTCGCCGGACAGTACTTCGACGCCGAAAGCGGGCTGCACTACAACTTCTTCCGGTACTACGACCCGGCGACGGGGCGGTACGCGAGCCCCGATCCGATCGGCCTCGGCGCCGGGCCCAATCCGCACGCGTACGTCGAGAACCCGCACGCGTGGGCCGACCCGCTCGGACTCGCTCCCCAGAGCTGCAAGAACGGCGGGACGAGCGCGCAGGGCACCGGGGGCGGTGCCGGCGGCGGGAAGCCGAACCTGAAGATCAACACGAACGTCCCGAACAACGTCGTCACCGAGCACTCGCCCGGCGGGCGGCTCTACCAGCAGATGTCGCCGGCCGGCAAGTACGGCGCGAAGAAACCCGCCGGGGGGCAGAAGTACGACCGGCGGACCGCGGCCGGGTACGAAAACCCCAAGCACGACCACGGCAACATGCTTCCCCTGTGGGAGGACGCGGCGTTGTCGCCGGTGCCGGGCGGGAAGAAGCCCGACAAGAAGTGGCTGATGGACCCGAACCGGCGCTTCGACACCAAGCAGCCCGGCGAGAACTACACCGGCGCGAGCGGCAACGAGATCAAGGGCCACAAGAACGGCGTGCTCGGGCACGGCGAGGCCGCCGGCTCCAACTGGAACCGGGAAGGGATGGGCCGGACCCGCAAGGAGAACCTGGAGCACAACCGCCAGGAGAGCACCTACCACGGCATCGAGTCCAAGGAGCGGTCCAACGCGAGTGGCGCGCACGAGGACCGCTACAAGAGCCCGCACCCGAGCGACGGCGCGGACCGGGCCTACTGGGACCGCAACGACCCCGGGTTCGCGAAGCAGGGTGGCCCGTGGCACTCGTGGCAGGAGATCCCTGGTGGCGGGAAGCCGGCCGGCGGTGCTCCGCAGGCGGTCCCGTCCGGGAGCGGGTCGAACTCGGGCCCGGTGCACTCGCCGATGTCGGTCGACGACTCCCCGCCGCCCAAGCGGCGGCGGCGGGACGACTCGGACACCGACATGGGTGACTGACGCGGCCGGGCGCCCGGCTGGGCGCCCGGCTCAGAGGCGGTCCAGGCGGATCGCCTGCGCCATGCGCTCGTAGCCCGCGTCGCCCGGGTGGAGGTGGTCGCCCGAGTCGTAGGCCGGCCGCATCCGGAGCGGGTCGGCCGGGTCACGGACCGCCGCGTCGAAGTCGATCACGCCGTCGAACACCCCGCTGGTGCGGATGAACGCGTTCACCGCCAGCCGGGTCGCTTCGAGGGTGTCGTCGTAGACCCGCCAGCCCTTGAACGGCGTGAGCGTGCCGCCGAGGACCCGGATGCCGCGCGCGTGCGCCTGCGCCACCAGCTGGCGGTACGCCGAGGTGATCGCGGCCGGGTCGGTCTGGTGCGGGTCCTGCTGGATGTCGTTGATGCCCTCCAGCACGATCAGCGTCCGCACGCCGCCGACGCCCAGCACGTCGCGGTCGAAGCGGGCGAGCGCGTTCTGGCCGGCGCCGGAGCCGGGCACGTCGAGCAGCAGCCGGTTGGCGCTGATGCCGGCGTTGAGCACGCCGTAGTGGCCGTGCAGCCGGTCGGCGAGGTAGTCCGGCCAGCGGTGGTTGGCCCCGGTGGCCGAGCCGACGCCGTCGGTGATCGAGTCGCCGAGGGTCACGATCGAGGCTTCGGCCCCGCCCTGGACGTCGACGCCGGAGACGTAGTGCCACACGGACGTCTGCTCGGTGTACGGGGCGCCGGACTCGCTGGCGGCGAAGTCGCCGTCCCGCGTGAAGTACGACGTCTGCGCCGCGGCCGGGTGGTAGGTCACCGGCCCGGACTTCGCCGGCACGTAGGTGGTCACGAGCAGGTTGGCGTCGGCGGGCACCCGCAGGTTGACCGGGTCGCTCAGCGCTTCGGCGCCGGACGGCACCACGACGACCGGCGAACCGCCGAAGGTCAGCGACCGCAGGGTGCCCGGCACGGCGTCCGGCCCGCTGCCCTGGACCGCGACGGTGACGTGCCCGAAGGTCAGGGGAGTGGTGCCGAAGGCGTTCGACAGGTGGACGCGGGCGCGGCCGCCCCCGGCGCTGGTGTGCACGACGTTGCGGATCGAATAGCCCGGGTAGCCGTCCGGCGTGTTCGGCACGGCGGCCGCGGGTGCCGCGGCCCAGGTCCCGACCCAGCCGCTCACGACGTGCTGCGCGAGCTCCGGGACAGCGCTTTCCGGGTTGGCGCTGCCGGCTGTCGTGAAGAGGCCCAATCCCGCCAGCACAGCCGCACTCAGGGCCACGAAACGTCGCATGTCCTCACCGTGGCGCGCGGCACGGTGGGTCGGCGACCGCTGATCAGGTGAGGCGGCGGACAAGATCCGGGACAGGAGCGGGGGCGGGCCCGTCCGGGATTCTGGGGATGCCGGACGGGCCCGCGCGAGGTGGCCGTTGCCGCGACGGCCGCTCGCCGGGGTACCCGGTCCCGATCGGGCGGAGGCTGGCCTGATCGTTGCGTCGTGGTGACCCCGGAGGGCGTGTGCGAGACGCCCTCACCCCAAGCACGGCCGCCGGTGCCGGGTGGTTCAGCCCGGTGCCGGGAAATTCCGGCCCCGCTCCCGGACCCGCGGGGGTCAAGCCGCGGCGGCGGGAAGGCCGCTCACGGCGCGGCGCCCGGCGTCGGTCAGTTCGGCGGGGACCCACTGGCCGGGGGCGACGAGCCGGGTGGCTCTGATCAGCCCGGCGCGGGCGAGGTCGTGGGCGGTGCTCTGGTCGCAGCACGGCAAACCGTCGACGCGGAGGTCGGGTTCACAGCTGCAGCGGAGCTCGGCGCGGCCTTCGCCGACCGCCTTGAGCATGGCGATCGCGCGACGGCTCAGCGCGCTCGGAATGGTGGACATCGGTCTGGCCTCTCGATCTGGGGGTGTTCCGGCGGCGAGTGCTGCAGCTCGTTACCTAGGAGTACGCGAGGTACCGGAGGCCGGTTCAGTTCGATCGGTCCGGTTGGCCTCTTGACACGGCGAGAGGCAACGAGCAAGGTCATTCATCGGATGAATTAGCTCCGCCAGCGACAGATGTGCCTGTTGAGGACGACATCTGCCGTCAATCCGCCGTAGTCATCCGATCCCTGGAGGCTCAGTGCCGACCTTCCCCCGCCGCCAAGCTCTGGGCATCGCCCTGGGTGGTGCCGTCGCGCTCAGCGCGGCCGGCCGTACGCCCGCCGGCGCCGCCATCCCCGTGGACGCCGCCGCCGACACCCCGGACACCCCGATCGTTCCGCCCCCGCCACCCGTCCCGGTCGCGCTCGACACCTGGTTCACCAACGACGGCATCGACAGCGCGTCGGCCACCGGTGGCGACTTCGACGGATCCGGCTACACCTTCCCGGCCGAGCACCTGCCGTCCGGGCAGACCGTCACCGCCGGCGGCCTCCCGTTCAAGCTCGGTTCCGCGGCCGCCGGCGCCAAGAACAACATCGCCGCCACCGGCCAGACGATCGATCTGCCGAAGGGCCGCTACTTCGTCGCGTACGTCCTGGTCGCCGCCAGCTACGGCGCCTGCGGCGGCACGGCGACCGTGCACTACGCCGACGGCACCACGAGCACCGGTTCCCTCTCCGGCCCCGACTGGTACACCGGCACCGGCGCCCTCGTCTCGCCGTTCCGCTACGCACCCGGCGGCGTGGTCGACAACAACCCCGTCTCGCTGGCCACCGGCCAGGTCTGGGTCGACCCGGCCCGCGAAGCCGTCGCGCTGACCCTGCCCACGACGGCGAACCCGGCACCGAACGTCTCCAGCCTGCACGTCTTCGCGCTCACCCTCCAGCCGGTCGCCGTGGGCCGCTCGGCCCTCGTCCTCGACGGCCGGTCGTCGGCGAACCTGCTCACCGACGGCGGCCCGCAGGCCGCCGAGGCGACCATCGTGAACGCGGGAACGGTGTGGCTCGGGGCCCGCGACAAGGTCACGGTCACCGTCGACGTCCCCGGTGGCCGGACGACCGTGCCGGCGACCATCCGCGCGCTGGCCCCGGGAGAACAGGCGACGGTGCGGCTCGGGCTCGCCCCGAACGCGTCCGTGCCGCCGGGCACCACCACGAACGGCCAGATCCGCGTCACCGCCGGCCGGGGCACGCTCGCCACCCAGCAGGTGCCGATCACCCTCGGCGTCCCGGACTTCCGGCCGACCGACGCGTCGCTCTCGACCCACCGCGCGCCCTACTGGTTCAACGACAGCAAGTTCGGCATCTTCATCCACTGGGGCGTCTACGCCGTGCCCGCCTGGGCGCCGGTGGGGCAGCAGTACGCGGAGTGGTACTGGCAGAACCAGCAGGACCCGAACGGCGCGACCTACGCCTACCACGCCAAGACCTACGGCGAGAACTTCACCTACGACGACTTCATCCCGATGTTCACGGCGGCGAAGTTCAACCCCCGCACCTGGCTGAACCTGATCGCGGACGCGGGCGCGGAGTACTACGTCCTCACGTCCAAGCACCACGACGGTTTTGCGTTGTGGGACACCAAGGTCAGCGACCGCAACTCCGTGAAGCTCGGCCCGAAGCGGAACATCATCAACGAGCTCTTCGCGGCGTCCCGGAAGTACACACCCCAGCTGCGCAACGGCCTGTACTTCTCGCTGCCGGAGTGGTTCAACCCCGACAACCCGTGGATGGGACACGCGCCGCGCAACCCGTACACCGGCGCGGCGCTGCCCTACACCGGCTACACCGCGGGGAAGGACTTCGTCCGCGACTACCAGGCGCCGCAGGTGCTCGAGCTGATCTCGGAGTTCGACCCGGACGTCCTGTGGTTCGACATCGGCGGCGTCAACGACACCCGCGCGGTGATCTCGGAGTACTTCAACCGCGCGAAGAACCGCAAGCACCCCAAGGACGTCACCTACAACGACCGCGGCGGCATCCCCGACCACGACTTCACGACGCCGGAGTACACGACGTACCCCAACACCGTGGTGGCGAAGTGGGAGGCGAGCCGCGGCCTCGACCCGTTCTCCTACGGCTACAACCGCGCGACCCCCGACGCCCGGTACATGACGGCGGAGGAGGTCGTCCGGACGCTCGTCGACATCGTGTCCAAGAACGGCAACTTCCTGCTCGACATCGGCCCGGACTTCGACGGCACGATCCCGGACGTCATGCAGAAGCACCTGCGGGACGCGGGTGCGTGGCTGAAGGTCAACGGCGAGGCGATCTACGGCACGACGTACTGGTCGCGGATGGCCCAGCTCGGCGACCTGCGGTTCACGGTGAAGCAGAACGAGGCGTTCTACGTGCACTCGCTGACGGCGCCGGGCAGCAGGCTGGTGGTGGACGCACCGGTGCCGATCCGCTCGGGTGACCGGGTGAGCCTGCTCGGGTACCGCGGGAACCTGCACTGGACCGTGGAGAACGGCTCGCTGGTGATCGACGTCCCGGCCGCGGCTCGCCAGGCGGGCCGCTTCACCTGGGTGTTCAAGGTCGCCTGGAGCTGAGCGGTGTCTTCCTGAAACGGGTGCTCGCCCGCGGCCGCGGTGTGCCGCGGGCGAGCCCGCGGACCGCTCAGCAGTCGCTCAGTAGTAGTGCCGCAGCCGGGGCCACGCCTCGGACCACGGCCGCGTCAGCGTGCACAGCGAAAGCACGACACCTTCCTCGTCGTTGTCGACGCCTTCGGCGTTGTGGTGCTTCGCGACCGTGCGGCACCCGGTGATCAGACGGGAGGCGGGCGAGCCGCGGTCGATCCGCCCGACGAGCAGCACCGGGCCGACCAGCCGGTCCGGCGGCGGCCCCCAGTCCGCGTACGACATGTGCGCCGAGTACGCCGGGGGCAGCCCGTGCTCGGGACCGTACCGATCGAGCGCCCCGGCTTCGCCGTAGTTGCCGGTGAAGATCACCGCGGTGTCGCGCTCGGCAGCCGGGATCCGCGCCCAGGCGCCCGCGACGGTGCCGGCGAACTCCGGCCAGCCGACCTGCTCGCCCGGCTCCTTGTTCATCGCCAGCAGCGCGCCGTTCAGCGCGGACACCGGTACCACCGGGAGCCCGACGAGGACGGACACGACGGCGCAGACGGCAGCGGCCACGCCGGTGAGCACCCGCCGCGGCGCCCCGCCCCGGCCCAGCCACCGCAGCACCGGTTCGGCACCCAGGGCGACCAGCGGCAGCAGCAACGGCACCGGGTAGTACGGCTTTCCGCCGAGCACGAGGAGTTCGACGCAGACCACCGGGTAGGCGATCGCCAGCGGGCGGGCCCAGCGCAGGCCGGGTTCGCGCCAGGGCCGGACGAGCCCGGCGATCCACACCGGCACCAGGACGGGGGAGAGGAGGAGCAGCTGCATCGGCACGAACAGGATGCGGTTCTCGGCGCCGTCGTCCTCGCTGATCCCGCCGGCGACGGTGAGCATCGGCCAGCCGTGCGCCGCCTGCCAGAACACCACCGGCGCCGCCAGGACGAGGGCGATCCCGGCGCCGGCCGCGAGCCACCAGGTCCGCAGGACCCGGCGCGGCCCCGCGACGGCCACGCCGACGCCGAGCCCGGACACCAGGAGCAGGACGAGCCACTTGTTCGCGAGGCCGAGCCCGGTGGCGGCGCCGACGGCGAGCCACCACCGGCCGTCGCCGGTGCGCAGCAGCCGCAGGCCGGACAGCGCGATCAGCGACCACAGCAGCACGTCCGCGGAGTTGGTGGCCAGCATGTGCGACACGACCAGGACGTACGCCGACAACGCCGTCGCGATCGCGGTGAACAGCTGGACACCGCGGCCGCCGCCGAACTCGCGGGCGATCAGCGCGACGACCACGACGGTCGCCATGCCCAGCAGGGTCGCGACCACCCGCAGGCCGGCCGGCGTTTCCCCGAACACCGCGGTCGACGCGCGGGCGAGCCACGGCGTGATCGGCGGGTTGTCGACATAACCCCAGTCCGGACGGCGGCCCGCCGCGACGAAGTACAGCTCGTCGCGGTGGAAGCCGTAGCGGCCGGACAGCGCTGTCAGCACGACGGCCTGGACCGCGACGACCGCCCCCACCGGCAGCGCGGCGAACCGCGGCAGGTCCCGATCCGCCCCCATCGCAGTCTCCCCTCGGCGTGCGCCGGATCGTACGCGCCCGATCACCCGGCCGGAGGCGCTTCGAGGAATTCGCCGCCGGCGTCGGCGACCAGCTCGGCGAGGGTCTGCGTCCGGCGGATCGGGGTGAACCCGACGTCACCGCGGGGGGACACGGTGAACCCGTGCACGGCCGGGCGCGGCAGCGTGTTGTACGCGTAGTGCGCGCCGAAGTAGTACGCACCAGTGTCGTGGGCGACGACGAAGTCGCCCGGTTCCAGCAGCGGCAGGGGCCGCTGCCGCGCGAGCAGGTCGCCCGCGAAACACAGCGGACCCGCGATGTCCTGCGGCACCTCCGGTCCGGTCTTCGGCCGGCCCCCGGGGTCGAGCGCGCCGATCCGCAGCGGCCAGTGCTCCGGCTGGAGCACCGTGCGGGCGGCCACCTGGGCACCCGCGTGCGTCACGGCGATGTGCCGTCCGCCGGCGAACTTCGTGTACTCGACCGCGCTGACGAGGAAACCGCTCTTGGCCAGCAGGGACCGGCCGAACTCGGTGACGAACGCGTAGCGCCCGTCGGCCAGGGACGGCACGCGGGCCAGCAGCGTCGCCACGTAGCCGGCGTACGTGGGGCCGGGGTCGTCGGAGGTGAAGTCCACCGGCAGCCCGCCGCCGAGGTCGAGGCTGGTCACCTGCCGGTACCCGGCCTCGGCGTTGATCTCCTCGGCCAGTTCGTGCACCGCGGCGACGCCCGCGGCCAGCAGCTCCGGCGGGCAGCCCTGCGAGCCGACGTGGACGTGCAGCCGGGTCAGCCACGGCCGGTGCGCGAAGGACTCGAGCAGCAGTCCCCGGTTTCCGTGGTCCCGCAACGGAATCCCGAACTTCGACCCCGCCGTGGCGGTGCTCGTGTCGCCGATCCGGCCGGCGCCGACCTGCGGGTTGACCCGCACGCCCAGCACCGACCGCGGCGGGGTCGCGCCGACCAGCCGGTCGAGCCGCGCGAGCTCCTGGAAGCTGTCGGCGTTGACCGCCGTGCCCTCGGCCAGCGCGTGGGCGAGCTCGGCGATCGTCTTGGCGGGGGAGTCGAGCACCAGCCGCGGGCCGCGGAGGCCGGCGGCTTCGGCGACGGCCGTCTCGCCCGGGCTGGCGACTTCGGCGTCGATCCCGAGTTCGCCGAGGAACCGCAGGAGGGGTGCGAGACCGCACGCCTTGGCGGCCACCGTGTGCTGGACGCGCCCGAGCGGCGCGAACGCCTTCGTCAGATCTTCGACGGCTTCCCGGACACCCTCGAGGTCGACGAACCCGGCCATCGGGTCGACGAGCCGCCGGTCCGCCGCGGCGGTCAGGGCGAGCAGCCTGCGGTCGGTGCGGGTCAGGGGGGCGCTGGTCGTGGTCATGGTGCCAGGACAGCAGCGAAGAGCGCCGCCGGTCCAAGACTTCGTCCCGATCGAACCATAGGACAGACCTATGATGACTGCGTGGACCTCCGCCGATGGCACTACTTCGCCGTGCTCGCCGAAGAAATGCACTTCACGAAGGCGGCCGCCCGCCTGTTCGTGTCGCAGCCGTCGCTGAGCCAGCAGATCCGCGCCTTCGAAGCGGACCTCGGGGTCGCGCTGCTCGACCGCACCGGCCCGCGCTTCACGCTGACGGAGGCCGGGCGCATCGCCGCCGCCGAGGCCCGCGACCTGCTCGACCGGCTGGAGCGGGCGCGCGGCGCCGTCACCGCGGCCGGCCGGGGCGACGCCGGGCGGCTGCGGATCGCCTACACGCGTTCGGCGCCCGGCCCGCTGGCCGGCGACCTCGTCGCGGCGTACCGCGAGCGGTACCCGGGCGTCGAACTCGCCCTGGAGACCGGCTGGACCAGCCTGAACCTGGCCCGGCTGGCGGCGGGCGAGATCGATGCCGGGTTCGTGCGGCCGCCGGTCACCGCCCCGGGGGTCGAGGTCGCGGTGGTCGGGTCGGAGGAGGTCCTGCTCGCGCTGCCCACGGGCCACCCGCTCGCTCGCCGCCGCGGCCGGATCCGCCGCACGTGGATCGCCGCCGAGCCGGTGGTGTTCTGGCCGCGGGCCAACGGCCCCGGTCAGTACGACGCGATCAGCGGACAGGTCTGGCCGGGCGGGCTGCCGCCGATCGTCCGCGAGGAACCCGAGGACGAGCAGCTGATGCGCGCGGTCGCCGAAGGCGCCGGTCTCGCCGCGGTGCCCGAACACCGGGCGCGGGCGCTGCGGCGCCGCGGCGTGGTGCTGCGGCGGCTGGCCGACCCGCCACCGAGGATCGACCTGGGCCTGGCCTGGCGGGCCGGCCCGGCGTCCCCGGTGGTGCGGGCGTTCGTGGCGCTCGCCGCCGGGTGGGACGCTAGTCCACCCCGAGCACCGAGCGCACCGCCGTGACCACCTCGGGGTGGCCGAGCGGCAGCGGCGGCGGCACGCGGTCTTCCGGGCTCTCGGTGCTGGAGGCGACCACCCGCACGTCCGTGCCCGCTTCGCGCAGCTTCGAGACGACGTCGTCGTGTTCGGCCAGCCAGGCGTCGTTGGCCTGCAAGGCGTCACCGGACGCGAGGAACGCGTCCGAAGCCGGATCGACCAGCAGCAGGTGCGTGGCCGCGCCCCGGTGCCGCTCGACGAGCTGAAGGGCTTCCGCGGCGAAGGGGCCGCTCGCCACGACGGCGATCTCGGGGTCGGCAGGGCCGGCGTCGCCGAGGAGGTCGTCGGCTTCGGTGAGGGCGCCGCCGGCGGGCACGCGGCACCAGAAGACGGCCCGCGTCTCGGCCAGCGGCCGCCAGGTCGCGGGCAGTTCGTCGCGCTTCCCGGCACCCGCCGGGTCGAGGACGATGATCTTGGGCCCCGACGGGTCGCCTGCGGTCACGACGGACGGTCCTTCGGAGCGGGCAGGATCGATGGACATGGATTCTCCTTACGGGAAAAGAACTTTCGGCGACCCGGCCGGTCAGCGGCGGGGGAGTTCCGGCGTGTCCGTGTCGAGCGGCACGGCCCCGGAGCGGACGAGTCCCAATTGGACGGTCTGGCGGCCGATGAGCGCCTCCAGGAGCCAGTCGGCGGTCGTGCGCACGCGGTTGCCCGGCATCGCCATGAGGTGGTAGCCGCGCGTCACGGCCTTCGCCGGCCGCCCGGACAGGGGCACGTGCAAGGGATTCGCCGCGGCCGCACCGGCTCCGAGGTCGACGACGAAGCCGAGGTCGTGGTGCCGGTAGGTGCCGGGGCGGCCGTGCCCGAGCGACGCCGCGACGTTGCGGCCGGCCAGCTTCCCCTGCCGCTGCGCGTGCTGCGCGGTCATCGCGGTGTACTGGCCGGGGCGGGTGAGGTCGGGCACCGCGGCCGCGTCACCGCAGGCGAACACGTCGTCGCGGCCCGGCACGTTCAGCTGGGGGGTGACCACGAGCCTGCCCTTCGTGGTTTCGAGTCCGAGCTCGGCCACGAACGGGTCCGGCCGCACGCCGACGCACCACACGAGGGTGCGGGCCGGCACGGTGTCCCCGTTCGTCAGCGCGACACCCTTCTCGTCGGCATGGTCCACCGAAGTCTTCATGAGCACTTCGACCCCCCGTGCGCGGAGGACTTCGCCGGCGGTCCGCGCGAGCCGCTTGTCGAGCTCGGGCAGCACGCGTTCGGCGACGTCGAGCAGCAGCCAGCGGATCGGCTGCCCGGCCAGCTCGGGGTGGCGCGCGGCGAGCGCCGCGGTGAACGCGGGACCCTGCGCGGCGACCTCGGTGCCGGTGTAGCCGGCCCCGACCACCACGAACGTGCAGCGGGCGTCGCGTTCGGCGGGATCTTCGGCCGCGGCGGCCAATTCGATCTGCCGCGTGATGTGGTCGCGCAGGTACAGCGCTTCCGGCACACCGCGGAACCCGTGCGCGTATTCCGGGACGCCGGGGATCGGCAACAGCTTGTTGACGCTGCCCGCGGCCAGCACCAGCCGGTCGTACCCGATCCGGTGCTCGTTGTCCTCGGGATCGGTGAACGTGACGTGGCGGGAATCGAAGTCCACGCCGGTCGCCACGCCGAGCACGAGGCGCACTCCACGCAGTGTCTCGGGGATCGAAACGGCGACCCGCCGGGGGTCGAGGATCCCGGCCGCCACTTCGGGCAGCAACGGCAGGTAGAGGAAGTAATCCGTCGGGTTCAGCACGACGATCTCGACCTCTTCGCCGGTTTCCTTCCGCAGGCTCTTCGCCGCGTGGTAACCGGCGAAACCGCCGCCGACGATCACGACACGCATGGATCTCCTTCCAGGGCCGGATATTCGTCCCGAACGGATTACCCGAGGTCCGGGCCGGGAAACCCGCGGGGTTGACCTCTCGCCCCAGGGGCGTACGGTCAGGGGTGTTGGCTGTTGTTCAGACACGTGCTCCGGTCAGCGCCCCTGTATCGCTGAACCAAAGGGAGCGCCATGTACGACTGTTTTCGCACGCTTTACGAACCGTCCGGCCTGACCGTCACCACCACCGAGCGACCCGGCGGAATCCGCGTCCTCACCCTGGTGGGCGACATCGACGCCGCCACGATCGCCACGCTCGACGAAGCCCTCGCCACCGGTGACCGGCTGGTCGTCGACCTGTCCCGGGTCGCCTTCCTCAGCTGCGCCGGTGTCCGGTCGCTGCTGCGGGCGGACAGCCGCACCGAACTCGCCGTCGTGCTCGGCGGCCACGCGGTCACCCGGTCGCTCGAAGCCACCGGGGCCGACCGGATGCTGAAGATCCACCCCGGCGTCGGGCCCGCCCTCGCCGGCCTGGCCCTCGAGCCCGGCCGGGAGGCGTGACCCTGCGGTCACGCCTCCCGCCGTCCACTGTGGTCGGTCATGAAGAAAGTCAGTCGTCGCCCGGCCAGTCGCCGGTGGCCTTGCGGTAGCCGACGGCACCGGCCCGCTCGGTCGCGGCCTTGACGGCACCGAAGATCGCCCCCTGCACCGCCGCCGCGATGATCACCTGCCGCCAGGTGTAGTCGCGGTCGGTGGCGCCGGGGGCGTCCTCTTCGCCGGCCACGCGGGTCCAGACCTGCTTGAACACCTGACCGGCCAGGACGCCGCCCAGCGCGCCCACCACCCAGCTCAGCGGCTTGTACAGGGTCTTGTTCACGGCTTCCTCCGGCGCAGGATCAGGCGGATCAGGATCAGCAGGCCCAGCACGCCGGCGAAGACCGGCACCGGGTTGGCGCGCACGGCGTCGGCGCCCTGGCGGAACTTGACCGCGGTCGGCTCGTTCGTCACGTCGGCGACCTTGGCGGTCGCCTGGTCGAGCTTCTCGTCGACGTTTTCCTTGACCCTGGTCTTCACGTCGAGCTTGTGCCCGAGCGCCTCCAGGGTTTCGGTCAGCTCTTCCCGGGTGGCGTCCCGGTCGAGCCGCGCCTCTTCGGGGTTCTTCGGGAAGTCCCCGCTCATGTCCGCACTCCCTGTTTCAGGGTGTCCACGTCTTCGCGGACGCCGCTGATCGCCTCTTCGGGTACCGGCGGCACCCCTTGCGTCACTTCCTTCTTCCCGACCAGCGCCGCGATCGCGGCGACCACGAACAGGGCGGCCGCGACGAGCACCGCCGCCAGCCAGCCGGGCACGACCAGCGCGAGCGCCAGCACGGCGGCCGCGACCAGTGTGCCGGCCCCGAGCAACGCGAACAGGCCCGCCGCACCGAACAACCCGGCGCCCAGGCCCATCTTCTTGCCCTTGCGCTGCAGTTCGAAGACCGCGAGCCGCATCTCGTCCCGGACGAGCCGCTTGACCTCGTCGGTCAGGTCCGTCACCAGTTCGCCGACCGAGCGGTCGGCCGCCGGTGTCTTGTTTGCCTCTTCGATCACCGAACACCTCCTTCGCCTGGTCGGCGGATACCCGGCCCCGGCGTGGGTCAACCACGGCGGGTTTGGCCGCGAAGGCACCGGGTAGCCGGAGTCTTCGACCACCGATCAGGAGGAGTGCATGGGCACGATCACCGAAGTCGTGGATGTGGAAGTCCCCGTTTCCACCGCTTACAACCAGTGGACGCAGTTCGAGGAATTCCCGCAGTTCATGGAGGGCGTCGAAGAGATCCGCCAGGTGGACGCCACCCACACCCACTGGGTGACGCGGTTCGGTGGCGTGACGCGCGAATTCGACGCGACGATCACCGAGCAGCACCCCGACGAGCGGGTCGCGTGGACGTCGGACTCCGGTCCGGACCACGCCGGCGTCATCACGTTCCACCGGCTCGACGACTCGCACACGCGGGTCACCGCGCAGATGGACATCGACCCGGAGGGCTTCGCCGAGAACGTCGCCGACAAGCTCGGCGTTCTCGACCGCCGGGTGAAGGGCGACCTCAAGCGGTTCAAGGAGTTCATCGAGCAGCGCGGCCGGGAGACCGGCAGCTGGCGCGGTGACGTGGACCGCCCGGGCCTGTAGCGCGCCCGAGTCACCCGTTCAGGGCGAGTGACACGGCGGGGCGGGTGGATCCCGCCCCGCCGTGTTTCGCGTCCGGGGGTGTCGGGTAGGCCGCACGCATGACGACCACGACGGCCGGGGTTCCGACCCTCGAACTGAACAACGGCGTGCGGATCCCGCAGGTCGGGTTCGGTGTCTTCCCGATCCCGCCCGAAGAGACCGCCGAGGCCGTGCGGACGGCCCTGGAAACCGGCTACCGCCACATCGACACGGCGCAGATGTACCGCAACGAGGCCGGTGTCGGCGCCGGGATCGCGGAGTCCGGCTGCGCGCGCGAAGACGTGTTCGTCACGACGAAGCTGGCGAACGACGCGCACGGGTACGACAACGCGATCACCGCGCTGGAAGGCAGCCTGCGCCGGTTCGGCTTCGACTACGTCGACCTCTACCTCATCCACTGGCCCTTGCCGCACAAGGACAACTACGTTCGCACGTGGCGGGGTTTCGAAGACATCCTGCGCGCGGGCAAGGCCCGCGCCATCGGCGTGTCGAACTTCCAGCCCGCCCACCTCGACCGGCTCGCCGAGGAGACCGGCACGGTGCCCGCGGTGAACCAGATCGAACTGCACCCGGCGTTGCAGCAGCCCGCGTTGCGCGAGTACCACCAGGAGCACGGCATCGCCACCGAGGCGTGGAGCCCCCTCGCCCGGGCCGGCGTCCTCGGCGACCCGGTGCTCACGCGGCTGGCGGAGAAGCACGGGCGGACGGCCGCGCAGGTGGTGCTGCGCTGGCACGTCCAGCTCGGGAACATCGTGTTCCCGAAGTCCTCGTCCCCCGAGCGGATGCGCCAGAACCTCGACGTGTTCGGCTTCGCGCTCGACGACGAGGAGATGGCCGAGATCGGCAGGCTCGACGAAGGCCGCCGCACCGGGGCGGACCCGGACACCTTCACCGGGTGACGACGGCGTTTCCCTGCGCGACCTGCCGGGTATTCCTCCCGCAAGGTCCCCCTGGAAGGAGCGTCCGGCATGACCACGAACGCGTACCTGTCGTTCCTCGCGATCGGCGTTGCGCTGGTCCTGGTAGACGGGCAGATCATCTACCGCAGCGGCCGCCGGTACCTGGAGAACTCCTACGGCGACCCGGCGGCGGGCGCTTCGATGACCCGCCTGGTCACGGTGCTGTTCCACCTCGCGACGCTGGGGGTGCTGGCGCTGATTTCGACCATCGACATGGGCGGCAGCGATCTGCCCGGCGTGGTGGGGCGGATCGGCGTGCTGCTGCTGATCCTCGCACTGGCCCACGCCATCACCCTCGGCGTCCTGGCCCGCATCCGCGGTGA
The DNA here is from genome assembly GCF_040638285.1 of Amycolatopsis sp. NPDC026612. Taxonomy (NCBI): domain Bacteria; kingdom Bacillati; phylum Actinomycetota; class Actinomycetes; order Pseudonocardiales; family Pseudonocardiaceae; genus Amycolatopsis; species Amycolatopsis sp. NPDC026612. The sequence goes on from NZ_JBEZYB010000062.1 coordinate 24,573, forward strand.
ACAGGAAGTCGAGGCGGTCGTCCAGCGCGGCGCCCGGCAGCGCATGGAGCCGGAGCAGCAGGGCCCGACGGTCACCCCGGTCACCCCGCCGCCGGGGCAGGACGGTCGGTATCCGGCGGCCGGCCCGGTGATGGAGAACCGGGCTCCGTACTCCGCGCCCTGACAGCGTCCGACACACACCGAGGGCGGCACTTTCACGTGAAAGTGCCGCCCTCGGTGTGTGTGTCACGCCTCGGCAGCGGGCAGATCCACTTCGGTGTGCCGCGAGGCGAGGGTCTTCGCCAGGTCGGCGAGCTTGACGTTGAGTTCCTGGGACGCGCGGCGCAGCACGTCGAAGGCCTCGTCGGCGGTGATGCCGCGGCGCTGCATGAGGATGCCCTTGGCCTGGCCGATGACGTCGCGGCTGTCGACCGCCCGGCGCAGGTGCGCCGCCTCCAGCTCGGCCGAGGCCACGGCTTCGGTGTGGGCCAGCGCCAGGGACGCGTGCGTCGCCAGCAGCAGCGCGATGTCGATCGCCCGGGCGTCGAACGCCCCCGGGGTGTGCGAGTAGATGTTGAGCGCGCCCGAAAGCCGGGGCGGGCGGGCGTCCGCGAGCAGGGCGGTGGCCAGCACCGAGTGGTAGCCGTGCCGCGCGGCGGCCGGGCCGAACGACGGCCAGCGCGGCTCGCGCCCCAGGTCCTGCGACCAGCCGACGGCCGGGCCGTCCGGGCGGGCCGACTCCACGCACGGGCCTTCGCCGTGGTCGTACTGCACCTGGTCGAGCCGCGCGGCGACCGGGTCCGTCTCGACCGGGGTGTGGAACGTGCCGTCGGCGTCGCGCAGGGTGACGCTGACCAGGTCGGCGCCCGGGACGAGCGCGCTCGCGGCACCGACGACGAGCTTGAGGACCCCGCCGGCGGTCGGCGTCACGTCGAGCAGGGTCCGGGTCAGATCGGCGAACTGCCGCGCCAGCGGACCCGGCGCCGGTTCACCGCCCTGCCCGAACCAGGCCCGTTCCCGGGCCCACTCCTCTTCCTCGACGCTCATGGATCCTCGCTGTCTTCACGGTGCTGTCTCACAGCGCTGTCTTCAGAGTGCTGTGGCGGACCTCCCATTCAACCCGATGCCGCAGTGCGCAGGGCCGCACGGGCCCGGTCGACGAACCCCGGTCCCGGCCACAGCTGGTCGGCCTGCGGCACCCGGTCGGCGAGGTCGGGGTGCGGGACCGTCGCCGCGGCGTCCCGGCTCTCGAGAACCTCCCGGCCCAGTTCGGCCTGCCGGTCGGCGTTGCAGGTGCGCCGGAGCTCGCGCACCGCTGCGGGCCCTTCCTCGCGGACGTGCCGCCGGACGGCCCGGATCAGCCCGCCCAGCAGACGCTCGAACCGGGTTTCCTGCGGCCCGAGACCTTCGAGCTGCCGCATCAGGCCGTCCGCCTCGGCGAGGTCGCCCTCGCCGTCGAGGTAGGGCTCTTCGGCCACGGCGTGCCGGACCAGCTCCGCGATCAGGTGGTCGGCGAGGTCCTTGCGGTTCTCCGGGCTGCCCTGGTCGAGTTCGATTTCGGTGCAGAGCCGGTCGAGCTCGCGGTGGTCGCCGTCGAGGACGGTCGTCAGGTCGGTGGCGGGCTGGTTGCCGTTCATGCACGCTCCTGGTCCGGGGTCGGGGACCGACACCGGATACCCGCTGCTCGCGCCCCGAATCCCGTGTCGGCCGCGCGCGGCCCGGGTACCCCAGAGGCGAACCCGGGCCCAGGGAGGACGAACCATGGCAGCGCCGTCGCCGGTGACCGAGCGTGAACGCAAGTACGAGATCGCCGCGGGCAGCGGCGTGCCCCGCCTGATCGGCGTCGGCGGCGTCGAAACCCAGGACGATCCCGTGGAGCACGTGCTCGACGCGTCCTACTACGACACCGAGACGTTCCGGTTGGCCCGCGGCGGCATCACGCTGCGGCGCCGCGTCGGCGGGCCCGACGCGGGCTGGCACCTCAAGCTGCCGGTGTCGGCGGACGAGCGGCAGGAACTGCAGCTCCCGCTGGGCGGCGATCCCCACAAGGTCCCCGGCCGGCTCCGGCGCCTGGTGCGGGCGTACACGCTGGGGGAGAAGCTGGTGCCGATCGCGCACCTGCGCACCGACCGGTTCGCCCACCGGCTCGCCGACGCCCGCGGCCGCACCGTCGCGACCCTCACCGACGACCACGTGACCGGCGAAGCCGGCGGCGCGACCGCGCGGCTCGACGAGTGGCGCGAACTGGAACTCGAGCTGGACCCCGCGACCGAGCCGGGGCGGCTCGAGGAGTTCGACCGTGCACTGGCCGCCGCCGGTGTCTCGGCGGCACCGTGGCCGTCGAAGCTGCGCCGTCTCATCGCGGACCGCGTTCCGGCAACGCCACGCGGCGGCAAGAAGCCGTCGGCGGGTGAAGTCGTGCTGGCGTCGCTGCGCGAGGACCACGGCCGGCTGCGCCGCGCGGACGTGGGCGTGCGGCTGGATGCCGACGACTCCGTGCACCAGCTGCGCGTCGCGATCCGGAAGCTGCGGAGCACGCTTCGCACCTTCGGTGCCGTTATCGACAAGAAGCAGACCGCCCCGATCGTGGCCGAGCTGCAGTGGCTCGGCCGCCGGCTTTCGCCGGTCCGGGACACCGAGGTCACCGAGGAGCGGCTCCACGAGCAGCTGGACGCCGTGCCCCCGGAGCTCGTGTTCGGGCCGCTGCGCCCGTTCCTCACCCGCTACTTCGCCCGTGAGGCCGAGGAAGGGCGGACCCGCGCGATGGCCGCGCTGACCGGCGAGCGTTACCTGCGGCTGCTGCGCGCCCTGGACGCCCTGCTCGAGGAACCGCCGTTGACCGCCCGGGCGCGCAAGCCCGCGAAGGCGGGCCTGCGCAAGCCGGTGCGGAAGGCCGCCGGGAAACTGCGCCGCGCCGAAGCCGCGGCTCGGGGCCTGGAGGGCGACGAGCTCGGCAAGGCGCTGCACGACGTCCGCAAGAAGGCGAAGCGGGCCCGCTACGCCGCCGACACCGTGAAGCCGGTGTACGGCCGGAAACTGCGGACGTGGCGCAAGAACGTCAAGGCCGTGCAGACCACCCTGGGCGAGCACCAGGACACGGTGGCCGCCCGGGAGGTCCTGCACCACCTCGCGATCGCCGGCCACGGCGAGGGGCAGAACACCTTCACGTTCGGGATGCTCCACGCCCGGGACGCCGGCCGGGCGGAACAGCTGCGTGAGACGTTCGCGAGCGAGTGGCGGCGGCTGCGGAAGGGCGACCGCCCCGGCTGGCTGCGATGAGCGGGGAGGCGGCCGCTGCGGCCGCCTCCTGACCTGGCCTTCGTGACCTGGCCTTCCGTGACCTAGCCTTCGCCGGTGAGCTTCCCGCGCAGCTGCTCCAGCGTCTGCGACAGCAGCCGGGAAACATGCATCTGGGAAATGCCGACGCGGTCGGCGATCTGGGTCTGCGTCAGCCCGCCGAAGAACCGCATCACGAGGATCGCGCGCTCCCGCTTCGGCAGTTCCTGCAGCAGCGGCTGGAGGGCCTCGTGGTTCTCGACCATGGCCATCTCGTGGTCCGGTTCCCCCATGGTGTCCGCGAGGGACAACGCCTCGGCGTCGTCGTGCACCGGCTTGTCGACCGACAGCGCCTGGTAGGCGTTGCCCGCGAGAAGACCTTCGCGGACTTCGTCGACGTCCAGGCTCAGGTGCTCGGCCAGCTCGGTCGGCGTCGGGGCGCGGCCCAGGCGCTGGGAGAGCACCGCCGAGCCCTGGCTCAGCGAGAGGTGCAGCTCCTTGAGCCGCCGCGGGACCCGGACGGACCAGCCGGTGTCGCGGAAGTGCCGCCGGACCTCGCCCATGATCGTGGGCACGGCGAAGGACAGGAAGTCGTGGCCCCGGGCGGGGTCGAACCGGTCGACGGCGTTGATCAGGCCGATCCGCGCCACCTGGACCAGGTCCTCCCGGGGCTCGCCGCGGCCGGAGAACCGGGTCGCGATGTGCTCGGCCAAGGGGAGCAGCTCGGTCACGAGCTTGCTGCGGACCACGTCCCGGCGGGGATCGTCGGCGTCGAGCTCGCCCAGTTCCTCGAACAGCGGTTCGCAGTGGGCATATTCGTCCGGGCGGTGGAGGAGGGTTTTCCGCTCGCTGCTCACGCGCTCGTTCCCGGGTTCAGCACCAGCTCGATCGTGACGATGCCCGCGCCTCCACCGGGAAGGACGTCGCAGTGCGCGGTCACCGACCGGCTCAGGGTGGTCAGGACGTGCCAGCCGAACGTGCGGTCGCTCGGCGGCCGCGGGTCGGTCGAGCGGGTCGAAACGACGACGTGCAGGCCGTCGGGGGCCAGGCGGAAGCGGCACTGCAGCTGCGAGCCGAGTTCGGCCAGCTGGACGAGCTGCGCACACGCCTCGTCGACGGCCATCTTGGCGTCGGCGATGGCGTCCAGCCCGAAGTCCGCGCGCGACACGACGCCGTGCGTGAGCATCCGGACCAGCGGGATCTGCTCCGCCATGGCGGGGAGCCGCAGCTCGACGAGTTCGTCGAGCAGCTCTTCGACGGTCGGCTTGCCGCCGAACGAGCTGCCGCTTCGAGTTTCTTCCATGCGTGAGGTACTACCCATCTGGGCGAATGCTGACACTTCGTGGTCGGGGATTTCGGGTTTGGTCACCGGCCCAGCGCCCGTTCGAGTTCCTTCTTGGTCATCGTCGAGCGGCCGTCGATGTTCCGTTTCTTCGCTTCGTTGTAGAGCTGCTCCTTCGTCGGGCCGCCCGGACCCTTGCGGTTGCCGGCGCGCTCACCCCCGCGCTGCTGCGGCGACTTGTCCTTCAGCGACGTCTTGCTGGCCTGCCGGGACTCGCCCGACTGCGCGCGGTTCTTGTTCACCGTCCGGGCCGCGATCTCCTTGGCCCGTTTCGTGCTCGCCCCGCGGTCCTCGGCCGAGTCCTTGATGTGCTCGTACTGGCGTTCACGCTTGCCACTCCACGACTGAGGCATGTCCGTCCGCTCCCTTCGTCTCACGCGACGAGTACCCGCTTGATCACGGGGTAAACGCCTCGGCCCGGCGGGTTACCGGGCGCGACTGGGGGTACGCGAAAAGGGGTATGCGAAGAGCCGAGCGAGAGGAGGGGCCGATGCGGATCGGCTACACCCTGATGACCGAGCAGGCGGGCCCGAACGATCTGGTCCGATTCGCCGCCGACGCGGAACGGGCCGGCTTCGACTTCGAGGTCATGAGCGACCACTACTCGCCGTGGCTGCACGAACAGGGCCACGCGCCGTACGCCTGGAGCGTGCTGGGCGCGGTCACGCAGGTGACCGAGCGCGCCGAGCTGATGACCTACGTGACGTGCCCGACGATGCGCTACCACCCGGCGGTCGTGGCGCAGAAGGCGGCGACCGTGCAGGCGCTCTCCGGCGGCCGGTTCACCCTCGGCCTCGGCGCGGGCGAGAACCTCAACGAGCACGTCGTCGGCCGCGGCTGGCCGCCGGCCAACGTCCGGCACGACATGCTCGCCGAGGCCGTGCAGATCATCGGCGGCCTGTTCGACGGCGGCTACTTCGACTACGAGGGCAAGCACTTCCGCGTCGATTCGGCGAAGCTGTGGGACCTGCCGGAGCGGCGGGTCCCGGTCGGCGTCGCGGTGTCCGGTTCGCAGTCGGTCCAGCGGTTCGCCCCGGTCGCCGACGTGATGATCGCCGTCGAGCCGAAGGCGGAGCTGTCCCAGGAGTGGGACGCGACGAAGCTCGGCGGCGCGCCGAGCCGCAAGGTGGGGCAGCTGCCGGTGTCGTGGGGCACCGACCGCGACGCCGCGATCCGGCGCGCGCACGAGCAGTTCCGGTGGTTCGCCGGCGGCTGGAAGGTCAACGCCGAGCTCCCGGGACCGGCCGGGTTCGCCGGCGCGACGCAGTTCGTCCGCGAGGACGATGTCGCCGGCTCGATCCCGTGCGGCCCGGACGTCGAGCCGATCGCCGAGGCGGTGCAGGAGTTCGCGAAGGCGGGCTTCACCGACGTGGCGCTGGTCCAGATCGGCGGTGACCAGCAGGACGGCTTCCTCGACTTCGCCGAGAAGGAGCTGCTCCCGGCGTTGCGCGGCTAGCGCCCGCGCGGCCCGGCGGTCAGGCCGGGGCGGTGGCGGGCCGTCGCTCGGACAGGGCGAGGCGCCGGTCCGCCCCGGTCACCCGCAGGGCCCGGCGGACCATCGGGTTCGTCCCGGTGACCACCAGCAGGTCGGTGCCGACCTGCCCGGCCTGCAGCGCCGAGTGCAGCAGCACCCGCAGGCCCGCCACCCCCAGGAAATCGACGTCGGACAGGTCGACCACCAGCCGCTCCGGCCTCGCCCACAGGCGGTCGGAGAGCAGGGTGGCCAGGTCGTCCGCCGTCGCGCTGTCGAGGTCGCCGCGCGCGGTCACCAGGACCGCGTGGGGAGCGGGCCACGCCGTGCGCAGCCGCAGGCCCGGGTGCCGGGCTCGGGGGAGGTTCATGCCGTTCGCCGCCGTTCTGGTGCGGCGCGGCCGCAGTGCCGCGCTCGGGGTTCGACGCGGCTGCTGGTTGAACCGTGTGCCGAGTCTAATCCGGCGTTCGCGGCTCGCAACCGACGTTGCTCCGAACGGGCGTGTGGGCCGCCACCGCGGCGCCCGCTCGTTCCCCGGTTGATCGGGATGCAGTAATCTCGCGTCGGACCCGTTAAAGCGCTAGCGGCCGACTACTGGCGCGCGCCCGGGTCCTCCCTGGTTCAGTGCGCCCTGAAGAACGATGGAGGGGCGTCACCAGGATGACGGGCGGCCACGAGCAGCTCACCGCGCGGCTGGGCGACGTCACGCTCGCGATGGACTCGCTGACCGCGATGCTGGACAGCGAGCTCGACCTCGGCCAGATGCTGCAGGCCGTGTGCCACCACGCCGTGCAGGTGGTGCCGGGGGCCGACATGGCGAGCATCACGCTGCTGCGCGACGGCGTGCCGGAGACGGTCGCCAGCACCGACCAGCGGGCGGTGAACTTCGACCGTGAGCAGTACCGGATCGGGGACGGGCCGTGCCTGCGCGCCGCCGAGACGGGAAAGCCGGTCCGCGTCGGCGTCGGTGCGGTCGGGGATCTGTGGCCGCAGTTCGCGTCGTCGGCCGAGCAGCTGGGCGTGGCCAGTTTCCTCGCCGCGCCGCTGACGGTGGACGAGGACATGGCCGGTGCGCTGAACCTGTTCGGATTCGGCGAGCACGGGTTCAGCGAGCTGGGCACGAAGATCCTCGAGCTGTACACGGCGACGGTGGTGTTCGGCCTGCGCAGCGCACGGCGGTACTTCGCGGCCCGGGAACTGGTCGACCAGCTCAACCGGGCGCTGGAGACCCGGGCGGTGATCGACCAGGCCAAGGGCATCCTCATGGCCGCGCACCGGATCACGGCGGAGGAAGCCTTCCGGCGGCTGGTGAAGCGGTCCCAGGACGGCAACCGCAAGCTCCACGAGGTGGCGGCGGAGTTCGTCGCGGCGGTGGCCACGACCGCGGTCTGAGCTAGGCGGGTACCTCGTCCGGGGGAGCGTCGGACTCGACGGCCGCCGGTCCGGACCGGTGCTTGCTGCGCTGGCACGTCGTGCAGACGAGGGTGCGGCCGAGCACCGTCCCGTCGTCGGCGACCACCTGGGCGACGTGCATCGTCGGAAAGCCGCAGACTTCGCAGGGCAGCGAGCCGTCCTCGCGGCTGATGCGGATCTGGGTGCCCATCCGGCCTCCTGCTGTGACGTGAGTCTCACCACCTTGCCCCGTCCGGCGCTGAAGCCCGCCGAATTCACTCGTTCGGCCCAGTGGCGACGATCTTCGGCGGCTCCTTCGGGCGACCCTGTGTCGCGCGGGGCGATCCGGGGTAATCCGCCGGCGAACGGTTCACCGGGGATTGCCGGAGGGAAGCGAAGATGCGGGACAAGCGCAACGATCTGCGGCCGGTGGCGGACCTCCTCGTCGACGGCGGGGACTCGCCGGAGCTGGCGCGCACACGCCGCAAGGCGGCGCTCGCCGTGGCGGCGCGGGCCAAGGACCCCGAGGACTGCGCGCGGCTGCTGGACATGCTGGGGCTGCACCGGACCGCCCACCGCAGCAGCGACGTCGCCTGACCGGCCGCGGGGCGAGGAGGACGACATGGCCCGACCGGTGTGGAGCGGCGCGCTGAGCCTGGGGCTGGTCACCGTGCCGGTGGAGCTGTACCCGGCGGTGGCGGACCACACGATCCACTTCCACCAGTTCGAACGCGGGACCGCCGACCGGGTCCGCAACCGCCGGGTCAACGAGCGGACCGGCGACGAGGTCGGCCGGGACGAGATCGTCAAGGGTTACGACCTCGGCGGCGGCGACCACGTGCTCGTCGAACCGGACGAGCTGGACGAAATCGCGCCCGAACGGTCGCGCCGGATCGACATCGAGCAGTTCGTCGAACTCGCCGAGATCGACCCGTGGTTCTTCGACAAGACGTACTGGCTCAAACCGGCGAAGGAGGACTTCGCCAAGGCGTACGGCCTGCTGCTGCAGGCGATGGACCGCAGCGAGAAGGCCGGCGTGGCGAAGTTCGTGTTGCGCGGCAAGGAATACCTCGCGGCGGTGCGCGCCGGCGAAGGCGTCATGGTGCTCAACACGCTGCACTTCGTCGCGGACCTGCGGAAGCCGAAGGACGTCATGGGCAAGCTGCCGCAGCTGCCGAAACCGCGGCCCAAGGAGCTCGACATGGCGCTCTCGCTGGTGGACGAGATGACCGCGCCGTGGCGGCCGGAGGACTACCGCGACGAGTACTCGAAACGCGTCGAAGAGCTGCTCAAGGCCAAGCAGGCCGGCCAGGAGATCACCCACGACGCGGAGCCGGAGCCGTCGGCCGACGTCGTCGACCTGTTCGAGGCGCTGTCGCGCAGCGTGAAGAACCGCAAGGGCGGCGGCACGGATTCCGGGAAGAAGGCCCCGAAGAAGACTGCCCCGAAGAGAACGGCGGCCAAGACACCCGCGAAGTCTTCGAAGAAGAAGGCATCCCGGTCCGATCCGACCGATCTCTCGAAGGCCGACCTGGACAAGCTGGCCCGCGAGCGGGGCGTCAAGGGGCGGTCGAAGATGACGCGCGCCGAGCTGGAGAAGGTGCTGAAGGCGTCGTGAGCGAAGCTCACCCGAGCAGCTTGGCCGCGGCCTTCAGGTCGGCGACGAAGGCCGCGTAGGCGTCGTCCCGGTCCGGGGCCCGCAGGACCGCCGACGGGTGGACCGTCGCCACCGCCGACGGCACCAGGTCGGCGACGTCCGCCGGCGGGTCCACCGGCTCGCCGCGGTGGGCGGTGAGGCGGAACTTCGGGCCCAGCAACGACTGCGCGGCCGTCGCGCCCAGCAGCAGCACCAGCTCCGGGCGCACCGCGCGCAGCTCCGCCAGCAGCCACGGGCGGCACGCGACCACCTCGGTGCGGCCCGGCTTCTGGTGGATCCGGCGCTTCCCGCGCTCGTCGCGCTTGAACTTGAAGTGCTTGACCGCGTTGGTGACGTACAACGATCGCCGGTCGAACCCCGCCTCCTCGAAGGCGCGGTCCAGCAGCTTCCCGGCCGGCCCGACGAACGGCTCGCCCGCGAGGTCCTCCTTGTCGCCCGGCTGCTCGCCGACGACGAGGACCTTCGCCCCGGCCGTCCCCTCGCCGAAGACGGTCTGCGTGGCGTCCTGGTACAGCGGGCACCCCCGGCACCCCGACGCCGCCGAGCGCAGGCGGTCCAGATCGGTGGTGTCCGGTGGCTCGGCACCGCGGGAATCCGGCATGTGCCCCGAAATTCCCCGGTCCTGCCACGGGTAAACCTGCCGGAGCCGGGTAGCCGTACCGCACCGGCCCAAGAACGGAAGGAGTTTCACGATGACCACCGCACGCGACATCATGACGTCGGACGCGACCTGCGCCCGGGAGTCCGACACCGTGCACGACGCCGCGGTCACGATGGCCCAGAAGGGCGTAGGGGCCCTGCCGATCTGCGGCGAGGACAACCGGCTCAAGGGCATGATCACCGACCGCGACATCGTGGTGAAGGTCCTGGCCGAGGGCAAGGACCCGCGAGCCGTCCACGTCGGCGAGCTCGCCCAGGGCGAGGTCGTGACGATCGGCGCGGACGACGACGCCCAGGAGGTCCTGCGCACCATGTCCGAGCACCGCGTCCGCCGGCTGCCGGTGATCGACGGGCACGACCTCGTCGGGATCGTCGCCCAGGCCGACGTGGCCAAGGCGCTGTCGAACCCGAGCGCCGGTGACCTGGTCGAGGCGCTGTCCTACGACTGAGTGCCCCCCGGACGAACGCAGGACGGCCGCCCCGGGCTTCCCGGGGCGGCCGTCCTGCGTGGTGAGTCCTGCGTGGTGCGCAGAAGGAATGGTTCAGGGGGCGTCGGTCGCCGGGGTGGCACCGTCCTCAGTGGACTCACGGACCGTGTCGGCGTGGGCGATGTGCCAGGCCACCAGCGCCCCCGCGCACACCGTGCCCCAGAGCACGAGCCCGGCGTCGCGGGCGAACAGGCCCACGATCAGCATCACCGCCGCTGTGACGTCGCAGAGCACCGGCAACAGGTTCCGGCGCCGGGGCGGGCGCAGCTTGCGGCCGCTGAAGGCGGCGGCGAACGCGGGATCGCTCGCTTGCAGTTCCGCCTCGATCGCGCGAAGGGTGTGGCGTTCTCGATCCGGGAGCATGGGTGGCCTCCTCGCCTCGGCTACCGGGGTGGATACCCGTTCGCCGCCCCTCCCAAGCGGAAAACTCAGTGGTTGTCGCGGGGGATTCCCTTGGTCGCCGCGATGCGCTGGTACGCCACGGCCGGGCGCAGCACCATGCCGTCGCAGAGCTGGTCGACCATCGACCGCTGGATCTCCTGCCACGGCGTCTGCGATCCGGGCACCGGGTAGCCGCCTGCCTTGGCCAGTTCCCGGTGGCGCAGCCGGAGTTCGTCGTCGGAGACGAGCACGTCGGCGGTGCCGGCGCCCAGGTCGATCCGGACCCGGTCGCCGGTCCGCAGCACGGCGAGGCCGCCGCCGGCCGCGGCTTCGGGGGAGGCGTTGAGGATCGACGGCGACCCGGAGGTGCCGGACTGGCGGCCGTCGCCGAGGCACGGCAGTTCGCGGATCCCCCGCTTGATGAGCGCCGCGGGCGGCCGCATGTTCACCACCTCGGCCGAGCCCGGGTAGCCGAGCGGGCCGGTGCCGCGCATCACCAGCAGCGAATGCTCGTCGACGCCGAGGTCCGGGTCGTCGATGCGGGCGTGGTAGTCCTCCGGGCCGTCGAACACGACCGCGGTGCCCTCGAACACCCCTCCGGCCAGGTAGCGCCGCCGGAACTCCGGCGAGATCACGCTGGACTTCATGATCGCCGCGTCGAAGAGGTTGCCCTTGAGCACCAGGAACCCGGCGTCGGGCACGAGCGCGGTCTCGAAGGTGCGGATGACGTCCCGGTCGCCGGCCTCGGCGTCGCGGCAGTTGTCGCCGAGCGTGCGGCCGTTGACCGTCGGCGCGTTCTCGTGGACCAGCCCGTGCCGCATCAGCTCGTGCACCACGGCCGGGACACCGCCCGCGCGGTGGAACTCCTCGCCGAGGTACTTGCCCGCCGGCTGCAGATCGACCAGCAGCGGCACGGCGTACCCGACCCGCTGCCAGTCGTCGAGGGGGAGGTCGACGCCGACGTGCCGGGCGATCGCGCCGAGGTGGATGGGGGCGTTGGTCGAGCCGCCGATCGCGGAGCTCACCACGATGGCGTTCTCGAAGGCTTCGCGCGTCAGGATGTCCGACGGCTTGAGGTCCTCGCGGACCAGCTCGACGATCCGCAGCCCGGTGCGGTAGGCCATCCGGGCCCGGTCGCGGTGCGGGGCCGGGATGGCCGCGCAGCCGGGCAGGCTCATCCCGAGCGCCTCGGCGAGCGCGTTCATCGTGGACGCCGTGCCCATCGTGTTGCAGTGCCCCGGCGACGGCGCGGACGAGGCGACGAGCTCCATGAACCCGGCGTCGTCGATCTCGCCGGCGGCGAGCAGTTCCCGCGCCTTCCAGATGATCGTGCCGGACCCGGTGCGCTCGCCGTCGTGCCAGCCGTTGAGCATCGGGCCGCCGGACAGCACGATGGCGGGGAGGTCGACGGTCGCGGCGGCCATCAGGCAGGCGGGGGTGGTCTTGTCGCAGCCGGTGGTGAGCACCACGCCGTCGATCGGGTAGCCGTAGAGCGTTTCCACCAGGCCGAGGTAGGCGAGGTTGCGGTCCAGCGCCGCGGTCGGGCGCTTGCCGGTCTCCTGGATCGGGTGCACGGGGAACTCGATCGCGATCCCGCCCGCCTCGCGGATGCCTTCCCGGGTCCGGTCCGCCAGCTGGAGGTGGTGGCGGTTGCAGGGGGTGAGATCGGAGCCGGTCTGCGCGATCCCGATGATCGGCTTGCCGGACTGCAGCTCCTCCCGCGTCAGGCCCCAGTTCATGTACCGCTCGAGGTAGAGCGCGGTCATGCCGGGGTCGGCGGGGTTGTTGAACCAAGCTTCGCTGCGCAGTCCCATACCGGCCAGTCTGGCAACGCCGGGCGCCGGACGCACCCCCGGCGTCCGTGAAGGCCACCCGCGCCGGTGGCCTTCACGGAGCCCGGTCAGCTGAGCCCGTTGAGGCCGATCACCCGGGAGTACCAGTGCGCGCTCTGCTTCGGGGTGCGCTGCTGGGTCGCGTAGTCGACGTGGACCAGGCCGAACCGCTTCGCGTACCCCTCAGCCCACTCGAAGTTGTCCAGCAGCGACCAGTAGAAGTACCCGCGCAGATCGACGCCCGCCTGGATGGCGTCGTGCGCCGCCCGCAGGTGGGAGTCGAGGAACGCGACGCGGTCGCTGTCGGCGATGTCGCCGCCGTCGGAGATGACGTCGGGATAGGCCGCACCGTTCTCGGTGATGTACAGCGGCAGCTGCCGGTAGCCGCGGTGCACCTGGAGCAGCGACTCGGTCAGCCCGGCCGGCTGGACCTCCCAGCCGGAGTCGGTGCGGGGTGCCGCCGGGTCCGGGACGAAGTGCACGTCGGCGGCGCCGACCCACTCCGGGCCCGCCGGCTCACTGCCGGCGATCGGGCGGCCCGCGACGCGGTAGTCGCGGTAGTAGTTCACGCCCAGCCAGTCGATGTGCGCGGCGATGACCGCGGCGTCGTCGTCGCGCACGACGGAGCCCAGCCCGAACGGCTCGAGGTCGGCGACCAGGTCGTCCGGGTAGCCGCCGCGCAGCACCGGGTCCAGGAACAGCCGGTTCTGCAGGCCGTCGATCCGCCGGGCCGCGGCGACGTCGGAGACGTCCGCCGGGTCGTGCGGAGCGACCGGGTACAGGTTCAGCGTGATGCCGGCCGGAGTGCCCGGAGCGTGCCGCCGGATGATGTCCATGGCCAGGCCGTGGCCCAGCAGCAGGTGGTGCGTGGCGGCGACGGCCGCGGGGTGGTCGTTGCGGCCCGGTGCGTGGATGCCGCCCGCGTAGCCGAGCATGGCCGCGCACCACGGCTCGTTGAGCGTCGACCAGCTGGCGACGCGGTCACCCAGCCGCTCGAGCACCGTCTCGGTGTACTCGGCGAACCGGTACGCCGTGTCCCGGTTCGTCCAGCCGCCCTGCTCCTCGAGCGTCTGCGGCAGGTCCCAGTGGTAGAGCGTCGCCCACGGCTGGATCCCGGATTCGAGCAGGCAGTCGACCAGCCGGTCGTAGAAGGCGAGCCCGGCGGTGTTGGGGGCGCCGCCGTCCGGCCGCACCCGGGGCCACGCCAGCGAGAAGCGGTAGGCGCCGAGGTTGAGGCGGCGCATCAGGCCGACGTCCTCGGAGTACCGGCGGTAGTGGTCGGCCGCCGGTTCGCCGTTGTCGCCGCCCCGGACCGCACCCGGGCGGCGGGCGAAGACGTCCCAGACCGAGTCGGTGCGCCCGTCGGCCGCGGTGGCCCCTTCCACCTGGAACGCCGCGGTGGCGGCGCCCCAGACGAAGCCAGGCGGGAACATCAACGCGGCGTCTTCCCGGACCTCTGTCGCCCGAACGCTGTCGGGTTGTACGGACATGTTCACCCTTTCACGGCACCTTGCATGATCCCGGCCACGATCTGGCGGCCGAGGAGGACGAAGACGATGAGGATGGGAATGGTGGCCAGGGTCGTGCCGGCCAGGACGAGCGAGTAGTCGACGTAGTAGCCGCTCTGCAGCTTTTCCAGGGCCACCTGGACAGTGGGGTTGCCGGCGTCCAGCACGACGAGCGGCCACAGGAAGTCGTTCCACGACATCATGAAGGTGAACATCGCGAGGATGGCCGCGGCCGGGCGCACCGCGGGCAGGCAGACGTTCCAGAAGATCCGGATCATGCTGCAGCCGTCGACGCGCGCGGCCTCGATCAGCTCGTACGGCAGAGCGTCCACTGTGTACTGCCGCATCCAGAACACGCCGAAGGCGGTGACCAGGTTGGGCACGATGACCGCCTGGAGGTGGCCGGCCCAGCCCAGTTCCGACATCGCGATGAACAGCGGGATGATGCCCAGCTGGGTGGGCACCGCCAGCGTCACCACGATGAACACGAACAGCCCGTTGCGGCCGCGGAACCGCAGCTTGGCGAACGCGAACCCGGCCAGCGACGAGAACAGCACCGTGGTCAGCGTGACCGTGCCGGACACGATGATGCTGTTGGCGAGGGCCTTCCAGAACGGCACGGTGTCGAACACCCGCGCCGCGTTGGCGAAGAAGTTCCCGCCCGGCACGAACGGCGGGATGCGCTCGGTGAGCATCCCGTTGTCCCGGCTGGCCACCAGGAACGACCAGTAGAACGGGAACAGCGAGCCGAGCACGAAGATCGCCAGCACGATGTAGGTCGCCTTGCGCGGCTTGCCGAGCGTGGCGACGCGCTTGCGCAGCCCGGCGTTGATGTCGCCGTGGAGTGCGGTCATTTCTTCTTCACCTTCACCGCCGGAGTGCGGGTCAGCTTGCCGGTGAGGAAGAAGTTCACCAGCGCGATCAGGATGATGATCAGGAACAGCACCCAGGCGATCGCCGAGGCGTAACCGAGGCTGTAGTTCTCGAACGCCGACTGGTACAGGTACAGCGTCACGGTCTGGAACTGGTTGCTGGAGCCGCCGTTGTTCGACCCCGGCATGGCGTCGAACAGCTTGGGCTCGGTGAAGATCTGCAGGCCGCCGATCGTCGAGGTGATCGTGACGAAGATCAGCGTCGGCTTCAGCAGGGGCAGCGTGACGTTGAAGAACCGCCGCCACATGCCGGCGCCGTCGATCAGCGCCGCTTCGTGCAGCTCCTTCGGGATCGCCTGCATCGCCGCCAGCACGATCAGGGCGTTGTACCCGGTCCAGCGCCAGTTCACCATGATCGCGATCGCGACGTGGCTGCCGAAGCGGCTGGCCTGCCAGTCGATCGGGTCCAGCCCGATGGTCTGCAGCACGCCGTTGATCAGCCCGTACTTGGGGCCGAACAGGTTGGCGAAGATGATCCCGATCGAGACCAGGCTGGCCGCGTAGGGCAGCAGGATGCCGACCCGCCAGCCCGTAGCGCCGCGCAGCCGGGCGCCGAGCAGCGCCGCCAGCATCATCGCGATGATGAGCTGCGGGACGCTGGAGAGCAGGAAGATGCTGATCGTGTTGGTCAGCGCGTTCCAGAACTGGCTGTCGCCGAACAGGTCCTTGTAGTTGTCGAGGCCGATGAAGTCGGGATTGTCGTCCCCGGCCTTCCACTTGAACAGCGAGACGTACGCGGTGTACAGCAGCGGGAAGAGCCCGACGATCCCGAAGACGATGAAGAACGGTGCGACGTAAAGGTACGGCGAGACCTTGACGTCCCACCGGCTCAGCCGGTGACGGAAGGTGGGCCGGGGAGACACTCGCTCCCCGGCCTTACTCCCTTCTGGCGCGATCTTGTCGATGACGGTCATCTGCTCAGCGCGTGATCTTCTTCGCGGCTTCGACCATCTGGGTCCAGGCGTCCGCCGCCGGCTTGCCCTGTTCGACCGCTTGCAGGGCCGGGCTCGCCGCGTTTTCCTGGATCTGGCCGTCGCCGGGGCCCTTGTACTGCGGCTTCTGCACCTTCTTGGCCTGCTCGGCGAACAGCTCGCCGACCTTCGCGTTGCCGAAGTAGGCGTTGGTCTCGCTCAGCAGGGCCGGGTCGGTCAGCGCCTTGACCTGGCTCGGGAAGTTGCCCTTCGCCTGGAACGCCTTGACCTGCTGCTCCGGGGCCGTCAGCCAGGCCGCGAGCTCGGCCGCTTCCTTCGGGTGCTTCGACTGCGTCGGCACGGTCAGGTACGAACCACCCCAGTTGCCGCCGCCGCCGGGGAAGGCCGCGGTGACGGCCCACTTGTTGGCGTTGTCCGGGCCGGCCTGCTCCTTGATCACGCCGAGCATCCACGAGGGGCACACCTTCGTGGCGAACGCGCCCTGCTTGAAGCCGGAGTTCCACTCGTTGCTGAAGGCGACGAGCTTGGCCGACTCGCCCTTGGCGACGGCGTCGGTGACCTTGGTCCAGGCGTCCTTGATGCCCTGGTTGCTCTCGAGGGCGAGCTTGTCATCGGTGTTGATGTAGCCCTCGGGGAGCTGGTTGACCATGGCGTTGAAGTTCTGCGAGGCCGAGTCGAACCAGGCCTTGTGGGTCTTGGCGGCGTAGTTCGCGCCGGCGGCGAAGTAGCTGTCCCAGGTGGCGAACAGCGACTTGACCTGCTCGGGGTCGGTCGGCAGGTCCGCGGCCTGGAACAGGTCCTTGCGGTAGCACATGGCCAGCGGCCCGATGTCGGTGCCGTAGCCGATGAGCTTGCCGTCCTTGGTCTTGGCGGCGTCGTACTTCCAGCCGAGCCAGCGGTCGGGGGAGGCGTCGGCCGGCCCGATCTTGCTCAGGTCGTTGAACTTCGAGCCCTTGTCCAGGACGTCGGACAGGTGGCCCTCCTCCACCGCGGCGACGTCGGCGAGACCCGAGCCGGCGGCCAGCTTCGTGATGAGGTCCTGGTGGTACGGGCCACCCTCACCGGTCTTGCGGGGGGTGATCTTGATGTTGGGGTGCAGCCGCTCGTACTCCGGGATGAGGGCCTCGTAGCCGAACTCGGTGAAGGTCGCCAGCGTCAGGTCGACGTGCTCGTTCGGAGCCGCCGCGGCCGGGGTCTGCTGGTCACCACCACCCCCGTTGCAGGCCGTGGCGCCGAGCGCCGTCATCGTGATGCCCAGTGCCAGGACCAGGCCGTTCCGGATCGTTCTCACGTGTCCAACCACCTTGTTGACGGGAATGAGCGCTCTCACTACTGGGAGCCGATCTGGGAGCGCTCCCAGGTGTGGCAGAGTCTGCTGGGGCCCTTCACCGGTGTCAAGAGGTCGTAACCGGAGTGTTTCCTGCGAGGAGCGCTCCCGGACGCCGACTTGCGTGAACGTTAAGCTGAGGCGGTCAGGGTGGTTGTGGGTGAGCGAGGGCGGTGCCGTGGGGCCTCGAGCAGGGGATGACGAACGGCCGACACTGGAGGACGTCGCGGCGTTCGCCGGCGTGTCGCGGTCGACGGCGTCACGCGCGTTGAACGACGACGCGTACGTCAGCGCGGCGGCGCGCGAGAAGGTGCACGCCGCGGCCCGCGACCTGGGCTATTCCCCCAACCAGGCGGCCCGGTCGCTGGTCACGCGCCGCACCGGGGCGATCGCGGTGGTGCTGTCGGAGCCGGAGGCCCGGCTGCTCGACGACCCGTACCGCACCGCCGTCATGCGGGCCGGCTACCGGGAGCTCGCCGACGTCGGCCGGCAGATGGTGCTGATCTTCAGCGACACCCGCGAGGACCTGAGCCGGACGGTCCGGTTCCTCGAAGGCGGCCACGTCGACGGCGCGCTGGTGTTCGCGCCGCACCGGGCCGACCCGCTGCCCAAGGCGCTGCGGCTGCTGCGCATCCCGATCGTGTTCGGCGGGCAGGCGGCCGGCATCCGGCGTGGCGTGCACGTCGTCGACTTCGACAACGAAGGCGGCGCCCGGCTGGCGGTCGAGCACCTGGTCGCGGCCGGGCGGCGGCGGATCGCCACGATCGCCGGCCCCCAGGACCAGAGTGCGCCGATCGACCGCCTCGCCGGCTGGCGCAAGACCCTCCTCGACGCCGGGCTCGACCCCGCCGACCTGGCCGAAGAGGCCGACTTCACGCTGTCCGGCGGAGCGAACGCGATGTCGAACCTGCTGGCTCGGCACAAGGACCTCGACGCGGTCTTCGTCGCCAGCGACATGATGGCGGTGGGCGCGCTGCGCACCCTGGACGCTGCGGGCCGCCGCATCCCGGACGACGTCGCCGTGGTCAGCTTCGACGACAACGCGACACTGGCCCCGGCCATGGACCCGCCCCTGACGTCGGTCCACCAGGACCCCCGCGAACAGGTCCACTGCATGGTCGAGACCCTGATGCAGCTGCTCGAGGACCACAACCTCAAGCCGCGCCAGCACGTCCTCCCGGTCTCCCTGGCGGTCCGCGCCTCCAGCTGAACCTTGTCGTCCGTCGAGTACGCGTGTCGTCCACCCGTGTACGCGTGACGTCCATCCGGATACGTGTTTCATCCAGTCGCGCCCATGAGGGCTGCCGTACCGGGATGGACGACACGCGTACCTGGATGGCCCAGACGTGTCCATGCCTCGATAGGCGGGAGCCTTCCTGTCCGAGATGCACTCGTTCGGCCCTAAACGGCGTTTCCTCGATACGCAACGTGATGGGTTGGTTGCGCTGAAAGGGTGACGTCCCCACCTTCGGTGGGGGCTGTTCAGGAGTGTTCAGTGGGGGCTTGTTCGCCGGGTGCGTAGGTGTGACGTCCGGGACGGGAGTGTCCTTCTGACTCGATTCTTTACATCCAGGTTTCCCGCTGGCTACCGTCTGCGTCTGGAAGCGCTCCCAGATCGCTGGCTCCCTACGGACAAAGGAGTTCCGCAGCCATGCGTTCCTCTCCCCGAAAGCGCGCGCGTGCGCTGGCACTGGCCTCGGCCGTGCTGGCCGTCACGGGCGCGGTGGCCGCCCCACCACCGGCGCTCGCCGCCGACATCGCCTGTTCCGTCACCTACACCACCAACGACTGGGACACCGGGTTCACCGCCAACGTCTCGCTGCGCAACGACGGGGCGCCGCTCGACAGCTGGAAGGTCGGCTGGACGTTCCTCGACGGCCAGAAGGTCCAGCAGGGCTGGAGCGCGACGTTCGCCCAGACCGGCGCCGCCGTCACGGCGTCGAACCTGTCCTACAACGGCCACCTCGGCACCGGCGCCAGCACGTCGTTCGGGTTCAACGGCACGAAGGGGTCGGCCAACCGGCCGCCCACCGACTTCTCCGTGAACGGCACCTCGTGCACCGGTGCCAACAAGGCGCCGACGGTCACCCTCACCTCGCCGACGTCGACGGGCACGTACTACGCCCCGGCGACGATCCCTCTAGCCGCGACCGCCGCCGACAGCGACGGCACGGTGAGCAAGGTCGAGTTCTACGCCGGCGACACGCTGCTGGCCACCGACACGGCCGCGCCCTTCGAGGGCAACTGGGGCAACGTCCCGGCCGGGACGTACTCGATCAGCGCCAAGGCGTACGACAACAAGGGCGCGAGCACCACGTCCAGCCCGGTCAGCGTGAAGGTCCTCTCCGGGCCGACGATCGTCGCCACCCCGGCGACCGCGCAGGTCAAGCAGGGCGGCACGGGGACGTTCGCCGTCTCCCTCGCCGGCGCCCCGACGGCTCCGGTCACCGTCGCCGTCGCGCGGACGGCCGGGAGCACGGACCTCACGGCGACCCCGGCGAGCCTCACGTTCACGGCGGCGAACTGGAACGTCCCGCAGAACGTGACGGTCGCCAGTGCCGACAACGGGGGAGCGCTGGGCAGCGCGACCTTCACCGCGAGCAGCAGCGGCTACACCGCGGCCACGGTGACGGTCAACGAGATCTCGTCGTCCACTTCGGACTACCAGCTCGCGTTCCTCACGCAGTACAACAAGATCAAGGACCCGAACAACGGCTACTTCCGCAAGTTCGGGAACATCCTGGTGCCCTACCACTCGATCGAGACGCTGATCGTCGAGGCGCCCGACCACGGGCACGAGACGACGTCGGAGGCGTTCAGCTACTACCTGTGGCTGGAGGCGTCCTACGGCCGGGTCACCGGTGACTGGGCCCCGTTCAACCAGGCGTGGACGTCGATCGAGACGTACGCGATCCCGTCGGCGGCGGACCAGCCGGGCAACTCCGGCTACAACGCGAGCAAGCCGGCCACGTACGCGGCGGAATACCCGAGCCCGAAGTCCTACCCGTCGCAGCTGCAGAGCGGCGTGTCGGTCGGTGCGGACCCGATCGCGGCGGAGCTCAAGGCGGCCTACGGCTCGCCGGACGTCTACGGCATGCACTGGCTGCTCGACGTGGACAACATCTACAAGTTCGGCCACTGCGAGGACGGCACGAACACCGCGCCGGCGTTCATCAACACCTTCCAGCGCGGTTCGCAGGAATCGGTGTGGGAAACGGTCACCCAGCCCAGCTGCGACCTCCTGAAGTTCGGCGGCAAGAACGGGTACCTCGACCTGTTCACCGGCGACTCGTCGTACGCGAAGCAGTGGAAGTACACCGACGCGCCGGACGCGGACGCCCGCGTGGTGCAGGTGGCCTACCAGGCCGAGAAGTGGGCCCAGGCGCAAGGCAAGAGCTCCGACGTCGCGGCCGTGCTGAAGAAGGCCTCGAAGATGGGCGACTACCTGCGGTACTCGCTCTTCGACAAGTACTACAAGAAGATCGGCAACTGCGTCAGCCCGGCGAGCTGCCCGGCCGGTACCGGCAAGGACAGCGAGCACTACCTCATTTCGTGGTACTACGCCTGGGGTGGTTCGGCGGACGCGTCCAGCGCCTGGGCGTGGCGGATCGGTGACGGCGCGGCGCAC
Organism: Amycolatopsis sp. NPDC026612; assembly: GCF_040638285.1. Classification (NCBI taxonomy): domain Bacteria; kingdom Bacillati; phylum Actinomycetota; class Actinomycetes; order Pseudonocardiales; family Pseudonocardiaceae; genus Amycolatopsis; species Amycolatopsis sp. NPDC026612. The sequence goes on from NZ_JBEZYB010000062.1 coordinate 45,378, forward strand.
CAGGGTTACCAGAACCCGCTGGCCGCGTATGCGTTGTCGACCGACCCGGGCCTGAAGGTCACTTCGGCGACCGGCGCGACCGACTGGACGACCAGCCTCGGCAGGCAGATGGAGTTCCTGCAGTGGCTGCAGTCCTCCGAAGGCGGTCTTGCCGGCGGTGCGACCAACAGCTGGGACGGCCAGTACGGCACCCCGCCCGCGGGCACACCGACGTTCTACGGGATGTTCTACGACCAGCAGCCGGTCTGGCACGACCCGCCGAGCAACCAGTGGTTCGGCTTCCAGACCTGGGGCATGGAACGGATCGCCGAGTACTACCAGGCGACCAGCGACCCCCGGGCGAAGAAGATCCTCGACAAGTGGGTGCCCTGGGCGATCGCGAACACCACGGTCGGTGCCGGCGGGAGTTTCCAGATCCCGTCCGACCTGACCTGGAGCGGCGCACCGGACACCTGGAACGCCACCAGCCCTGGCTCGAACACCGGTCTGCACGTCTCGGTGAAGAACTACAGCCAGGACGTCGGGGTCGCGGCCTCGCTCGCCAAGACGCTGCTCTACTACGCGTCGGGGTCGAGCAACGCTCAGGCCAAGACAGTCGGGGAACAGCTGCTGAACGCGCTTTCGGCGAACACGGACACCAAGGGCATCGCGGTGCCGGAGACCCGGTCGGACTACGACCGGTTCGACGACAAGTACAACGCCACCACGGACCAGGGGCTGTACGTCCCCTCGGGCTGGACGGGCACGATGCCGAACGGCGACCCGATCAACGCGAACTCCACGTTCCTGTCGATCCGCTCGTTCTACAAGAGCGACCCGCAGTGGCCGAAGGTCCAGGCCTACCTGGACGGCGGCGCCGCGCCGACGTTCACCTACCACCGGTTCTGGGCGCAGTCGGAGATCGCCACGGCGTTCGCCGTGCACGTCGCCCTGTTCGGCTGAGAGGTACTCGATGAAGCGACTGCTTTCGCTGGTGGTCGCCGCACTGGTCGGGGGCGCCGTTCTCACGGCGTCCCCGGCCGCCGCGGCCCCGGAGACCACGGCGGCGGCCGGCACCGGCACCGGGTTCTGGCACGCCGCCGGTTCCCAGCTGGTCGACGCGACCGGTACGCCGGTCCGGATGACCGGGATCAACTGGTTCGGTGCCGAGACCGGCAACTACTCGCCGCACGGGCTGTGGAGCCGCAACTACAAGGACATGCTCGACCAGATGGCCGGGCTCGGGTACAACACGCTGCGGCTGCCGTACTCGAACCAGCTGTTCGACGCCGGGTCCAAGCCGGTCAGCATCGACGCGCTGCAGAACCCGGACCTGCAGGGCCTGTCCGGCCTGCAGGTGCTCGACAAGATCGTCGCGTACGCCGGCGCCAAGGGCATGCGAGTGCTCCTGGACCGGCACCGGCCGGACTCCGGCGCGCAGTCCCCGCTCTGGTACACCAGCGCGTACCCGGAGAGCCGCTGGATCTCCGACTGGACGATGCTGGCCCGGCACTACCAGGGCAACCCCACGGTGATCGGCGCGGACCTGCACAACGAGCCGCACGCGCTCCAGGGTGGCGGCGGGGCCTGCTGGGGCTGCGGCGACACCGCGACCGACTGGCGGCTCGCCGCCGAACGCGCCGGAAACGCCGTGCTCGCGGCGAATCCGGACTGGCTCGTCGTCGTGGAGGGCGTGGACTGCGTCAGCGGCACCGGTGATCCGCAGTGCGGCTGGTGGGGCGGCAACCTCTCCGGCGCGAAGCAGTTCCCGGTGCGGCTGTCCAAACCGGACAAGCTGGTGTACTCGGCGCACGAGTACGCGACGTCGGTGTTCGCCCAGAAGTGGTTCTCCGACCCCGCTTTCCCGGCGAACCTGCCGGCGTTGTGGGACCACTTCTTCGGCTACCTGCAGAAGCAGAACATCGCGCCGGTGCTGCTCGGCGAGTTCGGCAGCACGCTCGCCGATCCGCGCGACAAGGTCTGGCTGCAGGAGCTGATGAAGTACGCGGGCACCGGGACGTCCGGGATGAGTTTCACGTACTGGTCGTGGAACCCGAACTCGGGGGACACCGGCGGCATCCTCAACGACGACTGGACGACCGTCAACCAGGCCAAGCAGGCGATCCTGCAGCCGTACCTGATCCCGCCGGTGGGGTCGGGCGGCGGCCCGGGCGACCCGCCGCCCCCGGCGGGCTGCGCGGTCACCTACCACGTCGACAACACCTGGCAGGGCGGCTTCACGGCCACCGTGACGATGAAGAACACCGCGACGGCGGCGATGAAGAACTGGGCGCTCGGCTGGCGTGTGCCGACCGGCACGCAGATCACCAGCGGCTGGAACGCGACGGTCACGCAGACGGGGCAGCAGGCGACGGCCAAGGCCCCCGCCTGGGCGCCCGATCTGGCCGGCGGCGCTTCGGTGTCGATCGGCATCCAGGCGACCGGCGCCTCGACCGGCGTACCGAGCGGCTTCGCCGTCGGCGCGACCGCCTGCACCACCTGACCCACCCACCGACGAACAACTCCGTCGACGAACAACTAAGGAGCGCACTCAATGAGGAGTGAATTCTGGTCCGCGAAGAGGAAGACACGGTTCGCCGTGGCCTCCTCGGTGACGGCGGCAGCCGTCACCGCCGGGCTACTGGTGGCCGGGGGCAGCCCGGCGGGCGCCGCCACCGGCTGCAAGGTCACCTACACCGTCAACTCGTGGGACACCGGCTTCACCGCCAACGTCGCCGTGACCAACCTGGGCGACGCCGTTCAGTCCTGGAACGTCGAATGGGACTTCGGCGGCAACCAGCAGGTCCAGCAGGGCTGGAGCGCCACGTACAGCCAAAGCGGCAAGCACGTGAGCGCGAAGAACCCGTCGTGGGGCGGGAATCTCGGCTCGAACGCCACGGCGAACTTCGGCTTCAACGGCTCGTACTCGGGCACGAACGCCATCCCGACGTCGTTCTCGCTCAACGGGGCCCACTGCGACGGCACGCCCACGACCACGACGCCGACGTCACCGATCACCCTGACGACGACGCCGCCCTCCACCTCGACGACCCCGACCACGTCCACCACCCCGACGACGGTTACCACGACGCCCCAGCCCGGGACGCACGTGGACAACCCGTACGCCGGGGCCAAGGGGTACGTGAACCCGGACTGGTCGGGCGAGGTGAGTGCCGCGGCGGCGGCCAAGGGCGGCACGCTCGGCGCCCAGATGGCCAAGGTGGCCAACACCTCGACCGCGGTCTGGCTCGACCGGATCGCCGCGATCGCCGGCACGGCGGACTCCCGCGGCCTGCGCGGGCACCTCGACGCGGCGCTGGCCCAGTCCAGCGGCGGCACGCCGGTGACCATCCAGATCGTGGTCTACGACCTGCCCAACCGCGACTGCGCGGCGCTGGCGTCCAACGGTGAACTGCAGGCTTCGCAGAACGGCCTGGCCCGGTACAAGACGGAGTACATCGACCCGATCGCCTCGATCATGGCCGACCCGAAGTACGCGCCGTTGCGGATCGTGACGGTCGTCGAGCCGGACTCCCTGCCGAACCTCATCACGAACACCTCGATGGCGACGTGCGCGGAAGCGCAGTCCAGCGGCGTGTACACGCAGGGCATCCAGTACGCGCTGAACAAGCTGCACGCGATCTCCAACGTCTACAACTACCTGGACATCGCGCACTCGGCGTGGCTCGGCTGGGACAGCAACTTCCAGCCGTTCGTCAACCTGGTCAAGCAGGTGCTGCAGGGCACCACGGCCGGCGTGAACAGCGTCGACGGGTTCATCAGCTCGACGGCCAACTACACGCCGCTGACCGAGCCGAACCTGCCCGACCCGAACCTGACGGTCGGTGGGCAGGCGCTGAAGTCGGCGACGTTCTACCAGTGGAACCCGTACTTCGCCGAGATCCCCTTCGCCACGGCGATGTACAACGCGTTCGTGTCGGCGGGGCTGCCGAGCGGCATCGGCATGCTGGTCGACACCTCCCGCAACGGCTGGGGCGGCGCGGCCCGGCCCAGCGGTGCCTCGGGGTCCACTGTGGACGCGTACGTGAACTCGGGCCGGATCGACCGGCGGCTGCACCGCGGCAACTGGTGCAACCAGAGCGGTGCGGGTCTGGGCATCCGGCCGACGGCGTCCCCGGCGCCGCACTTCGACGCCTACGTCTGGATCAAGCCGCCGGGTGAGTCCGACGGTGCGAGCCAGCAGATCCCGAACGACGAGGGCAAGGGCGCGGACCCGATGTGCGACCCGACGCGCCGCCGACGGCGTCATGACCTCGTCGGCCGGGCCTGCTGCCGAAGCCGTGCCGGTGGCCTGCTCGCCCGCGTCGTTCAGGGCCCCGTCGTGCA
>NZ_JBEZYB010000063.1:0-49005 GCF_040638285.1 Amycolatopsis sp. NPDC026612
CGGGGCGGCCCAAAAACCCTGCGGCCCCCCTCGGCGCGCGTCAACCCGGGGGCCTGAAAGCCCCGGGGGGCGCGCCCGCGGCCCGCCCCGGGCAGGCCGGCGGCAGCCCAGGCGCGGAACCCGCCGTCGAGGTCGGTGGCGCCGGGCAGGCCCAGCCGCTGCAGGTCGGCCGCCGCGAGGCTCGACGAATAGCCCTCGTTGCACACCACGATCACCGTCGAGCCCGCGCTCACCGACGGCAGCCGCCACTCGCTGTCCGGCGCCAGCCGCCACTCCAGGTGGATCCGCTCGACGATCACCGCGCCGGGGATCTCGCCCTCGGCGAGGCGGTTCGCCAGCGGCCGGATGTCGACCACCAGCGCCCCCGCCTCCTGCAGTTCGCGGGCCCGGACGGGCGTCACCCGGTCCAGGCCGGCCCGGGCCTTCTCCAGGAACGAATCGATCGCGCTCATGACCGGACGATAGCGGGCAGGGGCGGGATTTCCGGCGGGACGTCGGCGAGCGAGGCGTACTCGCGGGTCGCCACCAGCGGCGGCGAGTACGCGTGGACGCTCGCCGCGGGCCGGTCGCCGAGGCCGGTGACCTGGTGCGCACGGCCGGCGCCGAAGCCGAGGCCCTCGCCGGCGACGTGCGTCCGGCGCCGGATCGGGCCGCCGGCGTACCGGTACTCCTCGCCGAGTTCGCCCTGCAGGACGGTGAACGAGCCGGACGCGCCGCCGTGGTCGTGCGGCTTCGTGTGCTGGCCGGGCAGCCATGACAGCAACCACAGCTCGACGCCGTCGGTCAGCGCCAGCCGGGCCCACCAGCGGCGGTCTTCGTCGAACCGCAGGATGCCGCGCAGGCCCGCGGTCAGCTCGGTGGTGACGGTGGTGGTCAGGTCGGCCAGCTCACGCGGCGTCCAGAGCAGCCGCGCAGGGTGCAGCAGCTCGGGCAGCAGCGGGTCGGTCAGCTGGGGATGGATCTCGACGGGCGGACGAACCAGGGACGTGGTCAACGGGGGTGCTCCTCGGACGCGAAGTGATCGGGACGCCGGGGCAGCGCGGCACCGCACGCGTCAGCGGACGCGAGAGATCAGTGGAGCCGCGCCCGCGTACACCCGGCCGAAGCGACGAGGAGCAGGTCGATGGTGCGACGGCGCCAGAACGAGCCCCGGGTGACCGAGGTGGCGGGCGCGTCGGCTGACATGCCCGCAATGCTGCCACAGCGCTGTCGCGGGTGACACTTCCGCCGTGCGCCGTTCCACGTCGTGGACAGGCGCCGACCTGCTCGTTCGCCCTCTCGCCCGGGCGGGTGCGCACGCGCGCGCGTCGGCAGACAGAATGGGCTTCGTGAGCGAGCCGATCCAGCCCAGCGAACTTGACGACCTCGTGGTCCGGATGGCCGGTGTCGGCGTCCGCCGGGGGACCAACGACCTCCTCGCCGGCCTCGACTGGACCGTGGAACTGGACGAGCGCTGGGTGGTGCTCGGGCCGAACGGCGCGGGCAAGACCACCCTGCTCCGCCTCGCCGCGGCCGAACTGCACCCGACCACCGGCGAGGTCGACCTGCTCGGAGAGCGGATCGGCCGCGTCAACATCTTCGACCTGCGCCCCCGCATCGGCTTCACCTCGGCCGCCATCGCCCAGCGTGTGCCGGGCGACGAGCTGGTCAAGGACGTCGTGGTCAGTGCCGGCTACGCGGTGCTCGGCCGCTGGCGTGAGGAGTACGACACCCTCGACACCAGCCGCGCGACCGAGCTGCTGGACGCGATGGGCATCGGGAACCTGGCGGACCGCACCTTCGGCACCCTGTCCGAGGGCGAGCGCAAGCGGGCGCTGATCGCCCGGTCGCTGATGACCGATCCGGAGCTGCTGCTGCTCGACGAGCCGGCCGCCGGCCTCGACCTGGGCGGCCGCGAGGACCTGGTCGCGCGGCTGTCCGACCTGGCGATGGACCCGGACGCGCCGGCCATCGTGCTGGTCACCCACCACGTCGAGGAGATCCCGCCGGGGTTCACCCACGCGCTGCTGCTGCGGGACGGCCACGCCGTCGTCTCCGGCCTCGTCGACGACGTCATCACCAGCGAAAACCTCTCGAAGACGTTCGACCAGGACCTCGTGCTCGAGCGTTCCGGGGATCGCTTCTTCGCCCGCCGTCGCTAGGCTGTCCTTACCGACCGGTAGGGTGTCAAGAGCGGCACTTTCACGTGAAAGTGCCGTCGTTGGCCGTTCGTCAACGAGGAGGAGTGGCGTGGGAGAGTTCGTAAGCCTGGAGGTCAAGGACGGGGTCGGCACGATCCGGCTCGACCGGCCGCCGGTCAATGCCCTGAACGCCCAGGTCACCGCCGAGCTCGCGGAGCTGGCGAAGGAGGCGGCCGAGCGTGACGACGTCCGCGCGGTGATCCTCTACGGCGGCGAGAAGACCTTCGCGGGCGGCGCGGACATCAAGGAGATGGCCACCCGCACCTACCCGGAGATCGCCAAGTTCGGCGCGACCCTCACCGGCACCCTCGCGGCCATCGCGAACATCCCGAAGCCGGTCGTCGCGGCCATCACCGGGTACGCCCTCGGCGGCGGCCTCGAGCTGGCCCTGACCGCGGACCGCCGGATCGCCGGCGACAACGTCAAGGTCGGCCAGCCCGAGATCCAGCTCGGCGTCATCCCCGGCGCGGGCGGCACCCAGCGCCTGGCCCGGCTGATCGGCCCGAGCAAGACCAAGGACATCGTCTACACCGGACGGTTCGTCAAGGCCGAAGAGGCCCTGCAGCTGGGGATCGTGGACCAGGTCGTCGCGCCCGACGACGTCTACGCGGCCGCGCACAAGTGGGCCGCCCAGTTCGCGAGCGGCCCCGCCGTGGCGTTGCGCGCGGCCAAGGCGGCCATCGACGGCGGCCTCGACACCGACCTGGCGAACGGGCTCAAGCTCGAATCGCACCTGTTCGCCGCCCTCTGGGCGACCGAAGACCAGCAGAACGGCATGAAGTCGTTCATCGAAAACGGGCCCGGCAAGGCCACTTTCGAAGGGAAATGACGCCTTGACCGACGTGAACGACCCGGCGCCGAACCCGCACGCCACCGCCGAAGAGGTCCAGGCGGCCTACGCCGACCCGAAGCTGGCGAACGTGCTCTACCACGACTGGGAAGCCGGCACCTACGACGAGAAGTGGTCGATCTCGTACGACGAGCGCTGCATCTCCTACGCCACCGACGTGTTCCACGCCGTCGCGGGCGAGGACGGCCAGCCCTACCAGCACGCGATGGAACTGGGCAGCGGCACCGGCTTCTTCCTGCTGAACCTGATGCAGGGCGGCGTCGCCAAGAAGGGCTCGGTCACCGACCTCTCGCCCGGCATGGTCCAGGTCGCGCTGCGCAACGCCGAGAAGCTCGGCCTCGACGTCGACGGCCGGGTCGCCGACGCCGAGCGCATCCCGTACGACGACAACACCTTCGACCTGGTGGTCGGGCACGCGGTGCTGCACCACATCCCGGACGTCCAGGCGGCGTTCCGCGAGGTGCTGCGCGTGCTCAAGCCGGGCGGCCGGTTCGTCTTCGCCGGCGAGCCGACGAAGATCGGCGACTTCTACGCCCGCAAGCTCGGCCAGTTCACCTGGTTCCTGACGACCCGGGTGACGAAGCTGCCGGTGCTGAGCGGCTGGCGGCGTCCGCAGGCCGAACTGGACGAGTCCTCGCGCGCCGCCGCGCTGGAAGCCGTGGTCGACATCCACACCTTCGACCCGTCGGAGCTGGAGTCGTGGGCCCGCGGGGCCGGCGCCCAGGACGTCCGCGCGGTCACCGAGGAGTTCGCCGCGGCCCTGGCCGGCTGGCCGATCCGGACGTTCGAGGCCGCGGTGCCCGCGGAAAAGCTCACTGTGCGCTGGAGGCTGTTCGCCTACCACCTGTGGCTGCGGCTGTCCGCCGTCGACAAGAAGGTGCTGGCCAAGATCCTGCCGCGCGAGCTGTTCTACAACGTCATGATCACCGGGACCAAACGGCCGTCCTGAGTGGGATATCCGTTCAGCCTCGGCGACGTCGCCTACCTGCGGTCGGCCGCGGGCGTGGCGGCGCTCGCCGAGGTTTCGGCGTGGCCGCTGACCGACCACATCGCGTCCGTGGCCCGGGTGCGCCGCCTGGCCGGCGACGAGCACGCGGCCGCGGTGCTGGAAACCGTGCTGCTGCGCCGCAAAGCCGTGTCCAAAGTGGATTCGGACGGCTGGCTGTTCACCGCGGACGCGCTCCAGCAGGCGAGTGCCACGCCGGTCGCCCGGCACCGGGCCGCCCGCCTGGCCGGGCTCGACGTCCACGACGTCACGTGTTCGGCAGGCGCGGACCTCGTCGAAATCGCGCGGGTGGCCCGGCGGGCGCTCGGGTCCGATCTGGATCCCGTGCGGCTGGCGATGGCCCGGCACAACGGAACCGCCGCCGGTGTCGCGTTCGGGCTCGTGCGCGCCGACGCTCTGCGGCCGGTGAGCCGTTCCGCGGTCGTCGTCGCGGACCCGGCGCGCCGCGACTCCGCCGGGCGACGGGCGTGGAAGCCCGCCGACTTCGCCCCGCCGTTGGACGGGCTGGTCGAGGCGTACCCGGGGCGCGCGCTGTCCGTGAAGTGCGCGCCCGGCCTCGACTTCGCGCTCACGCCGTGGGCCGACGAAGTCGAACTCGTTTCCCTGGACGGCCAGGTGCGCGAATCCTGCCTGTGGCGCGGCCTCGGCACCGGCGTCACCCGCCGGGCGACCGTACTGCGTTCGGACGGAACACAGTGGACGGTCACGGACGCCGAACCCGACGAACTGCCCGCGCGGGAGCCGGGGCAGTGGATCGTCGACCCCGACGGCGCCGTCGTGCGAGCCGGCCTGGTCCGCCACTACGCGGCGCGGCACGGGTTGTGGCAGCTGGACGAACGCATCGCGTACCTGACCGGGGACACCCGGCCGCCGGGGGTGCGGGCCTTCCGCGTCCTGGAGCACGGGCCGTACACCGAGAAGGCGCTGAAGGCCGTCCTCAAGCGACACGACGTCGGGCGGCTGGAAATCCTGGTGCGGGGCCTCGACGTCGACCCGGACGCGCTGCGGCGGCGGCTGAAACCGCGGGGTGCGGCGGAAGCTTCGGTGGTGCTGACGCGGATCGGACGGTCACCCGTGGCGTTCCTGTGCCGCGCCGAACGGTGAGCAAAACTTTCGAGGGGTGGAACTCCCGATCACCGTGACGTAGGTTCCCCGGGTCGCCTAGTAGTCACTGGAGGGTCGCCGTGTCCGGAAAATGGTCAGGTCTCGTCAAGCTCGCTGCCGCCGCGGCCATCGGCGCCACCGTCGCCTCGGGCGCCACCGCGCTGGCGGGCTCGGACGAATCGACCGCCGCCCGCGCCAAGGAGCCGGCCAACATCGGCCAGGTCAAGCTGGACGTCAAGGCCTACTACGGCGACTACCTCGACGCCGCCGGCAAGCACCACTACTCCGACACCAGCCGGTTCGTGAAGGACACCACCCGCATCGTCTCCGACGCGAAGCGCTTTCTGCAGCAGCAGCTGGGCCGGGTGAAGAACCCCGCGGTCGTGCTGGACGTCGACGACACGTCCGAAATCACCTACGGCTGGGAGGCCGACAACGACTTCGGCTTCGACCCGGTCAAGCAGCAGCAGGCCATCGACAACGGCACGTTCGTCGCGAACAAGCCGGTGCTCGAACTGGCCAACTGGGCCGCGCAGCGCGGCGTCAAGGTCTACTTCCTGACCGGCCGCAACGAGTTCCAGGGGCCGCAGTCGCTGAAGAACCTGGCCGGCGAGGGGTACCCCGCCCCGGCCGGCGCGTTCTTCAAGCCGAAGGTGACGGCGCCGGACTACCTGCCGTGTGGCCTGGCCTGCACCACCGTCCAGTACAAGTCGGGCACGCGGGCGCACATCGAGGCGACCGGCGCGAAGATCGTGCTCAACCTCGGTGACCAGTTCAGCGACCTCGAAGGCGGCTACGCGCTGCGTCCGGTCAAGCTGCCGAACCCGATGTACTACCTGCCTTGAGCGCGGAATAACCACCGCTTCCGGTGTGCTTCTGTCTGTACACAGGACTCTTAGGGAGCTGACATGGCGAAGCAGGTTCTGCAGCCGGGCCCGGACCACCCGATCACCGTCGAGCCGACGAAGGCGCGCGTGGTGGTCAAGGCGGGTGGCCGCGTGATCGCGGACAGCCGCAACGCGCTCACCCTGCAGGAATCCACCTACCCGGCCGTCCAGTACATCCCGCTGGCGGACGTCGACTCCAGCGTGCTGGAGCGGACCGACCACGAGACGTACTGCCCGTACAAGGGCGAGGCCGGCTACTACTCGCTCGACGCGGGCGAGGTGCAGGGCGAGAACGCGGTCTGGACCTACGAGAAGCCGTACGACGCGGTGGCGCCGATCAAGGACCACGTCGCGTTCTACCCGAACGTGGTGGACTCGATCGAGCTGGTCGAGGACTGAGCTGGACCTCGACCTGCTGCGCACGTTCCTGGCGGTGCACCGCGCGGGTTCGCTGACCGGTGCGGCACCGTCGTTGGGCCTGTCCCAGCCGACGGTGACCGCCCAGGTCAGGGCCCTGGAGGAGCAGCTCGGCCGGCAACTGTTCGTCCGGCGCGCCCGCGGCGTGACCCCCACGTCGGTCGCCGACGACCTGGCGGCCAGGGTCGCCCCGCACCTCGACGCGCTGGCCGACGTCGTCGCGCGGCAGCCCGATCCGTTCGCGACGCCGGTGCACCTGGCCGGTCCCGCCGAGCTCACCACGCTCCGGGTCCTGCCCGCGTTGGCGGGCTTGGTCGCCTCGGGTCTCGAGCTGCGCGTGACGTTCGGCCTGGCCGACGACCTCCTGGCCGGGCTCGCGCAGCGGCGGTTCGACCTGGTCGTCTCGACGATCCGCCCTCGCGGCCGCGGCTTCACGGCGACCCCGCTGACCGACGAGGAGTTCGTCCTGGTCGGCCCCCGCGGCTTCGACGCCGACCCCAGGACGGCGCGGCTGGTGGCCTACGCCGAGGATCTGCCGATCATCCGCCGTTACTGGCGCACGGTCCTGGGTGCACGCCCACCGGCGGGCCCGGCGGTCGTCGTCCCGGACCTGCGCGCGGTGCGGGCGTGCGTGCGGGCGGGTTTCGGCGTCAGTGTGCTGCCGCGGTACCTCTGCGCGGCCGAGCTGGCGTCGGGAGAACTGGTCGCGCTGCTGGAGCCGGCGGAGCCACCGATCAACACGCTGTTCGTGGTGAGCAGAGCCGAGCCGTGCCGGGCGGGGCCCGCGGCGGTGCGGGACGCCCTGCTCGCGGACGCCGCCCGGTGGTGACTCGGCCGTTTTGGTGACTCAGCCGGTGTAGCCGGCGAAGATCTTCGCGAACTCGTACTTCGACTGCGGCACGTTGGTGCACTTGTAGAGTGCGCCGGTGCAGGCGTTGGCGTCGCGGCCCTGCTCCCAGAACGACAGCATGCCCAGGTGGACGGTCTTGGCGAAGGCCACCAGCGCCTTCGCGTCCTTCTGGTGGAAGATCTCGTTCTGCGAGTCGTTGACGCCGATCATCGGGGTGACGCCGACCTTCTTCCACGCCGCCGCGTCGCTCAGCCCGAACAGCGACTTGAGCTGCGCCTGCGTGGCCTTGGCCGCCGAGATCGCCTTCGCGCCCTGGTCGCCGGCGCCCTGGTAGTAGTCCATCGCCATGATGTTGACCAGATCGAGGTTCACCCCGGCGTTCTTGGCCGCCTTGACGACGTTGAGGCCGTCGGCGGTGAGGCCGTCCGGCAACACCGGCAGGGTCAGCGAAATCTTCAGTCCCGGGTTGTTGTTCTGCAGCGTCTTCAGGGCCTGGGAGCGGCGCGCGATCGACGCCGGGTCCGCGACGGCCGCGCCTTCGATGTCGAAGTCGGCGTACTTCAGGCCGTAGGCCTTCACGACGGCGTCGTACTCGGCCGCGACCTGCGCGGACGTGCTGCACGCCTGCGCCAGTTCGATGCCGGACGCGCCGCCGAAGGAGATCTTGACGTCGCCGCCCGCGGTGCGGATCTTGGCGATCTCCTCCTTCTGCCACGCCGTGCGCGGGTCGTAGGCGCCGAACCAGCTGGCCTTGCAGCCGTAGGAGTTGACGAACGCGAGCGTGAAGCCCTTGACGCCGCTCGCGGCCGACATCGCCGACAGGCTGGGCGTCGGCCAGGCACCCATGTCGACGTAGGGTCCGACCGGGATCGGCGAGCCGGCCGCAGCGCCGGCGACCCCGGTGCTCAGCAGGGCGGCGCCGGCCAGGGCGGCCAGCAGGGAACGGAGACGCATGGGGAACCTCCACGACTCGAAGCGCGGCGGCGGGAATTGCGGTCCCCATTGGTATAGACCAGTGACCGTGGTGTAGACCATAGGCCGAACGGGCTACCCCGGTGACGGTGCGTCGGCGCGGCGGCGGGGACGACGACCCAGCCACCACTCGGCGGCCAGCAGCGGGAACACCCAGCCGGTCCACGTGGTGATCCCGGCGATCTGCTGGCCCAGCGCCAGTTCACTGCCGCCGAAGGTCGTGTCCAGCTGCGGCGCCAGCACGACCGACCAGACCACGCCCCAGATCCGGTTGCTGATGATCGACATGCACAGCGCGAAACTGCGGATCATCCAGCGGCGGTGCTCGCCGAACCGGCGCGCCCGCGCCATCCGGTAGCCCTGCACGGTGCAGCCGAACCAGAGGGCCGCCAGCAGGACGTTCGACACGGCCCCGACCGGCCCGAACGGCGCCGCGAGCGCGATGGTGCACCCCGCGATCGACGCCGGGATCGCGCCGGCGAAGACGTAGACGCGCCCGGTGCGGCGGTGCACCGACGGGTGGTTCTGCCGCAGCCACGGCCAGATCTGCAGCGTGCAGGTGACCATGGCGACGGTCGCGAAGCCGATGTGCGTGACCAGCGCCGGGTAGTACCAGCCGGTGGGCGCCGGGATCCGCGACTGCGCGGGGTCGAGCCCGAGGTAGGGCGGCAGCGAGAACACCAGGAAGGCCGTGACGAGCAGGCCCAGCGGGAACACCCACGGGCGGCGCCACCACGGTGCCGGGCGCCGGACCTGCGGTGCCGGTTGTTCGGTCGTCGTCATGGTTCCCCCTGGTTCGTACGGTGTATCGGAACCGTATTTCGCGGGCGGAGCACTCGACAACCGCTGCGCTCGGTAATGGGGGAGTACCCTGAAACCGTTCTAGGTCCGGTCGTCAAGTGTTCTAGTACGGAGTTCGGTGGCCGAGGCGCCTTACCTGCGGATCGCGGCGGACCTGCGGCGCCGGATCGCCGCGGGCGAGCTGCGGCCCGGTGACCGCGTCCCGTCGACCCGGGCGCTGGTCCGCGAGTGGGGGGTCGCGATGGCGACCGCGGCGAAGGCGCTGGCCGCGCTGGGCGAGCAGGGCTGGGTGCGCGCGGTGCCGGGCAGCGGCACGGTCGTCGCTGACCGGACGCCGGCCCGGCCGCCGCTGGGCCGCGGCGCCCTGGTGCGCGCGGCGATCGCGCTCGCCGACGCCGAAGGCCTCGCCGCGCTGTCGATGCGGCGGCTGGCGGCCGCGCTGGGGGTCGGCCCGATGGCGTTGTACCGGCACGTCCCGGACAAGGACGAGCTGCTCCGGCTGATGGCCGACGTGGCGCTCGGCGAGGCCGAACTGCCGGACCCCGGCCCTGCGGAGTGGCGGCCGCGCCTGGAACTCGCCGCTCGCACGCAGTGGCGGGCGTACCGGAGGCACCCGTGGCTCGCGCCGATCCTGCTCACGTCGCTGGTCCGGCCGCCGGTGCTGGCGGCCGGCCTGCGGCTGGTCGACTGGTCGCTGCGCGCGCTGGCCGGCAGCGGCCTGAACCGGCGGGTGAAGCTGCAGGTGATCATGACGCTCAACGGCTGGGTCGGCGGGCTGGCGGTGAGCAACGCCTTCGAGGTGCAGGCGGAGCAGGACACGGGCATCACGGGCGAGCAGCGCCTGGCGGCCGACATGGCGCTGCTCGCCGAGTACCTCGGTTCGGGCCGCTTCCCGGTGCTGACGGAAGTGCTGACGGGCCTCGAGGACGTCGACCTCGACGAGGCGTTCGAGTTCGGGTTGCGGCGCCAGCTCGACGGGATCGCTGTGTTGCTCGGGCAGCAGTAAACTGGTGGCGGTGCTGATCACCACGGAACGGCTCACGCTGCACGCGTGGTCCGAAGAGTTCTTCGACGACCTGTTCGCCATGGCCCAGCTTCCCGAGACGGTCCGGTACGTCGGCACGGGCAAGCCGTGGACCCGGGAATACACGCTCGGCAAGCACCGGGCGACGCTCGCGCACTGGGCTGCGCACGGCTTCGGCTGGTTCGCGGTGTCCGCGGCCCCGGGTTACTTCGACGGAGTGGTGTCCCTGGTCCGGCGCGACGCCACGGAGTCGGGCCTCGGCCGGCCGGCGGTGGAGATGGGCTGGTGGATCGCCGCCTCCGGCTGGGGCCGCGGTTACGCGACGGAAGCGGCGACGGCGGTCCGCGACAAGGTCTTCGAGTGCGGCTGGGCGGATCGGCTGATGGCGGTGTACGACCCGGTGAACGAGGCGTCGGCGCGAGTGGTGGAAAAGCTCGGGTTCACCCCGCACAGCAAGGTCACCCTGGACGGGAGGGTGGAGCAGCGGGCGGTCCTGGACCGCCCGAGCTGACCCGGCTGTCTCGCCTGGCCGCCCCTCCCGGCAGGGTCGCCCGCACCGGGGGCTTCGGTCAGGCGGTCGCCGGGACCGGGACGTCGCCGATCCAGCGGTGCACCGCCTCCGCCAGTCCCGCATCACCGGAGCCGGGAGTGCCCACCCAGGCCGCGTGCCCGTCCGGCCGCAGCAACATCGCCTCGATGTCCGAAGTGGACGGAGAGGCGGCGTGGACCACCTCGACCGCCGATGACCACGCGGCGAACGCTCCCGTCAGGTCCACCAGCACCGGACACCCGGCGTGCAGCAACGCGGCCAAGTGCGTCGGCCGCCCGGAGACCGTCACCGGTACGTCCGGCGCCAGCCGCCCCAGCCACGGGTGCCCGCCCATCGCATAACAGGCATCCAGTCCGGTGATGATCTCCGCCAGCGCCCGGTTCCCGGCCGGGTGCGCGGCGACGCGGCGCATCAGGTCGGCCCACGGCTCCGCGCCGGCCTCCTCCAGCGCGACCTGGGCCCGCGTGTTGGCCAGGATCCGTTCCCCCGCCGCGTGCCGCTCGTCGTGGTAGGTGTCCAGGAGGCCCTCCGGGGCGGTTCCGCGGACCACGGCGGCGAGCTTCCAGCCCAGGTTGAACGCGTCGTCGAGGGCGACGTTCACGCCGATCGCCCCGGCCGGCGGGTGGATGTGGGCCGCGTCGCCCGCGAGCAGGACGCGGCCGGAGCGGTAGCGCTCGGCCAGCCGTGCCGCGTCGCCGAACCGGCTGAGCCAGCGGGGCGCGCGCAGCTCGACGTGGCGGCCGAGCACCGCGTCGACCTGCGCTTGCAACCGCTCCAGCGTGACGGGCGTGTTCTTGTCCGACGGCGGATCGTCCTCCCGGACGACGATCCGGACGTACCCGGGTCGCGGGATGACGAACACGCTGCGCCCGTCCGGCCCGGCCGAAGGTCCGTACGGCAGCTCGCATTCGACGTCGCCGAGCAGGGCGTACCAGCGCGCGTCGACCCCGGGGAAGCCGATGCCGGCCTGCTTGCGCACGGTGCTGCGCCCACCGTCGCACCCGACGAGGTACCGCGCCCGGATGGTCTGTCCATTGTGGATCTGCGCGGTGACGCCGTCCGCGGACCGGGTGAACGATCGCACCTCGTGGTCGCGCCGGATTTCGACGCCGAGTTCGCGCGCCCGCGCTTCCAGGACCTCTTCGACGCGGGTTTGCGGGATGCCCAGTGAGAACGGGTGCCCCGTCGCCGTTCCGTCGAGCAGCAGCGGTCCGGGCAGGCCGGTGACCGGCGCGTGCGGCACCCGGTGCCCCTCGGCGACCAGCCCTTCGGCCAGGCCGCGGCGGGCCAGCAGGTCCAGCGAACGCGCGTTGAGGTTGAAGCCGCGGCAATACGGCGGACGCTCCGGCAGGCGTTCGGCGATCGTGGTGCGGACGCCGGCCAGCGCGAGTTCCGCGGCGAGCAGCAGGCCGGCCGGGCCGGCGCCGGCGACGAGGACGTCGGTTTCGAGATCGGGCACGGGTTTCCCCCTCAGGAGTGGTCGGGCCACGGCAGGGAGCCGGACCGGATTTCGGCGGCCGTGCGACGCGCCCAGCCGAGCTCCGCCTGCCAGGCGTGCCGGACGAACTCGACCTCGATCATGAACAGCCGCGGCGCACCCTTGCCGACGGTTTCGGCCAGTGCCGCGTCCGCGCCGTCGATGCGCTCGGCCAGGTGGCGGGCGCGTTCCTCCAGTGCGTCTCTGGCGCGCTCCGGGCCGAGCGCACCGAGGTAGCTCACCGCTGCGACGAACTTCGGGTACTCCGTGACCGGCTCGCGGACCAGTTCGTCGAGCCAGGCGACGAACTCCTGGCGGCCGAGTTCGGTGTGCGCGTAGACGGTCCGCTCCGGCCGGTTGCCTTCCCGGACCGTCTCGACGGGCTCGATCCAGCGGTGCTTCGCCAGGGACTCCACGGTGTCGTAGAGCGAACCGGGGTTGATCTTGAACGTCGAGCCCTTGTAGCGCTCGCGCAGCGTGGACGCCATTTCGTACGGGTGCATCGGGCGTTCCAGCAACAGGCCGAGCAGGGCCAGCGCGAGGGTGTTGCGGATCTTGCGTGACGGCACTAGTCGCTCCCTATTAGTCGGAACCGACTATACGGTGAGTGTCAAGGCCGCTCCGTCACGGTTAGAAGCGCGTGTTCTCCCGCCAGTGGCGGAACAGGGCCGCGTCCCCGGACACGGTGAGCCGGCGGTCGTCCGCGGCGAGGCGCTCGGTCAGCGCGAGGAGCAGATCGGCGGCGCGGCCCTCGACGACCACGTCGGCCTCGGCGGCTTCGTGGCTCACCTCGGCCCCCGACGGTGTCCGCCGGACGAGCCAGCGGAGCCCCGATCCGGTGGCGTGGAACAGCAGCGTCTCGCCGGTGCCCCGCAGCGACGTCCGGTCCAGCGCCGGGTGCCCGAGGCGCGAGAAAACGGCCGCCAGGTCCAGTCCTTCGGAAATCCCGTCCGCGGCGACGTCGGCGTCGACGTCGTACGGTGCGCCCGTCGCGAACGCGGCGTCCGCGCGGTGCACGACCGTTTCGTGGGTCAGCCGCCGCGTCCAGAACCCGGCGCGGCGATCGGGGCTCCAGGTCGACGTCGGGGTCTCGGGGCCGACCTCGGCCACCACGGCGACGAGCCGCTCCGCGCCGTCGAGCAGCCAGTCGCCGAGGGCCTCGAACCCGGGCGGGTCGTCGACCGTGACGGCGTCGAAGGGCACGTACCCCGTCGGCCGGCCGGCGATGATCGCGGCGGACTTGTGGTAGGCCAGCCCGACGTGGCAGGTCAGCTCGCGCAGTGTCCACTCAGGACACGTCGGGACGCGCACATCCGGCCCGGCGCCTGCGATCGTCGTCCCGAACAGCTCGGCTTCGGTGACGAGGGCTTCGGCCAGCCGGTCGTGGCTCAGTGGCTTCATCCTGCCACCATAGGGCCTCCGCGGACCTGGACGGCCGCCGCGCCGGCGTCCATGATCCGTAGGGTGGCGGGCGTGACTGGGGAGTTGAAACGCGCTCGTCTCGGGGTTTCCGTCGTGTTCGCGGTGTGCGGCGCCGCGTTCGCGACCTGGCTGGCCCGGGTGCCCGCGGTGCAGGAGCGGCTCGGGCTGAGCACGGGGGAACTGGCGGCCGGGCTGTTCGGCCTCGCCGCCGGGTCGGTGCTGGCCCTGCTGGGTGCGGGCGCGCTGCTCACCCGGATCGGCAGCCGGGCGGCCGTCGTGCTGGGCGCGGTCGTCTGTGCGCGGGGCTGCCGCTGGTCGCGCTCGCCGGCTCGGCGCCGGTGTTCTTCGCCGCGCTCGTCGTGCTCGGCGTCGGCAACAGCCTGCTCGACGTCGCGATGAACGCGCACGCCGCCCGCGTCGAGGAAGCCTTCGGGCGTCCCATCTTCGCGGGGTTCCACGCGTTCTGGAACATCGGCGGCCTCGCGGGCTCGGGCGTCGCGCTGATGGAGGCCACCCACGTCCCGGTATCCGTGCACTTCCCGGCCGCCGGCGCGGTGCTGCTCGCACTCGCGTTGTGGGCCGCGCGCACCCGGTTCCTCCCCGGCGCCGACCGCGGCCAGGGCGGCGCCGCGTTCGCGTGGCCGAGCCGGGTGCTGGTACCGCTGGGCGTGCTCGCCTTCTGCGGGTTCGTCGCCGAGGGCGCGGTCAACAGCTGGAGCGCGGTGTACCTCGCCGACGTCACCGGCGCGACGCCCGCGCTCGCCTCGCTCGGCTACTTCGCCTTCTCCGGAACGATGATCGCGGTCCGCCTGGCGGCCGACCGCGTCGTGGCGCGGACGGGCGCGGTGCGGTTCGTCCGCGTGGCGGCCACGATCGCGGTCGGGGGCTTCGCCGTGGTCCTCGCCGCGCCGTGGCCGGTCGCGGGGGTCCTCGGCTTCGCGGTCGTCGGGCTCGGCGTGGCCGGGATCGTGCCGATCGCGTGGAGCGTGGCGAGCCGGAAGCAGCCGGACGCGCCGGGCCGGGCGGTCGCCGCCGTCGCGGCCTGCGGGTACCTGGGATTCCTGGTGGAACCGGTACTGGTCGGAGCGCTGGCCGCCCGCGTCGGCCTGCACTGGGCGCTGTCGTCGGCGGTCGTGGTCACCTTCGGGATCCTCTTCCTCGCGCCCTCGCTGCGGGAGCGGGAACCGGCGCTCACGCGGGCGAAGCCCAGCTAGCGTCCGGGGAAGCGGGTGCGGGCGACGACGAGCACGGGGAAGTGCTCGCCGTCGCCCCGGCGCACGGGGCGAGTCCAGCGCGGGTGCGGCCCGCCTCGACTCCCGGCACTAGCGGTCCCGGAAAGGTCAGCCGGTTCGTCAGCCGGTGGGCCGGCCGAACCAGCGGGAAAGGTGGTCGTCCAGATCCCGCTGATCGTCGCCGATCCAGGCGACGTGGCCGTCGGGGCGGAGCAGGACGCACGGAACATCCAGCGCCGCGGTGGAATCCGGGAGGTGGTCGACCCGGTCGGACCAGGCGCCGGCGGTCAGGCGTTCGGTGCGGTCCAGCAGCAGACCGCGGCCACGGTGCAGCAGATCGTAGAGGTGGCCCCGTTTCACCTCGACGTCGCGCAGGCGGCGGCCGAGCAGGTCGGGACCCTCGCCGAAGTCGTAGCGGATGTCGATCGCCGTGATCTTCTCGATGAGGTAGCGGTTCACTTCCTCGAAGTCCATCAGTTCGGTGAGCAGCCTGCGCACGGCCTGCGGACCCGGTTCGGGGGACAGCAGTTCCATCTGGGCACGGGTGTTGTCCAGCACGCCTTCGGCGATCGGATGACGTTCGGCGTGGTAGGTGTCCAGCAGCGGTTCGGGCGCCCAGCCGCGGATCTGCGCGGCCAGTTTCCAGCCGAGGTTGAACGCGTCCTGCACGCCCAGGTTGAGGCCCTGTCCGCCGGTCGGCGGATGGATGTGAGCCGCGTCGCCGGCCAGCAGCACCCGCCCGGCCCGATAGTGCTCGACCAGCCGGGTGGCGTCCCCGAAGCGGGACAACCAGCGCGGGGAGTGCACGCCGAAATCGGTGCCGGCGATGGCACGCAGCCGGTGTCGGAAATCCTCGAGGGTAGGCGGTTCCGCGCGATCGCGGACTCCTTCGGCGGGGACGACGACGCTGTAGACTCCGCCGCCGAAAGGCCTGAGCCAGAACGGCTTGTGGGTTTTTTGGACTTCGGTCACCTTGGCGGTGATCTCCTCCTGCGGCGCCCCCGCTTCCATCTCGCCCATCAGCGTCTCGGTCCGCGAGGGCTCGCCGGGGAAGCCGACGCCGAGCAGTTTGCGCACCGTGCTGCGCGCGCCGTCACAGCCGACCAGATAGCGCGCACGCAGCTGTTCCCCGCCGGCCAGCTCGACGGTCACCCCGGCGTCGTCCTGCGCGAAGCCGGTCACCGTGGCACCGCGCCGGACGTGCGCGCCCAGTTCGATCGCCCGTTCTTCGAGCAGGCGCTCGATGACCGGCTGCGGAATGCCCAGCAGGTAGGCGTGCGCGGAATCCAGGCCCGGGGGCGCGGGTTTGCCGATGGCGGCGAAGAAACCACCGGCCGGACGCTGTCTTCCGTGTCCGAGAATGCGATCCAGCAGTCCGCGCATGGCCATCAGTTCGATGCTGCGGATGTGCAGACCGACGATGCGGACGAACGACTTGGGCTCGGTTTCCTTTTCCAGGACGAGCACCCGTACGTCGTGCAGCCGCAGTTCGGCCGCCAGCATCGCGCCGGTCGGCCCGCAGCCGGCGATGATCACGTCGAACACGGGGAGACCGCCGGAATCGTCCGGCGACGGCTCGGCGGTGAACTGGGGAAGGTCCATCGGTGGTGCCTTTCGGGAGTGCCTGGTGGTCGAGGCGCTCCCGGCGACACCTACGTCAGTCGCCGGCCGTGACGGCAAGGGGGAGCACCCACGTCGATACAGCGTTCATGGGTCTCACCTCCTCGGGCGGTGTCACGGTCCGCTGCAACCTACAAGTCCGGGCATCGCCCGTCCAGCTCTTTCCGGCCCCGGCTCAGCGGCCGTCCAGGAAAGCCGCACTCGGATCGTTGACCCCGCATTCCGCCGTGATCTCGGCCGTCGCCAGCGCCGCGGTGAAGAAGTCGTCGGCCAGCGGCGAGGTGCGCGATGCCGCCATCGCGAAGCACACCTGGTCGTGCGCGAGTTCCGGGATGGGTACGTAGCTGATGTCCGGACGCGAGTGGAACACGGTCTCCGACCGCGCCACGAACGAGATGCCCCGGCCGGCCGCGACGTGCTCGAGCGTCTCCTCCACTCCGCGCACCCGGAGTCCGGAGTCGGGGTACGGGCGCCGGGTGGGCCGCGTGCTCGGGTCGGCGTGCCAGACCAGCGGCTCACCGGTCAGGTCGGCCTCGGTGACCTCATCCTTGCCTGCCAACCGGTGTCCTGCGGGCAGCACCACCATGAGCGGCTCGGCGAAGAGCGGAGTCACGCGCAGGCCGGCCTCGTCGATCGGCAGCCGCACGTAGCCGACGTCGACGCGGCCGTCGAGCAGCATCGCGGCCTGGTCGTCCCATTCCATCCGCTGCACGTCCACGACCACGTCCGGGTGCCGGGCCTCGAACGCCTGCATCGCCGGGATGACCGGAATGCCGGTCCGGAAGCCGACCACCAGCCGCCGGCTGCCGCGCGCGGCCACGGTCACCCGGCGCTGGACCGCGTGCGCGGAGGCCAGCAGCGGACCGGCGTCGGTCAGCAGTTGCCGGCCCGCGTCGGTCAGCGTCACGCCGTGGCGATTCCTGGTGAACAGCGAGGCGCCGAGATCCTGCTCCAGCGCGCGGATCTGGCGGCTGAGCGCCGGCTGCGCGATGTGCAGCTCATCGGCGGCGCGGCCGAAGTGCAACCGGTCGGCCACGGCGACGAAGTAGCGCAGTTTGCGCAGGTCCAGATCCATGGCGCCTCCCGGCCTGGTGATGCCTCCAAGGTATCACCACGGTTGAAAGAGGTCTTGGACACGCGCTCGGGCCGATGGCATCGTCAATGGGGAACCGAGCGAATTCGGATCGAGAATTCGGTATCGGAATTGCGCCGTCCACGGCGTCCTATCCCGCTTCGGAAAGCAGAAACATCATGAGCAACATCAGCGTTATCGGCCTGGGCAAAATGGCCGCCGCTCTGGCCGGCCGGGCACTCGCCGGCGGCAACGCCGTCGAGATCATCGGCCGCGACCAGGTCAAGGCCAAGGAATTGGCCGCCACGCTCGGCGGCGCCACAGTGGGGACAGCCGGCGCCGCGCCGGCCGGGGACATCGTCGTCCTCGCCGTGCCGTACGGCAGCGCGGCGGCGGTGGTCAGCGAGTACGGGGACGCACTGAGCGGCAAGGTCGTCATCGACATCACCAACCCCGTCACCCCCGGCTTCACGGGGTTCGTCACCCCCGAGGGCAGTTCCGGCGCGCAGGAAATCGCCAAGGCCGCCCCCGCCGGCGCGCACGTCGTCAAGGCGTTCAACACCCTGTTCTCCCACGTTCTGGCGGCCGGGCCGGCCGAGGGGCGCACGATCGACGTGTTCATCGCCGGCGACGACGCGCAGGCCAAGGCCCGTGTGTCGGCGTTCGTCGAGAGCCTGGGACTGCGCCCGCTGGACACCGGGCCGCTGGCCATGGCGCGGGCGGTGGAGAACGTCGCCCTGCTGCAGCTGGGTCTCGTCGCCCACTCCGTCAAGCACACCAATTTCTCTCTCGGCGTCAACGTTCTCGGCTGAGTGCACCCGCACCACCATTTCTCGCCACACCATTCACAAGGAGCAGTAGCGTGCGCGTTTTCGTCACTGGCGGGACCGGCCATTCCGGTTCGTACATCGTCCCCGAACTGATCGCCGCCGGGCACGAGGTCACCGGCCTGGCCCGATCGGACACGGCTGCGGCGGCGTTGTCCGCGCTCGGCGCGAAGGTGCTGCGCGGCGACCTCGAGGACCTCGACGGGCTCAAGGAGGCGGCCGCGGACTCCGACGGTGTCGTCCACGTCGCGCAGAGGCAGGACCTGCTTTTCTCCGGGGGGATAGCCGCCGTGGCCGCCGCGGAGGTCCCGATCATGCTCGCGTACGGCGAGGCGCTGGCGGGAACCGGAAAGCCGCTGGTCGTGGCGGGGAGCATCGGCTCGCCGGGGAACCTGGGCCGGCCGGCCACCGAGGACGACCCGGCCCTTCCCGGCGGCGATGAGCACAAGGGCACCCTGCGGGTGCGCAACGTCGTGGAAACCACCGTGATCGGCCTCTCCGAGCGGGGAGTGCGATCTTCGGTCGTGCGGTTCGCCAACATCGCGCACAGCACGACCGACCGTGCCGGCTTCCTCGTGCAGCTGATCGCCCTCGCGAAGGAAAAGGGCTTCGCCGGCTACCCCGGAGACGGTGCGAACGTATGGAACGCCGTGCACGTCCGCGACATCGCCTCGTTGTTCCGCTTGGCGCTGGAGAAGGCGCCGGCCGGCAGGTACTGGCACGCGGTCGCGGACGGGGCCATCCCGCTGCGCGAGATCGCCGAGGCCATCGGCAGCCGTCTGGGCCTGCCCGCCGTGAGCGTTCCCGCGGACGAACTGATGGTGCCGGGTTACTTCGGCTTCCTCGCGAACATCGTCACGCAGAGCTACCCGGCGTCCAACCACCTCACCCGCCGGACCCTCGGGTGGGAACCCGCTCAGCCCGGCCTGCTCGCCGATCTGGACAACGGCCACTACTTCCCCGCCGGCTGACGACGGGGAACCGACGAAGACTCCGTCCACGGCGTCGGCAACTGGTGAACGCCGCCGGTGCCCGGCGCACCGGACCTTCGAGCCCGTCCCACCCCGACAGCCGGGTCCGCGCCGCGGACCCGGCTCGGTGTGTCACCCGGGCCGGCCGACGTTCGTGGTCAGCGCACTAGCTCGTCGGGCGGCCCGCTCCGGCGTAGTCGTCGCCGTCCCTGCGGTACGAGTGGACCTGCACCGCCTGGCCGGTCTGGGGTGCGTCGATCATCTGCTGGTTGCCGATGTAGAGACCGACGTGGTGGATCTTCGTCGCCGGCTCGCCGTAGAAGATCAGGTCGCCCAGCTGCGGGTCGGTCACGTGCGGCACGCTGCGGAACTGCGTGTCGGCCGTGCGCATCAGCCTGATCCCGGCGCTGCCGTACGCCGCCGTCGTCAGGCCAGAGCAGTCGAAGCCCGGGTCGTTGCCGCCGGTGCCGTTGCCGCCCCAGATGTAGGGCAGGCCGATCTTGTCGATCGCGAAGTTCACCGCGCTCAGCACCGCCGGGTTCGGCGGCGCTGAGCCCTGGCCGACCGTGCCGTAGACGTTGACCGTGGCCAGCGTCCGGTGCAGGAACAGCGGCGCCGGCTGCAGCGTGCCGACCGAGTTCCACCACCCCTGGCCCTGCGACAGGTCGTGGCCGTCGGCGCACAGGGCGCGGCCCGTGGTCAGGGCGGCGTCGTCGATATTCTGGACATCGGGCTTCGCGCCCGACGCGCTCGCCTGGTACCTGCCCCAGATCGCCGGGGACAGCTGCATCGGCCCGGCAGCGTTCGCCGTCGAGACGACCTTGTTGTAGAAGTCGCGCACCTCGATCGTGCCGAGCGGCTTGTCCAGCACGCCGGTGGTCCCCAGCTGCCCGCCCCGCGCCCGGCCGTGGTCGGTGGTCACTTTTCCGACCGCGGCCAGCGTCACCCACGACAGGTGGCACCCGGGGACGTCCTTGCTCAGTTTCGTCGTCGCCTTCGCGTAGCCGACCATCGCGCGCAGCGGGACGTCGAGCCACTGGCTGGTCTTGGACGCCCAGGCGTCGAACTCGCTCGCTTCGGGCACCTTCGGCGGCGCCGAGGTCTGGGGCGGAGCCGTCGTCGGCGGCTTGGGCGCCGACGGCTTGGCCGTCGAGGGCGGCGTCACCGTCGCGGCGGCGTTCGTCGTCTCCTGCTGCTTCGGCGCGAGCAGGATGCCGCTCACCAGGGCGCCCGCGACGACGACCACCGCCGCGATCACGACCACGGGCTTCCGGCGGCGGACCTGCGGCGTGTCGTCCGGGACGACCTCGGGTGCCTCGCTCACCGCGCGGCCCCGATGAGCCGGTCGAGGACGAAGCCGCGCAGGCCGTCGAGGTCGGTGTCCAGCGCGACCTCGATCGGGCGGCCGGGCGTGAACTGCGGATCGTCCTCGCCGAGCCGTCGCCGGTCGACCAGCGTCTGGCCGCGCGCCGGGCCGAGGCCGCAGTCGACGTCGACCCGGTAGGTCTCGGTGCGCAGGGTGCCCGGCGAAATGGCCTCGGCGACCGCGACGGCGTCGTGCATGACCATCCGGTCCTCGCCGAACACGCGCGTGTAGTGCTGCCGGTAGGTCGAGGTGAGCCCTTCGAGGGTGGCGCCGACCGCCCCCGACGCCGCCAGCTTGGCCAGCCACTCGGCGTCGACGGCGCAGCGGTGCGTGAGGTCCAGCGGCACCAGCACGATCGGGACGTCCTCCTCGACCAGCACCCGGCGGGCCGCCTCGGGGTCGCTCCAGATGTTGAACTCGGCGGCGGTCGTGCTGTTGCCGAACGTCACCCCGCCACCCATGATCACCAGCCGCGCGATCTTCGCCGCCGCCCCCGGGTGGGCGGCGAGCAGCGCGGCGATGTTCGTCAGCGGCCCGATCGGGGCGATGGTCACCGGTTCGTCGGACGCTTCGAGCAGGTCGAGCATCAGCCGGACGGCGTCCCGTTCCTCCAGCGGACGGCTCGCCTCGGGCAGCGTGTAGGAGTGGCCGGACAGGCCGTCGCCGCCGTGGACCTCTTTCGCGTCACGCGGCTTGGAGTAGACCAGCGGCCGCGCCGCCCCGGCAGCCACCGGCACGTCGGTGCGGCCGAACAGCTCCAGCAGCCGCCGCGCGTTCGACGTGGTGCGCTCCAGCGGGACGTTGCCGAAAACCGACGTCACACCCAGCAGGTCGACGTCCGGGGACAATGCCGCCAGCGCGATCGCCAGCGCGTCGTCGACGCCCGGGTCGGTGTCGATGATCAGCTTCGTGCCCATCCAGCTCCCCTTGCCTGCGAACCCGTCCCGCACACAGGTTACGGTCACGGGCATGACGTCGATGTGGGGTGCGCCTGCGCTGTCGCGGGTGCGGGCCTGGCGCCGCGCCCGCCGCGATCCGCGGCAGGCGAAGTTCCTGACCGCCGACTCGCTGCGCTGGGTGCTGCGCAACCGCGCGTACACGCCCTGGTACCTGGTCCGGTACTACCGGCTGCTCAAGTTCCGGCTCGCCAACCCGCACATCATCCTGCGGGGGATGCTCTTCCTCGGGAAGGACGTCGAGATCCACTGCCGTCCCGGGTACGGGCGGCTGGAGATCGGCCGCTGGGTCCACATCGGCGACGGCAACGCCATCCGCTGCCACGAGGGCTCGTTGCGCATCGGCGACAAGTCCGTGTTCGGCCGCCAGAACGTGATCAACTGCTACCTCGACATCGAGCTCGGCGCGGCCACGCTGGTCGCCGACTGGGTGTACATCTGTGACTTCGATCACGTCATTTCGGACATCCACGTGCCGATCAAGGACCAGGGCATCGTGAAGTCCCCGGTGCGGATCGGCCCGGACACCTGGCTCGGCACCAAGGTCAGCGTCCTGAAGGGCACCCGCATCGGCCGCGGCTGCGTGCTCGGCGCGCACGCGGTGGTCCGTGGTGACATTCCGGACTACTCGATCGCGGTCGGCGCGCCGGCCCGAGTCGTCCGCAACCGCGAAGACGACTACGCGGCCGACACCGCGCGGCGCGAGGCTGTCGCGGACATGGCCCGCAAGGCGAACAAGGCCCTGCAGAAGACTCTCGGCGAGCAGTAGGACTACTCAGGCCCGCGTGGTCGTTTTTCGGCCACAGTGGTCGCATGGGTGAGTGCCGCGAGGTCGCCGTGTCCGCACTGCTGGCGGTGGGGGCGGTGGTGTGGCTGATCGTCGTCCCGCTGATGTTCGCCCAAGGCGCGTTGACGGCCTTCGGCATCGGGCTGGGACCCGGCAATCCCGCCGCGGCGAGCTCGACGTTCACGTGGGCGAGCTGGCTCGGCGCGGGCATCCCGGTCGTGGGCGTGGTCGTTTCGGCGACCACGCGGCGCCGGGGCTGGACTCGGTTCTACGGGCTCGGCCTCGTCCTGGTCGCCGCGGTGGCGGCGCTCCGGTGGGTCCGGACCCACCCCGCTCCGCCGCCGCCACCGGAGCCGCGCCACTGCGTCGAGCGCAGCGGCGGCGACAACGAATGCCCGGGCGGCTGATCCGGGGGCGACCGGCGGTTCGTCGCTGCCCTGCGCTGCGCCGACGCCGTGGTCACTTTCTTCGACACGGGCCGGACGACGTCGGCGCCGTGAGTCAGATGCGGGCCCGCAGCTGCTCGCGGACCTCCATCAGTGCGAAGCCGAGCAGGTTCAGCCCGCGCCAGTAGTCCGGTTTGGTCGCGTTCTTCTCCTCGCGCGCGAGGCCGGTGCCCCAGACGAGGTCCTTCTTGGACGCCTCGACGAGCACGGCGTCCCCGGTGCCGAGCAGGAACCGGCGCAGGTCGCGGTGGGCTCCGAACTTGGCCAGGTTCCCGTCGACGACGATGTCGAACCGGTGCCGCTCCCAGGTGGCGGCGTCGAAGCCGGCGACCTCGCGGCCGAGCACCTTGGCCGCCTTCGGGTCGGGCGTGGTCCGGATCAGCTCGGCCTTCTCGTGGTCGCCGAACAGCTCGGCCTTGCCGGCCATCATGTAGTGCTCGGCGGTCGGGTAGAGCACGCCGCCGGCCTCGAACGGGTCGACCCACCACTGGCTCAGGCAGCTCGCCGTCACCCGCCCGGACTTCGAGGGCGTGTGCCCGTAGAACATCAGGTACTCGGGCTCCGCACCCTCGTGGACCTTTTCGCGCAACGCCTCGACACTGCGGACCCCGTCGACCTTCACCATCCTCTTAGTGGACCACGCCCTCAGAGCAGGAAGTGGAACAGGGGGCTGCCCGGCGCGATCCGCTCGACCTGCAGCGGGCTCGCGTCCATCCGGGCGAGCAGTCCCGGCAGGTCCGATGACCGGGCGATTTCCACGCCGACCAGCGCCGGGCCCATCTCGCGGTTGGTGCGCTTCACGTACTCGAAGCGGGTGATGTCGTCCTCGGGGCCGAGGACCTGCTCGAGGAACCGCCGCAGCGCGCCCGGCTCTTGCGGAAATCCGACCAGGAAGTAGTGCTTCAGCCCTTCGTGCATCAGCGACCGTTCGAGGATCTCGCTGTAGCGGCTGACGTCGTTGTTGCCGCCGGAGACCACGACGACGACGGTCTGGCCGGGTTCGACGTCGACGACCGTGCCGAGCGCGGCCGCGGCGAGCGCGCCGGCGGGTTCGGCGATGATGCCGTCGGACTGGTACATCGCCAGCATCTCGGTGCACACCGCGCCCTCGGCGACCGCGGTCAGCTCGGCACCGCTCTCGCGGATCAGCGGGTAGGTGACCGCGCCGGCCTCACGCACGGCGGCGCCGTCGACGAACGAATCAAGCTCGGGCAGCCGCACCGGCTGCCCGGCGGCCAGCGCCGCCGCCATGCAGGCCGCGCCCGCGGGCTCGACGCCGACGATCCGCACTTCCGGGTGCCGTTCGCGCAACCAGCTTCCGACACCGGCGAGGAGGCCGCCGCCGCCGACCGGCACGACCACGACGTCGGGGACGAAGCCGAGCTGCTCGACGACCTCACGCGCGACCGTGCCCTGGCCGGCGACGGTGCGGACGTCGTCGAACGCGGGGACCAGGGTCGCGCCGGTGCGCTGGGCGTCCTCGTTGGCCGCGGCGAAGGCGTCTTCGTACGTTTCTCCGACAACGATGACCTCGATGTGCGCGCCGCCCAGGGCCGCGATGCGTTCGCGCTTCTGCCGCGGCGTGGTGCCGGGGACGAACACGCGGCCGTCGGCGCCGAGCCGCCGGCACGCGTACGCGACGCCCTGGGCGTGGTTGCCGGCGCTGGCGCAGACGACACCGCGCGCGCGTACGTCCTCGTCAAGCTGGACGATGAAGTTGTAAGCGCCGCGGATCTTGTACGACCGGACGGTCTGCAGATCTTCGCGCTTCACCCAGACCTGCGCGTCCACCCGGGACGAGAGCCGGGCGCTCGGCTCCAGCGGCGTCCGGGTCACCACCCCGGCCAGCCGCTCGGCGGCCTTTTCGATGGTCGCCGCGGTCACCGTGTCGATGTCATGCACCCCGCTGAATCTACGACTCGCGCGTGCCGGGCCACCGCTCGGGCCTCGGGGGCGCATCAAAGGGGTGTCGAACAAGAGGGGGGACGCCGATGGACGTCGGATTCACCGAGTACGTGACCACGCGGGCGGCTTGGCCGCGGGCCTCCCGCGCCGGCAACCTGGACGGCTACGCGCGGCGCACGCTGGTCAACACGTTCCTGGCCGAACAGCGGACGTCCTGGTGGCGGCGAGTGGATTTGCGCCAAAACGACCAGGACCCATCCGCGCCGGGCGCGGACGTCGAAATAGCGCTGGACCTGCGGGCCGCTGGAACGGCTGCCTCCCCGGCAGCGCGCGACCGTCGTCCTGCGCTACTTCTGCGACTTGCCGGTCGCGGAGACGGCGCGGGCGCTGGGCTGTTCCGAAGGCACCGTCAAGAGCCAGACCGCGAAGGCCGTGGACGCCCTCCGCGAGCTGCTGCGCGAACCGATCCGGGAGGGACGACCATGACCGACCACGAGCTGGCCACCAAGCTGAAGGAACTGGCCGACACACCCGCCCCGCCGCCCCGGATCGACCTCGACGGCGCGCGCCGGCTCGGGGGACGCCGTCGTCGCGCGCGGACCACGGCGCTGTTCGTCGGCTGTGCCGCGGTGGTGACGGCCGGGGGGCTGACGGCGGTGTCGGCGATGCGGCCCACGCCTCCGATCGCGCCGGCGGTCGTCCTGCCCAAGCCGCCGCCCGTCGCACCGGCGCCCACCGGCAACCCGCTGGTGGCGAAGGCGAGCTTCGGCTGGCTGCCGGAGCCCGTCCAGGGCGTCGAGTACGGCGCCGGCGGCCACGGCGGCTACGCGCTGGCCATCGGCCGCGGCGACCGGGCGCCGATGATCTGGCTCGCCGTGTACGACCAGGAACCGCCGTTTGGACCGCAGGCACGACATGGGCGGGCGGGCGGTGCGCGTCCCGGTCCGGGTCGGCGACCGCGACGGCTACTGGGTCACGGCCGATGCCCGGGACCCGCTGAACCACGGCAACAGCTACCTGCGCTGGCCGACCGCGGACGGCCGCTGGGCCGAGCTGAACGCGTACTACCTCGCCCTTCCCGACTTGCAGCAGGTCTTGCTGCGCGTGGCCGGGGAGGTGACGTTCGCGAACCGCGCGGTGCCCTTGCCGCTGCACATCTCGAGTTTGCCCGCGGCGTTCCGCGTCGCCGACATCGAGCTGTGGCGCCGCCCCGACCAGGACGGCGTCCCGTGGCGGGCGGTGCTCCAGTACTCGTCGAACGGCGCGCTGGCGACGATCACCGTCACTCCGCCGGGTGGCCGCGCGGACGGCCTCGGCAAGCCCGTGTGCACGACGCAGAACGGGCTGCGGGCGTGCGTCGCGATCGACAAGCCCCAGGCCGCGGGCATCACCGCCAAGGAACTGCTGAGCAGGATCACGGTGCTCGGCCCGGACGAGACGAAGTGGACCACGCACGTGGTCGGGTGATCAGCCCTTCGGCACCGCCGGGTACGGGACGAAGGTGCTGGTGTTCTCGTCCACGGTGAGCTGCTTGCCGATGGTCGGGAACGCGCGCTGCGTGCACGCCGGGCGTTCGCAGACTTTGCAGCCCATGCCGATGGGGGTCGCGGCGGCCGGCTCGTCCAGGTCCAGGCCGGTCGAGTAGACGAGCCGGCCGGCGTGGCGCAGTTCGCAGCCGAGGCCGACGGTGAAGGTCTTGCCCGGGCTGCCGTAGCCGCCGATGTTGCGCGACACCGTGCGCGCGACCCAGAAGTAGCTCTTGCCGTCGGGCAGGGTCGCGATCTGGGTGAGGATCTTGCCCGGCTGGGTGAACGCCTCGTAGATGTTCCACAGGGGACAGGCCCCGCCGACGCGGGAGAAGTGGAACCCGGCCGCGGACTGCCGCTTCGACATGTTCCCGGCCCGGTCGACCCGCACGAAGGAGAACGGCACCCCGCGCTGCTTGGGCCGTTGCAGCGTGGACAGCCGGTGGCAGGCCGTCTCGAAGCCGACGCCGTAGTGGTCGCACAGCCGCTCGATGTCGTAGCGGAACCGCTCGGCCGAGGCGAGGAACGGTCCGTAGGGGAGGATCAGCGCCCCCGCGAAGTAGTTCGCCAACCCGACCCGGGCCAGCGACCGCGCGGCCGGGCCGGAGAACGCCCACGAGTCGGCCAGTTCGGTGATGAGGTCGTCGTACTCGAGCAGCGCGATCTGCGAAGCCATCCGGAACGCCTGCTGCCCGACCCGCAGGCTCGGCGCCAGCCGCAGCACCCGCGTCATCGGCTCGTAGCGGTGCTGCTGGCCGGCGGCTTCGTCGATGCCTTGGCTGGTCACTTCGACGCCGTAGCGCTGGGAAAGGCGTTCCTTCAGCGCGCCGAGGACCTGCCCGCGCTGCAGGGGGATGTCCGCGGCCATCTTCTCGGCGCGTTCGTCCAGTTCCGCGACATAGTTCTCGCGCTCGTAGAAGAAGTCGCGGACCTCCTCGTGCGGCAGCGGCGCGGCGGCGCTGCCGTGCAGGCCCAGGCCGTTTTCCGTGGTCAGCGCGGCGGTGTTCTCGACGGCGTTGCGGTAGCTGCGGTGCAGCTTGACCAGCGCCTGGGCGATCGCCGGCAGGTTCGTGGCCAGCTCGTTGAGCTCGCCGGTGGTGACGTCGATGCCGAGGGCCTCGTCGAGCAGCGCTTCCTTGACGTCGGCGACCAGCCGGGACGTGTCGTTGTTGGCGAAGAACTCGGTGTCGACGCCGAACGCCTGGGTGATCCGCAGCAGCACCGGCACGGTCAGCGGGCGCGAGTTGTGCTCGATCTGGTTGAGGTAGCTGGGTGAGATCTCCAGCACACGGGCGAGGTCGGCCTGGCTCATCGAGCGGCTTTCCCGGAGGTGCCGCAGCCGCGCGCCGGCGAAAGTCTTCTCCATTCGTGCCCTCCTTCCGGAAGGTTTCCGGTCCTGAACGGTTACGTGAACGGTCAAGAACGCGGATTTTCGTTCTGTTGCAAATCGGCCGATTCGCAACCTTTGCAAAGAGCGTACGGACCCTTCGCACAAATTGGCAAATTGGCCAACTGGACCTCGTTTTGCCTGGCGTGTCAGGGTCAGGCCAAGCAAGGCGAGCAATCGCAAACTTCGCAACACCGGGAGAGTCCGATGACGGAACAGGCCAAGCAGGCGGCCGCGGAGCTGGCGGCACAGTGGGCGAGCGACCCCCGCTGGGCGGGCGTGCAGCGCTCCTACTCGGCTGAGGACGTCGTCAAGCTGCGCGGCAGCGTGGTCGAGGAGCACACCCTGGCCCGCCGCGGCGCGGAGAAGCTGTGGGACCTGCTGCACACCGAGGACTACGTCCACGCGCTCGGCGCGCTCACCGGCAACCAGGCCGTCCAGCAGGTCCGGGCGGGCCTGCAGGCGATCTACCTGTCCGGCTGGCAGGTCGCGGCCGACGCCAACCTCTCCGGCCAGACCTACCCGGACCAGAGCCTCTACCCGGCCAACTCGGTGCCGGCCGTGGTCCGCCGCATCAACAACGCGCTGGGCCGCGCCGACCAGATCAGCTGGGCGGAAGGCAACTCCGACATCGACTGGTACGCCCCGATCGTGGCCGACGCCGAGGCCGGCTTCGGTGGCCCGCTCAACGCGTTCGAGCTGATGAAGGGCATGATCGCCGCCGGCGCCGCGGGCGTGCACTGGGAGGACCAGCTCGCGTCCGAGAAGAAGTGTGGTCACCTCGGCGGCAAGGTCCTGATCCCGACCAAGCAGCACGAGCGCACCCTGAACGCCGCCCGTCTGGCGTCCGACGTGCTGAACGTGCCGACGCTGGTCGTCGCCCGCACCGACGCCCAGGCCGCGACGCTGCTGACCAGCGACGTCGACGAGCGGGACCGGCAGTTCCTCACCGGCGGCCGCACCGCCGAGGGCTTCTACGAGGTCACCAACGGCATCCAGCCGTGCATCGAGCGCGGCCTGGCCTACGCCCAGTACGCCGACCTGCTCTGGATGGAGACCTCCGAGCCGGACCTCGAGGTGGCGCGCAAGTACGCCGAGGCCATCAAGGCGAAGTTCCCGGACCAGATGCTGGCCTACAACTGCTCGCCGTCGTTCAACTGGAAGAAGCACCTGGACGACGCGACGATCGCGAAGTTCCAGCGCGAGCTCGGCCACATGGGCTACAAGTTCCAGTTCATCACGCTGGCCGGCTTCCACGCGCTGAACTACTCGATGTTCGACCTGGCGCACGGCTACGCCCGCGAGGGCATGACCGCCTACGTCGACCTGCAGGAGCGCGAGTTCGCTTCGGAGAGCCGCGGCTACACCGCCACCAAGCACCAGCGCGAGGTCGGCACCGGCTACTTCGACAACGTCGCGACGGCGCTGAACCCGGAGAGCTCGACCACCGCGCTCAAGGGCTCCACCGAAGAAGCCCAGTTCCACTGATCCCGGCCGCGGCCTGACGGCGCACCCCCCTCCGCCGTCAGGCCGCGTCCTTCCCCCTTCTTCCTTCCTCGCCCACAGCTCGCGGAGGCACCCATGGTTGATCGGCTGAACTACCGCATCGAGGTCACCGGGCCCGTCGAGGGCCGGTTCGCGGAGATCCTGACCCCGGCGGCCCTCGACTTCCTGGCCAAGCTGGACAACACGTTCGCCGGCCGCCGGCGCGAGCTGCTCGACGCCCGCCGCGTGCGGCGCGAGGAACTGCAGTCCGGCGAGAAGCCGCTCGGCTTCCTGCCGGAGACCCGGTCGATCCGCGACGACGAGTCGTGGCACGTCGCCCCGACCGCGCCGGGCCTCGAGGACCGCCGCGTCGAGATCACCGGCCCGACCGACCGCAAGATGACGGTCAACGCGCTGAACTCCGGCGCGAAGGTCTGGCTGGCGGACTTCGAGGACGCGACGTCGCCGACGTGGCACAACGTCATCGACGGCCAGCTCAACCTCCACGACGCCATCCGCCGCAACATCGACTTCACTACTGAGGCCGGCAAGCACTACACGATCGGCGACGACCCGGCGACGATCGTCGCGCGCCCGCGTGGCTGGCACCTGGTGGAGAAGCACATCCGCATCGACGGCCGCCCGGTGTCGGCGAGCCTGGTCGACTTCGGCCTGTACTTCTTCCACAACGCGCGCCAGCTGGTCGCCCGCGGCGTCGGCCCGTACTTCTACCTGCCGAAGCTGGAGAACCACCTCGAAGCGCGTCTGTGGAACGACGTCTTCCTGCTGGCGCAGCGCGAGCTGGGCATCCCGCGCGGCACCATCCGCGCGACCGTGCTGATCGAGACGATCACCGCCGCGTTCGAGATGGACGAAATCCTTTACGAACTGCGCGAGCACGCCGCCGGCCTCAACGCCGGGCGCTGGGACTACATCTTCAGCATGATCAAGAACTTCGCCGCGCACGGCGCCGACTTCGTGCTGCCGGACCGCGCGCAGGTGACGATGACCGTGCCGTTCATGCGGGCCTACACCGAGCTGCTCGTGCAGACCTGCCACAAGCGCCGCGCACACGCCATCGGCGGGATGGCCGCGTTCATCCCGAGCAAGGACCCGGAGATCAACGCGACGGCGCTCGAAAAGGTCCGCGCCGACAAGGAACGCGAGGCGGGCGACGGTTTCGACGGCTCGTGGGTGGCGCACCCCGGCCTGGTCCCGGTCTGCCGCGAAGTCTTCGACGGCGTGCTCGGCGGCTGGCCCAACCAGCTCGGCAAGCTCCGCGAAGACGTCCACGTCACCGCGGAGGACCTGCTCGACGTGGCCAGCGCCGGCGGCGAGGTCACCGAGGCGGGGGTGCGCGCGAACATCAACGTCGCGCTGCGCTACGTCGACGCGTGGCTGCGCGGCACCGGCGCGGCGGCGATCCACCACCTGATGGAGGACGCCGCCACCGCCGAGATCGCGCGCTGCCAGATCTGGCAGTGGATCCGCAACGGCACGAAGCTCGAGGACGGCACGGCGCTGACCCGCGAGCTGGCGGTCGAGTACCTGGACGACGAGCTGGCGTCGGTGCGGGCGGACCTCGGCGACGGAAACCGCCTCGACGACGCGTACGAGATCTTCACCGAAACCGCGCTGGGCGAGAAGCTGCCGAGCTTCCTCACCACGGGTGCCTACGCGCGGTACCTCACGGACGCCCGGTAGCAGGGGCCCCGGTCGCCCCTACCTGACGAGGGGCGGCCGGATCCACACTGATTGGGATGGTGTGGGTCCGGACCGGTCCGGTGACGGCGGCTCCCCGTCACCGGACCGGTTCGTTTCCGCGTCAGCCGATCGCGTACGCCCGGATCACCGTCTGCCGCACGGTGTTCCCGTTGTCGTCCGACGCGCTCGCCCGCAGCGAGACGAAACCGCTCTTCGGATTCCGCACCGCGACGGTCCAGTGGTCCCCGGTCCGCAGGGTGACCGCGGGCTGCCAGGTGCGTCCGTCGTCCGTGGACGTCTCGACGGCCGGCTTCGTCCCGGCCCCGCCGCCTTGCCGCTCGACGAACGCCGGGAACGTGAAGACCCGGCCGCCCGGTGCGCGGTTGCGGAGGTCGACCGCCGGGTCGAACCGCACGGTGAGCAGCGGCAGGGCCTGGCCGTCCGCGGCGGCCGACGAGCGGAAGCCCCACTCCGCCGACACGTCCGTCGACAGTGGCCACCAGTCGGTGTGCCGGTGGACGTCCGCGGTGAGCCGGTAGGCGCCGTCGGCGGCCGGCACCGGGATCGTGGCCCAGCCCGGCCCTTCCGGGGGCACGGGAATCGCGACGCCGTCCTTCGAGAGGCTCACCGAACCGGTGTCCCCGGCGGCCGGCTCGGGCGTGCGCGGCCGTCCGGCGGCGTCGCCGAAGAGCGGCAGCCGCATGTCGAAGACGCCGTCCTTGCGCCACGCCCACGGCCGCGGCTGCTCGCCGGAGTGGGTCACGGTCAGCCCGCGCAACGTCGGGCCGGCCACGGCCTTGTTCCACGCGAGCTGGTGCTTGCTGCCCGCGGCGAGGTCGAGCTTTTCCGTCAGCTCCCTGAAGTAACTGGCGGTCCACACCGTTTCCCACCGGCCGGGGGAGTAGTACTCGGTACGTTCCTGCTGGTCGGCCACGGGTTCGGTGTAGCCGTAGCCGGCCATCCGGCCGAAGAACTCGTACCCGGCGACGTAACGGATGGTCGAGGGGACGTTGTCGTAGTAGGCGGTACGCACCTCGGCGAGGTCACGCGTCTTCGGCCGCTGCACGCGGGCGGCCGTCACGGCCCGCTCGACGCCGTCGGTGAGTTCGTAGCGGAAATTCGGCGACGGACGGCTGACCACCGTCGCCGACGCGCCGCCCTTCTTCGCCAGTTCCGCCAGACGCTGTCCGGTCACCGCCCTCCCGCTCCAGATCGTCGGCATGGTCAGTGCCGGGATGCTGCCGCCGAACACCGTGGCCGCGGCCACGTCGCCGGCCATGGAGACCAGGCCGAGCTTCGCCCCCGCGTGCTCGACGTTCGCGAGCCGCTGGTACGCCTCGGTGATCTGCGTGCCCATGGGTAACTCGATGACCACGAGCTTGCCGTGGGCGTCGATCCCGGCCAGGTCCTCCGGGGTGCCGGCCCCACCGGACACGATCGGCAGCGTGCTGCGGCCGGCCGGCGCGGCGGACTCCAGCCACATGCCCCGGACCGCGAACGGCTTCCCGTCGTCCGCGGTCAGCTCCAGGTCCGGCTCGGTGGCCCGGCGCTGCTGGCTGAAGGCGAAGGCGGCTGACGAGGTCCCCGGCACCGTCGCGGCGAAGGCCTCGTGGAAGCGGGGGTCGAGGTCGGTGAGGTCCGCGAAGACGCAGGTGCAGGCCGTGATCCGGCTGAGCAGCTCAACGTGGTGAGTGCCGCCGCGCGCCGCTGGGTTGTCCGGCTCCAGTGACATCGGCTTGCCGTCGCGCGCGTCGAAATTCTGCGTGACGTCGTGGTCGAGCACCAGTTCCGGCAGGCTGACGAAGCTGAACGACGGCTCCTGACCGGGCCGCGGCGTCTCGATGACGCTGTGCACGGCGTACCGCCCGCGCGGCAGCCGGTAGGTGCCCGGTCCGGCGTCGGTGAACGAGCCGGTGTCGAGATCGATGATCGCCACCGGCGGGTAGCCGGTCGGCGTCCACGGCTTGCCGTCGCGGTCGACCAGGCCGATGGTCAGGTCGTACATCTCCCCCTCCTGCCGGACCGACAGCGCGGTCCGGGTGCTGACGCCGTCACCGCGCGCGGTGAGGATGCCGCCGTGGGTGCCCGGCGCGCCGTCCTGGGCGGTGAAGGTGAGTTCCACCGGGGTGCTGCCGCCTGCGGGCACCGTCACGGCCGCCGGGAAGGTGACCAGGCTCCCGAGGTCACTGGCGAGCGTCAGCGTCACCGGCGTGGCGCCGGAGTTGTACCAGGTGACCGTCGCTTTCTTGGTCGTCCCGTGGTTGGGCCAGGGGAGGTACGCCGAAGCGGCGCCGGTCGCGGTGACCGCCGTGGTCGTCGCGCGGGCGACGTCGACGCGGCCGGTGCCGACCGCGGCGGGTCCGGCGTCGATGGGAGTGGCGCTGCTGGTCAGCGCCGCTTTGAGCCGCTCCGCCGGCCAATCGGCGTGCTGCTGGGCCAGGATCGCCGCCGAGCCCGCGACGTGCGGCGTCGCCATCGACGTGCCGTTCAGCGTCTGGTAGCCGTCGCCGACGGGGTCGCCCAACGGCGGGACCCCGGCCGGGCGCGCCGCGGTGATCGATTCGCCGGGGGCCGCGACGTCCGGCTTGGCCGCGCCGTCGCCGGGCCGGGGGCCGCGGCTGGAGAACGCGCTCAGGACGTCCTTTTTGGACACACTGGCCACGGCGAGCGCCGCGTCGGCCGCCGCCGGGCTCTCGACGGTCTCATCCTGGCCCGAGTTGCCCGCGGCGACGACGAACAGCGCGCCGTAGTCGTGGGTCAGGCTGTTCACGGCTTCGGACACCGGATCGGTCCCGTCCGACGGGCTGCTGCCGAGGCTCATGTTCACCACCCGGGCGTGCGCCTCGGTCACCGCCCACTGCATGCCGGCCAGGACGGTGTCGAAGGTGCCGTGGCCGGAGTCGTCGAGGACCTTGCCGACGGCCAGGGTCGCGTCGGGCGCCACCCCGCGGTACTTCCCGCCCGACGCCGCGCCGGAGCCGGCGATCGTCGAGGCCACGTGCGTGCCGTGCCCGTAGCCGTCCTCGACGCTGCCCTTGCCAGTGAAGTCCTTGCCGGGGCCCACGCGGCCGGCGAAGTCCGGGTGGGCGGCGGCGATGCCGGTGTCGAGCACCGCGACGGTCACGCCGCGGCCGGTGAGGCCCGCCTGCCACGCCGCGGGTGCGCCGATCTGCGGCACGCTCTGGTCGAGGCTCGCGTGCACCTTCGCGTTCAGCCACACCTTCGCGGTGCCCGCCGCGAGTGTGGCCGGTTCCGTGGCGAGCCGGTTCCAGAACGCCGCGGCGCCGGACTTGGGTTCGTCGAGTGCCGTGTAGCCGAGCGCGGACGGCCGGGCGGCCACGCCGGTCCGCGCGGCGACCGCCGGGCCCGCCTGCCGGACCAGCAGCGGCACGTGGGGCGTGCGGGCGTCGTCGTAGCCCTGGCGCAGCAGGCCGGTGACGTTGAACAGCTGCTCGTCGAGCCGCCCGGCCCGGACCAGCCCGGCGGCGTCGCCGGGCAAGACGTAGCTGTCGCCGTGCCGGGTGTACTGCCGGAACGGCACGGGACGGTCCCGGCGGGCGGGCAGCACCCGCACGTCCGCGCCGCCGACCAGTACCTGGTCGCCGGTGATCAGGGTGATCCGGCTCGGCGTCACCGCCGGTCCGTCCGCCGGAGCAGCCGTCGCGGCGGGTGCGGTGAGCACGCCCGCGGCCAAGGTCACCGCGATGACCGCGGTGATCGGTTTTCTCATGGAATGGTTCCTCACTGTCGGGTCCCCCGGTTCGTAGAACGGGTTCCGCGCGGCGGCGGGTTGCCCGGATTTCGATCTCCGGGCAACCCCCGCGCCCGCGGCCCCCGTTCGACAGGGTGTGAGGGCGACGAGGAGGAACTGGTGAAACGGTCGGAAGAAGCGGGGTACCGCGACTACGTCACGACCCGGATGGAAGTCCTGCGCCGCACGGCGTACCTGCTGTGCCGGGACTGGCACCTCGCCGACGACCTGGTGTCGATCACCATCGGCAAGCTGTACCGGCACTGGCCGCGGGCCCGGCGGATGGAGCACCTCGACGCCTACGTCCGCCGGATCCTCGTGCGGACGTGGCTGGACGAGAAGGCCAGGGCGTGGCGGCGGGAGGAGCCGGCGGAGACGCTGCCCGAGCCGGCGGTGCTGCCCCCCGACGACGTCGTCGAACGGCTCGGTCTGCTGGAGCTGCTCGACGCGCTGCCGCCGCGGCGCCGGGCCGCGGTGGTGCTGCGCTACTACTGCGACCTTTCGATCGAGGAGACCGCCGGGATCCTCGAGTGCTCGCCCGGAACCGTGAAGAGCCAGACCGCGCGCGGGCTCGACTCCCTGCGTGCGCTCGTCGCCGCGAGCCAGAGCTGATGGAGGAAAAATGAGCAGGGACCAGTTCGACGCGGCGATCGGCCCCGTCCCGCCGTCCACTGTGGACTTCGAGGCGGTGCTGGACCGCGAACGCCGCCGGGCACGGGTACGCCGCGTGGCGAACCCGTGGACCGCCGCGGGCGCGGGCGTGGCGGCGGTGGCCACCGGCGCGGTGCTCGTCCTCGCCCCGGGCGACCCCGGGCGGAGTGTGGTGGCGCCGGGAGCGGCCGGGGCGCCGCCCTCGTCCGCCGACACGTGCGGGACGGGCCCCCAGCCGACCGGGGCTCCGCTCCGGGAGAAGGCGGCCGTTGTCGCGTCCCGGCTGACGACGGTGCTCACCGACGCGGTCCGGCAGCGGGTCGCCGCGGGTACGACGCTGGGCCCGCATCCGGAGGGGGAGTACCCGAAAGGGACGCAGCACGGGCCGCTGGGCTTCTACCACGTCTTTTCCGCCATGGTGCCGCACGACGGCGCGTGCAGCGGCGGTGAGGACTACTTCATGGCCGCGGCCTCGACGTCGGAAAAGACGGACAAGGGCAACATCTGGGCCATCGTCACCCGGCTGGGCGGCAACGCCACCCCGCAGACCGAGTGCGGCCCGCCGCCCGAGCGGACCGAAGGTTCGTGCCACCGCCGCACCGGACCACACGGCGAGACGGTCGTCGAGCTGACGTTCACCCTCCCGCACGGCCCGACGGTCAACCAGGTGGACGTGACCAAGCCCGACGGCACGGGCGTCATCGTCGAGGCCCAGAACGTCGCCGGCGACGCGAAGCACGGTGGCGAGCCGGACATGCCGTCGCCGCCGCTGGGTCTCGCCCAGCTGGGGGAGGTCGCGCTCGATCCCGGGCTGACGCTCTACCCCTGAGCGGCCAGCAGGACTTTCGCGGCTTCGCGGGCCGTGTCCGCCTCGCCCGGATCACCGGTGATCGCGGCCAGCACGGTCGCACCCTCGACCAGGGCGAACAGCTGATCGGCGAGGCCCCGGCCGGGGACGAGGCCGCGCAGGTAGGCGCGGACCTCGTCCTTGTGCCGGCGGATCGCGACGGCGATGCCCGGCGCGGGCTCGCCGAACTCGCCGAAGGAGTTGATGAACGCGCAACCGCGGAAGCCCGGCTCGGCGAACCAGTTCTTCAGCCAGGCGAACACGGCCAACGGGTCGTCGCCGCGGGCGTGGACGAAATCGCGCAACGATCCTCGCCAACGTTCGTCGCGGCGGAGCAGGTACGCCTCGACCAGGTCGTTCTTCGCCGGGAAGCACTGGTAGAGCCGCTTGAGCGAGACACCGGAGCGGTCGCGGACGGCGTCCATTCCGACGGCTTGCACGCCATGGGCGTAGAAGAGGTCTTCGGCGGCCTCCAGTAGCCGGACGGCCGCCTCCGTGGAATCCATGACACCTGCCCCTGGCGCTGAGAATGATCGTTCTCTACTCTAGCGGAAGCCGTGGAGAACGTATGTTCTCTACGTTCGGAAGGAGCCGTCATGACCCCGCGCCCACCGTTCCCGCCGTTCGACGAAGACACCGCCCGCCAGAAGGTCCAGGCCGCCGAAGACGCGTGGAACACCCGCGACCCGGAACGCGTCTCGCTCGCCTACACGGAGGATTCGGTGTGGCGCAACCGCGACCGGCACGTCGTCGGACGCGCGCGGATCGTCGAGTTCCTCACCGAGAAATGGGCGCGCGAACTGGACTACGCACTGCGCAAGGAACTGTGGGGCTTCCGCGGCAACCGCATCGGCGTCCGGTTCCAGTACGAGTCCCGGACCGCCGAAGGGCAGTGGTTCCGCAGCTACGGCAACGAGCTCTGGGAGTTCAGCGACGAAGGCCTGATGCGCCGGCGCGAAGCCAGCATCAACGACGTCCCGATCGCCGAAGCCGACCGCCGCATCTTCGGCCCGCGGCCGCAGTCGGAGCACGGCGTCCTGCTGCCGATCTTCTGAGCCGGCTCCCGGCCGGCCCTCGCTGTTGGGCGTGCTCGGGACACGACGACATCGGCGTGCTGCACCGACGACGCGAGCCAGGAGCGGTACGCGAGGGCGCTCGCGGCCGCCGGATACGCCGTCGGCTCGACGGTCGTCGAGTACTCCGCGCCGCTGAGCGTCGAGGAATTGGCCGGTGGCCTTTTTCGGCGATGAGCCCGGAGCGGCGGTCGCCCCGCACGGCCCGCTGCGGGAACGCGTCCGGGCTCAGGTGCTGACCGGAACCCGGTGAACCGGACGAACCGTCACGGAAGGCGAATACGTACCGGCCCGTGCAGTTCCGCTTATTGTTTCCCGGGGAAGCGGCGCGGATGCTCGCTGCGAGGCGCCGATCGCGCCGCCGTTTCCCGAGGAGTCCCCATGATTAGCCGGTTGAGAGCCGCCTTCGCGACCCTGTTCGTCGTGTTCTCGCTCGCCTTCGCCTTCGCCTTCGCCTTCGCCTTCGACGCGACCACGACCACCCCTGCCGCCCCACGGCCGGACTGCATCCGGCCGTGCCATTTCTGAGCCTAGAGTTCGGGGATCTCGGCCGGCACCGGTTCGAAGGCGTTGCCGGTGGCGATCTTGGGCCGGGGAAGCTCGACCGGTTCGCCGGGTTTCGCCCGCCGGTAGACCTCGGCGGTCGCTTCGGCGATGCGGCCCCAGTCGAAGTCCGCGGCGAGCCGGGACTGCGCGGCCCGCGCCCGCTCGGCCGCGGCTTCGGCGTCCGAGAGGACCGTCGTCACCGCCTCGGCCAGCGCGGGGACGTCCCCGGGGCTGAACGCCAGGCCCGTCTCCCCGTGCACGACGACCTCGCCGAGCCCGCCGGCCGTCGACGCGACCAACGGCGCCTTGGCCGCCGCCGCCTCCAGCGCGACGATGCCGAACGGCTCGTACCGGCTGGGCAGCACCACGGCGTCGGCCGCGGCCAGTGCGGCGCGCAGGTCGCGATCGGACAGGTGCCCGACGAAGTCGACCGCGCGCCGCACCCGCAGCTTCCGCGACTGCTCGACCAGCTCGTCGAGGTGTCGTCCTTTTCCGGCAACGACCACGCGCGTGCCCGGGTGGCGGCGCCGAATGCGGGGAAGGGCAGCCAGCAGATCCTGCACGCCCTTCTCCCATTCGAGTCGTCCGAAATAGAGCAACAGCGGCGCACCGGCCGGGCTGTAGACCTCGCGGGCGCGCGCGATCTCGTCCGCGGGCACCTGCCAGCCGCGTTCCTCGATGCCGTTGTGGATCACCGTGACATCGGCCGCCTCGACCTCGAAGAGCTGCGCGACCTCGCGGCGCATCGCCTGCGAGCAGGTGATCAGCGCGTCGGCGCGGTTCGCCAGCCACCACTCGACCGAGTGAACCTGCTGGTTCAGCGGGTGCGACAGCCAGCCGGAGTGCCGCCCCGCCTCGGTCGCGTGGATCGTGCCGACCAGCGGTACCCGCGCGGCCTCGGCGATCGCGATGGCCGGGTGCGCGACCAGCCAGTCGTGCGCGTGGACGACGTCGGGTTGCCAGGTGCGCAGCAGGTCCTGCGCGGCGCGGATCATGGCGTGCCCCATGGCCAGCGTCCAGGCGACGAGGTCGCGTTCGAACGTCACGTGCATCGGGTCCTCGGCGACCCGGATGATCCGCACGCCCTCGACGACCCGGTCGGTGCGCGGGTGCGTCCCGGCGTCGGTACCCGCGGCGTGCCGGCAGAGCACCACGACCTCGTGACCTTGGCGGGCGAGGTGGCAGGCGAGTGCGTGGACGTGCCGGGCCAGGCCCCCGATGGCCACGGGCGGGTACTCCCAGGACAGCATCAGCACACGCATGCGCAGAGGTTACTCGCGAGTCGGAAGGGCCCGGCGGCGCCCGGGTTGGCCGACCGGCCGGCGCGGCCGCCGAATGTGAGCCGGCTCACTGGTGAACCCGGCGATCTCTGCCACCATCGGCCGGGATGACTGCACCTGAGGACACCGGCTGGCGCCGGCTCGCACCGCCCCTGTCCACCCCGTGGACCGCCGAGGTGGGTCCGGGCAACGCACTGCCCGAGTACCCGCGACCCCAGCTGACCCGGCCCCGCTGGCTCAACCTCAACGGCGTCTGGGAGTACGCCGGCTGGCCTTCGTCGCCGGATGAACCACGGCCGTCCGGCTACGCCGAGCGCATCCTGGTCCCGTTCCCGCCCGAGTCGGCGTTGTCGGGAATCGGACGACGGGACGAGGTGCTCTGGTACCGGCGGCTCTTCGGGATCCCCGGCGATTGGCGCGGCTCACGGGTGCTCCTGCACTTCGGCGCGGTCGACCAGACGGCGAAGGTCTGGGTCAACAACCAGCTCGTCGCCACGCACGAAGGCGGCTACACGGCGTTCAGCGCGGAGATCACCGACGTGTTGCGCGCCTCGGGACCGCAGGAGCTGACCGTCCGGGCCGAGGACCGCACCGACATCGAGCCCTTCCCGGTCGGCAAGCAGCGGAACAGTCCCGGCGGGATCTGCTACACGGCGTCGTCGGGAATCTGGCAAACGGTGTGGCTGGAGCCGGTCCCCGAGACCCGCGTCGAGCGGCTGGAACTGACCCCGGACTTGACCGGGGTGACGGTGTTCCCGCAGGTCACCGGCGGTGCCGAGGTCGTGGTCGTGGTTTCGGCAAAAGACGGCGAGGTGGCGCGGGCGTCGGGCGCGGCGGGGACGCCGGTGCGCGTGGACGTTCCCGAACCACGCCTCTGGACCCCCGACGACCCGCACCTCTACTCGCTGCGCGTCCGGCTGCTCGACCGGCACGGCGCGGTTTCGGACGAGGTCGGCAGCTACACCGGCCTCCGGACGATCGGCCTTCTCCCGGACCGGCAGGGACGTCCGCGGATCGCGCTCAACGACCGGATCACCTTCCTGCACGGCCCGCTCGACCAGGGCTACTGGCCGGACGGCATCTCGACCGCGCCCACCGACGACGCCCTGCGGTTCGACCTCGAGAAGACGAAAGAGCTCGGCTTCACCTTCGTCCGCAAGCACGTCAAGGTCGAGCCGGCCCGCTGGTACTTCTGGGCCGACACGCTGGGCCTGGTCGTCTGGCAGGACATGCCGTCGCTGACCGTCTCGTTCGTCGGTCCGCCCGGGTCGCACCGGACCCGGTCCCGCGGGCGCGCGAGCGGTTCGAGGCGGAACTGACCGAAATGGTGACCCAGCTGAGCGCGGTCACGTCGATCGTCGGCTGGTGCCGTTCAACGAGGGGTGGGGCGAGTTCGACACGGCCCGTGTCGCGGAATTGGTCAAAGCCCTCGACCCGACGCGGCTGGTGATCGCGAACAGCGGCGTCAACTGCTGTTTTTCGCGGCCGGACAGCGGCGCGGGCGACGTCTGCGACGACCACACTTATGT
Source organism: Amycolatopsis sp. NPDC026612 (assembly GCF_040638285.1). Taxonomy (NCBI): domain Bacteria; kingdom Bacillati; phylum Actinomycetota; class Actinomycetes; order Pseudonocardiales; family Pseudonocardiaceae; genus Amycolatopsis; species Amycolatopsis sp. NPDC026612. The sequence goes on from NZ_JBEZYB010000063.1 coordinate 40,502, forward strand.
GGGCCCCGGGGAACCGTCGGTCCGCGACGGCCGGGCGATCGTCGACGGCGAGTACGGCGGCCTCGGGCTGGTTCTGGACGACCACCGCTGGCCCGGTCCACCGAACGCGTACGAGATGACGCCGACGCCCGAGCGGCTCACCGAGCGCTACACCGAGGTGAGCGTCGCTCTCGAGCGGGTGGTCGCGGAGCGCGGCTTGTCCGCGGCCGTCTACACCCAGACGACCGATGTCGAAAATGAGGTCAACGGGCTGCTGACCTACGACCGTCGCGTGGTCAAAGCGGACCCGGCGGTGGTCGCGAAGTGCGTGCGAGCGGTGATCGAGGCGGGCTCGTCCTGATTTCGACCACGACCACGACCACGGCCGATGCCGGGAAATGCGGCCGCGGTGCGCTGATTCCGGCCGCGGTGCGTGATGCCCGAACGCCTGCGGTTTCAGTCGATCCGGTGAATCCCGGCGACGGCGGGGGAGTCGCTTCCCCCGCCGTGGCATCAAGCCGGAAGCGCTGCCTCGATGGCCTTGACGACCGCCTCGTCCTCGGGCTCGGTGCGCGGCCGGAACCGCGCAAGGACCTCGCCGTCGGCGCCGACCAGGAACTTCTCGAAGTTCCACTGGACGTCGCCTGCCGCGCCCTCGGCGTCGGCGGTCTCGGTCAGTTCGGCGTAGAGCGGGTGCCGCCCCTCGCCGTTGACGTCGATCTTCTCGAAGAGCGGGAACGTGACGCCGTAGGTCGTCGAGCAGAACGTCTGGATCTCGTCCGCGCTGCCCGGTTCCTGGCCGGCGAACTGGTTGCACGGGAATCCGACGACGGAGAACCCCTGCCCGCCGAAGCGTTCCTGCAGCCGCTCGAGACCGGAGTACTGCGGGGTCAGGCCGCACTTCGACGCGACGTTGACCACGAGCAGGGCCTTGCCGGCGAACTCGCCCAGCGAGCTGTCCCGCCCATCGAGGGTCTTGAGCCGAATTTCGTGGATTCCCATCGGGTGAGTCCCTTTCAGTCGTGCTTCAGCGCCCGGGCGTCGAGGTGCCCGAACGGTCCGTCGTCGGCGCGGTAGGTGGCGGCGAGCTCCTCGGCACGGGCGCGATCGCCGCGGCGCAGCAGCCGGGTCAGCGCGTCGAAGCGCTCGGTGTGCACCTGGGCGCGGCGCCGCGCGTAGTCCGCGGCGGAGTCCTTCGTGACCATGAACGCCCAGTCGCTTTCCAGCGCGAGCATCGCCTCGGCCACGGCCTGATCGGCGACGGTGTCCCGCGCCGTCCGGTCCTGCCCCCGGACCAGCTCGAGCAGTCGCTCCTGCAGCGCCGTGTTCGCGGCGACCATGTCCTTGACCTGCTCGCCGTCCCAGACACGCCAGTCCTTGCCCGAGCCCCACGACGACGAAGGCAGGTCGATCGGCGCGCCGACGTGCCCGGCGTCCATCGCGCCCTTCAGCGTCGTCACCCGCACGCCGGCGTCGGGCAGCGCGCGCAGCACCCCCTCCAGCCACGCCGGTCCTTCGTGCCACCAGTGCCCGAACAGCTCCGTGTCGTAAGCGGCGACCACGAGCGCCTCACGCCCGTGTTGCCGTTTCAGCGACCGCAGCCGCGTCACGACGGTCTCGACGAAGTCCTTGACGTGCGTCCCCAGCACATCCGCGGCGAGCGCCGGGTCGTACGGCGCCTTGTCCTGCGGCTCGACCGTCTTGCCGGTGACCCGCGCCGCCTTGAGGCCGACCTCGTGCTGCCACGTGTGGAAGTCGCGATAAGCGGCGTGGCCGGGGTAGCCGGCTTTCGGCGACCAGACGCGGTAGGTGACTTCGAGGTCCCGGGCGAAGGCGAGGACGTCGGTGTCGCCGACCGGCCGCGCGGCCCACGTCTCGCCCCGCAGCGACGGGCCGTCGACCATGAACCGCCGCACGCCCGCGGCCGTGTAGTCCTTTTCCATACCAGGCGCGTAGCCGCACTCGGGTGCCCAAATCCCCTCGGGCCGCGTCCCGAGCCGCAGCGCCGTATCGGCGAGCCCGGCGTTCAGCGCGAACTCCCGCACCCGCGGGTCCAGCAACGGCTGGAATGGGTGGGCCAGCGGGCCGCCGAGCAGTTCGATGGTCGAATTGTCGACCAGGGACCGCAGGACCGGGGAGAACCCGTGCCGCCAGCGCGTGCCGAGTTCTTCGGCCGCGCGGACGGCGGTCCGGTACTCGGCCGCGGCGAGCTCGCGCAACAGCGGATCGCCGCGCCACAGCGTCGCCGCGTGCTGGGCGCGCAGCTGCCAGTGGCCGAGCCAGTCGTGGAACGCGCGGATGCTGTACGGATCGTCGAGCTGGGCGGCGAGCACCGGCGTCACGCCCAGCGTCAGCACGTCGCGGCGGCCCTCGTCGGCGAAGCGCTCCAAGAGCTCGACCATCGGCAGGTAGGAGTGCGCCCACGCCTGGTAGAGCCATTCCTCGCCGACCGGCCAGCTCCCGTGGTGCGGCAGCCAGGGCAGGTGGCTGTGCACGACGAGGCAGAAGGTCCCTTCGCTCATCGGCGCACCGCCACGGCGATGAGGTCGAGGCTTGCGTCGAGGTCGTCGCCGTGGATGTCGAACCCGCCTGCGCCGATTGCGGCAACGTCGGCGAGCAGGGCCTCCGGCCACACAGCCTGGCCCGGCAGCTTGCCCATGACCACCTCGAGCTGGGCGTCGATGATCGAACCGCCGTAGCGCTCGTCGAGCGCGCGCACGGCCTCGCCGTGGTGCAGCCCGTGCAGCGATTCGATCTCGAACCCGGCGTCGGTGAGCAGCCCGGCCAGTTCGGACGGCGCCAGCTCGCGGGTGTGGAACGGGTTCAGCGGCGTGTCGCTGTCCGGCGTGAAGGTCAGCCGGTTCGGCGTCGTGACCAGCAGTTTGCCGTTCGGCGACAACACCCGCCGGCACTCGGCGAGGAAGCCGGCTTGGTCCCACAGGTGCTCGATGACCTGGAAATTGGCCACGACGTCGACGGCGCCGTCCCGTAGCGGCAGATACGCCAGGTTCGCCCGCGCAACGGCGACTTCGGGGTAGCGGCGAGCGACGTGCTCGGTGGTCGGGACGTCGTAGTCCAGCGCGACCACCCGGCGAGCCGTGGTGGCGACGAGCCCGGCGCCGTAGCCCTCGCCGCAGCCGGCTTCGAGCACCGTCGCGTCCGCGCAGTGGGGGAGCAGGGCGACGTACGCAGCTTCGTGGCGACGGAACCAATAATTTTCCTCGGCGATGCCGGGGACGGTCCGTTCGCCGGTCAGGTGCAGCGCCTCGGCCCGGGTGGCTGGGGTGGTCACCTCCGCGACCCTAGCGGGTGTCACGTCGGGCACTGCCGTCTCGTTCCGTGGTCATGCAACGGACCATCACCCGCGTACTGCTCGTCGTCTTCGGACTCGCCGAAGTGCCCGTCGGCCTCTGGCCGCTGATCTCCCCGTCCGGCTTCTACCAGCAGTTTCCCGGCTTCCGCGCCGGCTGGGTGGCGATGGACGGACCGTTCAACGAGCACCTCCTGCGCGACTTCGGCGGCCTCAACCTGGGGCTCGCGGCGCTGCTGATCGGGGCCGCCGTGATCGGCACCACAACCGTGGCGCGGCTCGCGGCCGTCTCGGCGCTGCTCTTCGGCGTCCCGCACTTCGTCTACCACCTCGGCCACGTCGGGCACTTCCCGCGGATCGACCAGGTGCTCATCGTCGCGACGACCGGGCTGGGCGTGCTGCTGCCGCTCGCGCTCCTGCTGGTCCCGGCGCGCCGGGTCAGCCCACCGGCGACACCGTGATGCCGAGCGCGCCGGGGCCCAAGTGCGCCCCGATGACCGTGCTCGCTTCGACGACCATGCTTTCGACCATCGCCGGCACCCGGCGTTCGATCTGCCGTCCGATCTCCAGCTCGTGGTCGCTGGCCCCGAACCGGGTCACGGCGATGTCGGCGCGGAAACCGCCGGACTTCTTCACCGCGAGGTCCACCATCTTGGCCAGGGCGCGCCGCGTGCCGGGGACGCGGGCCAGCGGCGCGACCTCGCCGTCCTTGACCGTGAGCAGCGGCTTGATCGAGAAGGCGCTGCCGAGCATGGCCTGCGCGGTGCCGATCCGGCCACCGCGGCGGAGGTATTCGAGCGTGTCGACGTAGATGAACTCGGTGCTGGTGGTGCACCGGCGTTCGGCGGCCTCGATGACCCGGCCGGCGTCCGCGCCGGCCGCGGCCGCCCTGGCGGCGGACACGGCGGCGAAGCCGAGGCTCATGCCGGTGGTCCGGCTGTCGAGGACGTGCACCGGGATGCGCACCTGCTGGGCGGCTTCCCGGGCCGCGCGGATGGTGTCGGACATGCGGCCGGAGAGGTGGATGCTGACGATGGCGGTCGCGCCGGCGGCGGCCGCTTCCTGGTAGGTCCAGAAGAACGCCCCCGGGTCCGGGGGCGCCGTGGTGATCACCTGCCCGGCTCTCATGGCGCCGATCACTTCGTCGCGGTCGAAGCGGTTTTCGTCGTCGAAGTGGCTTCCCAGGCTCAGCTGGATCTGCACGACCCCGATGGCCCAGCGGGCGGCGACGGGGTCGGGCAGGCAGGAGCTCGAGTCGGTGACGACGGCGATGCGCGCGGGCATGGTGAAGGAGGTTAATCGTTGTCGACCTACTGGTAGTAGGCCGCGGTTGGTCCAATCGGACGAACGGCAGTTCGGGTGAGGTAACCGGTCGACTATCGGGACGATGGTCCCACTAGATTGCTCATCCAGGTGAATGGCGTCACCTCGACGGGTCCTGGCGGCGGAATGGCCCTAATCTACCGGCCAGTAGAGCACTGTCCCGTGGTCTTCCGCGGGCCACGAACCGGGAGGTCGAAGCAGACCCATGACCAACATCGTCGTCCTGGTCAAGCAGGTACCGGACACCTACTCGGAGCGGAAGCTCAACGGGTCCGACCACACCCTTGACCGCGAATCCGCCGACGCCGTGCTCGACGAGATCAACGAGAAGGCTGTCGAAGAAGCGCTGAAGATCAAGGAAGCCGGCGAGGGCGAGGTCACCGTGGTCTCGGTGGGCCCGGCCCGCGCGACCGACGCCATCCGCAAGGCGCTGTCCATGGGCGCCGACAAGGCGATCCACGTCTCCGACGAGGCGCTGCACGGCTCCGACGCGATCGCCACCGCGAAGGTGATCGCCGCCGCGATCTCCAAGGTCGAGGGCTTCGACCTCGTCATCGCGGGCAACGAGTCGTCCGACGGCCGCGGTGGCGCCGTCCCGGCGATCCTCGCCGAGCTACTCGGCCTGCCGCAGGTCACCTACGTCCGCGAGCTGACCGTCGAAGGCTCGACGATCAAGGCCACCCGCGAGACCGAGGACGGTCTCACCCACCTCGAGGCGACCCTGCCCGCGATCGTGAGCGTCGGCGAGAAGATCAACGAGCCGCGCTACCCGTCGTTCAAGGGCATCATGGCCGCGAAGAAGAAGCCGGTCGAGACGTTCACCATCGCCGACCTGGGTGTCGACGCGGGCGAGGTCGGTCTGGCCAACGCGTGGTCCACGGTGACCGAGTCCTCGCCGAAGCCGCCGCGCACCGCCGGCGAGAAGGTCGAAGACGAGGGCGACGGTGGCACCAAGGTCGCCGAGTACCTGGTCGGCCAGAAGCTCATCTGACAACGGCTCTTCGAGGAGGAACTAGAACCATGGCTGAAGTACTCGTCCTCGTCGACCACGTCGACGGTGAGGTCAAGAAGGTCACGCTCGAGCTGCTGACCGCAGCCCGCGCGCTCGGTGAGCCGTCGGCCGTCGTCGTCGGCCCGACCGGCACCGCCGCCAAGGCGAAGCAGGCGCTGGCTTCGCACGGCGCCGCCAAGGTGTATGTCGCAGAAGGCGACGACGCCGCGAACTACCTGGTCACGCCGAAGGTGGACGTGCTCGCCGCGCTCGCGCAGCAGGCGTCCCCGGCTGCCGTGCTCGTCACCGCCAGCGGTGAGGGCAAGGAGGTGGCCGCCCGCCTGGCCGTGCGCCTGGGCTCCGGCCTCATCTACGACGCCGTGGGCGTCAACGGCGACGGTGTCATCGACCAGTCGATCTTCGGTGGCGCGTTTTCGGTCAAGTCCAAGTCCGCGAAGGGCGCGCCGGTCGTCTCCATCCGCCCGGGTGCGGTCGAGGCCGAGCCCGCCGAGGGCGCGGCAGCCGAAGAGACCGTCGAGCTCCCCGCCGTCGACGCGGCGAAGGCGACCAAGATCACCGGCGTGGAGCCGGTGACCGGCGGTGACCGGCCGGAGCTGACCGAGGCCTCGATCGTGGTCTCCGGCGGCCGCGGCGTCGGCTCCGCGGAAAAGTTCGACGTCGTCGAGAAGCTGGCCGACTCACTCGGCGCCGCCGTCGGCGCGTCGCGTGCCGCTGTCGACTCCGGCTACTACCCGGCGCAGTTCCAGGTGGGCCAGACCGGCAAGACGGTCTCGCCGCAGCTGTACATCGCGCTCGGCATCTCCGGCGCGATCCAGCACCGCGCCGGCATGCAGACGTCGAAGACGATCATCGCCGTCAACAAGGACGCGGAGGCGCCGATCTTCGAGATCGCCGACTTCGGCATCGTCGGCGACCTGTTCAACGTCGCCCCGCAGCTGACCGAGGCGGTCGAGAAGCGCAAGGGCTGAATTCCGGCCTCGTCGAAGGGCCTTCCGGGACATCCCGGAAGGCCCTTCGCGCATTCCGGGGACCTGAGAACCCGCCATTAACTGAACGTGCATTGACCGGTCATCGGATGGCACTCTCCGCGGCTGCCTCCGCGCAGGTAAACCTTGACCATGACGACGTCACAGCTCCTCGTCAGCACTGATCAGGCGGCTGCCGAGCTCCCCGCCGACGCCCCCCGGTACTCGCTTCTCGTCGCGCACGCGAACGACGAAGTGATCGCGGCGCAGAAACTGCGCCACCTGGTTTTCGCCGAGGAAATGGGTGCGCGCCTCCACTCCCCGCGGCCCGGTCTGGACGTCGACGAGTTCGACGAGTTCTGCGACCACCTGGTCGTCCGCGACGACAACACCGGCGAGATCGTCGGCTGCTACCGCATGCTGCCGCCGGAGCGCGCCGCCCAGGCCGGGAAGCTCTACGCCGACAGCGAGTTCGACCTGACCGCGATCGAGGGCCTGCGACCGTCGCTGGTCGAAACCGGCCGGTCGTGCGTGCACCCGGACCACCGCAGCGGCGCCGTCGTCAGCCTGGTCTGGGCCGGGATCGCCCGCTACATGCTGCTTTCCGGTCACCGCTACCTCGCCGGCTGCGCGTCCGTCCCGCTGGTGGACGACGGCTCCTTCGCCGCCGGGGTGTGGGACGTCCTGCGCACCAAGCACTACTCCGGCGAAGCCACGCGCGTCACGCCGTTGATCCCCTGGGACGTCTCGGGCATCGGGCGCCCGGCGCGGCCCACGTTGCCGCCGCTGATCAAGGGCTACGTCCGGCTCGGGGCGAAGGTCTGCGGGCCGCCCGCGCTGGACGTCGACTTCGGCGTCGCGGACTTCTTCGTCCTCCTCGACCTGCAGAACGTCGACGCGCGCTACCTGAAGTTCTTCCTCGGGGGCCGGGCATGAGCCACGCCTGGATGCCGTCTTCGCCGTGCGGCGGCGGGTGCCTCACCGCCGACGACCCGGTGGTGGGCCTGCCGCGCAGGGTCCTGCGCTTCGCGGCGGCGATCTCCGCCGTCCTCGCCGCACTGCTGTCCGCGCCCCTGCTGCTGGTGGCGCCGGGCCGCGAGTGCCTGCTCCGGCTGATCTTCCGCGGCGTGCTGCGGGCGTTCGGTGTCCGGCTGGACATCCACGGCGGCGCCGACTTCCTGACCGCACCCGCCGGCCGTGGTGCGCTGGTGGTCAACAACCACATCTCGTGGCTGGACATCGTCGCGATCAACGCACTGCGGCCGATGCGCGCGCTGGCCAAGAAGGAGATCGCGGGCTGGCCGGTGCTCGGTGGACTGGTCCGCCGCGGCGGCAGCATCTTCCTCGACCGCGAGCGGCTGAAGTCGCTGCCCGCGACGATGACATCGTTGGCCGACGCGCTCAGGGCGGGGTCGCTGGTGAGTGTCACCCCGGAGGGCACGACGTGGTGCGGCCTGGCCTCGGGACGCTTCACGACGGCGACGTTCCAGGCGGCCATCGACGGCGGTGTCCCGGTGCGCCCGATCGCGTTGAGGTACCGCCTCGCCGACGGCCGCGAGACCAGCCGCCCGGCGTTCATCGGCCCGGAGTCGCTGATCGCGTCCCTGCGCCGGGTCGCGGCCCTGCGCGGGCTGGTGCTCGAGATCCACGTCTGCCCGGAGATCGCCCCGGGCCGCGCGGAAACCCGTCGCGAACTGGCCGTCCTCGCCGAGGCGGCGGTCCATTCCGCGCTGGGCACGGTGCAGATCCCGGCCCAGCAGCGGCGCCGCACCCCACGCCGCCAGACGGCCGCACTGGCTTCGCCTCCCGCGAAGTGACCCGGGCCCCGGGGGCCCCCGGCGGGCGCGGGGGGCCGGCCCACCTGTTCCGGGGGGGGTGGCCGGTGGGGCCCCCGCGGCGGCGGCCGGGGGGCGGC
>NZ_JBEZYB010000064.1:0-44591 GCF_040638285.1 Amycolatopsis sp. NPDC026612
GCCGAGGCCCGTGATCACGCTCATGCGCTCGCCCGCTTCGGCCGAGTGAGGACCATCGCGCTTTGGAAGCCGCCGAAGCCGCTGCCCACGGTGAGCACGGTGTCGATATGGTGTTCGCGAGCCACGTTCGGCACGTAGTCCAGATCGCATTCCGGATCGGAGACGTGCAGGTTCGCCGTGGGTGGCACCACATGGTTCGCCATGGCCAGCAGCGACGCAGCGATCTCCACCGAGCCGATGGCGCCGAGGGAGTGACCGACCATGGACTTCAGCGAACTGACCGGCGTCCGGTAGGCACGGTCGCCGAGACTGCGTTTGAACGCGGCGGTTTCGTGCCTGTCATTCTGCTTCGTTCCCGAGCCGTGCGCGTTGATGTAGTCGATGTCCGAGGGATTGAGCTGGGCCTGGTCGAGAGCGACCCGGATCGCCTCGGCCATTTCCCGGCCGTCGGCCTTCAGGCCGGTCATGTGGTATGCGTTGCACCGATTGGTGAAACCACTCACTTCGCCGTAGACGCGCGCACCCCGCGCTACCGCCGAGGTCAGTTCCTCCATCACGAACATGGCCGCGCCTTCGGCGAGAACGAAACCGTTGCGGGTGCCGTCGAACGGTCGGGAAGCGTGCGCCGGGTCGTCGTTGTAAGTGGTTGTCGCCTTGATCGCGTCGAAACAGGCGACCACGATCGGCGTGATCGGAGTGTCCGTGGCGCCCGCGATCACGACGTCCGCGCTGCCTTCCCGGATCAGTACGGCCGCGTGCCCGACGGCGTCGATCCCGGACGTGCAGCCGTCCGACACCATCGCGACCGGCCCCTCCGCGCCGACCGCCCAGGCGACCTCGGCCGACATGCTGCTCGGGACCATGTAGTCGAACATGTGCGGCGACAGGTGATCCGGCGACATCTCCCAGGAGCGACCCGAGTCGGACAGCACGAGGTACTCCTGCTCGAGGCTGGTCGCCGCCGCCACCGCGCTGCCCAAGCTCACCCCCACCCGATGCGGTGACCATGCGTCGAGGTCGATCCCGCTGTCGGCGAGCGCCTCGCGTGCGCACACCACCGCGAACTGGGCTGCCCGGTCCATCCGCCGGACTTCCCGGGGGCTCAGTCCTTCTGCCTCGGCGTCGAAGTCCACCTCCGCGGCGACCTGCGACCGGTACGGCGCGGGGTCGAAGAGAGAGATGCGTCTGGTCGCCGTCCGCCCAGCCGACAACAGCTCCCAGAACCGTTCTTTGCCCAGCGATCCCGGTGCGCGAACTCCCATTCCGGTGATCACGACCCGGCGGTTCACGAGGCAGCACCTCGTGCGCGCCGCCAGTCCATGACGACGTAGTCGTGCGGTCCGTCGAGGCGGCGCGTCAGTTGGAGACCGGATTCGCCTACCTGGACCTGCCGTGCCTGTTCGGTGTGCACCACCCGATGGTGCGAGCCGATGATGACCTCGTGCACCACGGTGTCGTCGCGCACGTGCCAGCGACCGGCGTAACCGAGGTAGTCGTCCCTGGACCCGAGGTAGGGCGGTGGCAGGGTGCCGTTCGTGGTCGTCGGCAGGCTGGTGCGCATCAGACTGGCCGCCATGTAGCCATCCTCGTGATAGATCAGCAGCCCATCTGCCTGGTCACCCATCGGTCCCTCGCTGGTGGATCCGTCGTCGTCCAAGTAGTAATGGGCCGCCAGTCGCCAGCTTCCGATGAGGTCTTTCTCAGAAAGCATCCGCGCTCCCGGCATCATGGAACAGTGTGCAGACAGAACACCTTGAAGCGACCGTGCCGCGACGGTCTCAACGCGTGCTAAAGCCGTCGTGGTCTCCTGCTGATTCACGCAATGGCCGGCGGAACAGTTTGTGGTCGAACGGGCTACCGTGAACGGAAACTCCGCTTGTCGCCGGAAATCGGCCCGCCTGCGGGCCCCGAGGTTCAGTGCCGGTCGAGAGCGGCTCCAGATCTCGTTCATAACGTTGGCTCATTCCCCCGTGCGGTCCACTTTCGAAGGAAGTCCCATGATCGTGCACACACTCATCTACCGGTTTCCCCCGGAGGCCGACGAGGACAAGGTCCGGAGCTTCTTCGACGGGCTGCACGAGATCACGGTCGAATCCGGTCTGGTATCGGCCTTCGGCTGGCGGCCGCACGTGCGGTTCCCGATCGACGATCACGCCAAGGGGATGACAGCGACCCACATCGCGCAGTTCTCCTGCCAAGACGGGGCGACTCTGCGGAAGTTCTCCGAGAAGCCCGCCGTGCACGAGTTCATCGCCAAATGGCGTGCGGAGTTGAACTACGAGGCCGCATACGCCAACCACGAGGAGATGCTGCCGTCGGGCAGCGGAAAGGCGAACACCATGTTCCACACCGAACACACCGTGACCGTCGAGGCGCCGGCGGACGTCGTCTTCGCCGTGCTGGCCGACATCGAGGGGTACGCGAACCTGTTTCCGCCCACCCGGGAGTCGACGCTGCTGGAGGAGAGCAAGACCCACCAGATCGCCCGGCTGGTGGTCGACGTGAGCGGGCAGGTGCAGAGTTGGGTGACCCGCCGCGACATCGATCGCGAGCGCCGCGTCATCGCCTACCGACAGCTGGAGAACGCTCCCATGATCGAATTCATGGGTGGTGAGTGGCGCGCGCTCCCACTGGACGAGGGACGCACCCAGCTCGTCATCACCCATGACTTCGCCGCTCGGCCGACCGAAGCAGTTCCGTCCCGGGAAAAGGCCACCGAGTTGCTGCGGGCCGCCGTGGACCGCAACAGTGACGCAGACCTGGACGCGGTGCGCAAGGAGTCCGAGCGGCGCGCGCAGGCCGTCGGCAGTCCGGCGTGAGCCGCCTGATCGACCTCAGCGTTCCGGTGTTGAACGGTCCGAGCGAGGCCACGCCGGTCGAGGTCTCGGTCATCGACCACAAGTCGGCACCGGCCGCACTGGGCCTGCGGCCGGAAGACTTCCCGGAAGGTGAGGCGATCTCCAACGAGACGGTCACGCTCACCACGCACACGGGCACCCACATGGACGCGCCGCTGCATTATGGTCTGCGAAGCGGCGAACGTCCGGCGGCTGCCATCGACGAGATCCCGCTGGACTGGTGCTTCGCCCCCGGCATCCGGCTCGACCTTCGGCACATCCCACCTGGAGTGGGGATCACCGCGGCCGACATCGAGGACGCGCTGGCGAAGGCGCCCGTCGAACTCCAGCCGGGAAACATCGTCCTGCTGTGGACCGGGGCGGATCGGCTGTGGGGGACCGAGGCTTACCGCACCGACCATCCCGGGATGACCCGGGAGTCGACGGCCTACCTCGTCGAGCGCGGGGTCGAGGTGATCGGCATCGACGCCTGGGGTTTCGACCGGCCGTTCGCCTCGATGCTCGGCGACTACCGGGAGAACCAGGACAACCGGGTGCTCTGGCCCGCGCATCTCTACGGCCGGGAGAAGCCATACTGCCAACTGGAGAAGCTCACGAATCTCGACGCGCTTCCCGGGGCTGCCGGCTTCACCGTGGCCTGTTTCCCGGTCAAGCTCGCCGGGCTCGGTGCGGCCTGGACCCGGGTGGTCGCCATCGTCGACCAGGCGTGACCAGGGAGACTGATGCGGGCCTGTAGGACCGGGAAGCGACCGACCGGTTCTCCTTCGATACCCGCTGGGAGTATGCCGCATGCGGGACGGGTGAACTATTGGCGCGGTTGGACAACAACGGCGTCTGCAACGGACTGAAAGTGCCGCCACCAGCGCGAAAGCCGACCGGACTACCGCCATCAGCCCGTATGAGTTGCACCTGGCCGCGGGACGCGCTCGGCAGGCCGATCCGAAGTTCGCCGGGGGTACTGCGAACGGTTCGTTCGTGCCCGGGCGACGCCGGCGAGAGTGCTGAAGGGCCCTTCACCACGCCAAGCGTTGCGAAGGGCCCTTCAGCACGACCGCGCCCGGCTGGACGGGGCACTCGGCTCGGGCGAGGTCGCGTGGCCGATGTCTCGCGACGGGCCTGATCGCCGAAGTCGACTCCTAGGTAGTCTCTCCCGTCCTGCTTGTGTAGCGGTCGAGGGGTAGCGGTCGAGCCGGGGGCCGCGCTGACGCGAGGCTCCCGGCTCAGTCTTCCGCCGTTCCGGATCCCGTCTTGATCAGATCCATGACCGCCGAATCCTGAAGCGTGCTGACGTCGCCCAGCGTGCGATTCTCGGCGACGTCCTTCAGCAGGCGTCGCATGATTTTGCCGGAGCGGGTCTTGGGCAGTTCGGCTACGAACAGGATCCGGCGGGGTTTCGCGATGGGGCCGAGGGTCTTGGCTACATGGTTGCGCAGGTCGGCCTCGAGCTGGTCCCCTGTCTCGCCGGCGGTGTCCACGGTGCTGCGGGCGATGACGAATGCGGCAATGGCCTGGCCGGTGGTCGGGTCGGACGCGCCCACCACGGCCGCCTCGGCGACCGAAGGGTGCGATACCAGCGCGGATTCGACTTCGGTGGTGGAGATGTTGTGGCCCGAGATGACCATGATGTCGTCGACCCGGCCGAGCAGCCACAGCGCGCCGTCCTCGTCCCGTTTCGCGCCGTCGCCGGCGAAGTAGATCCATTCGTCACCGATACCGGCGCCGGCGCCGAATCGGGACCAATAAGTGTCGACAAAGCGGTTGTCGTCGCCCCAGATGGAACGCAGCATCGCGGGCCACGGCTCGCGTAGCACGAGGAAGCCGCCGCCGCCGTTCGGCACCGGCTCGGCCTCGTCGTTGACCACGTCGGCGGAGATGCCCGGCAGCGGGGTCATCGCCGAGCCGGGCTTCGTGGCGGTCACGCCGGGTAGCGGCGAGATCATCATCCCGCCGGTCTCGGTCTGCCACCAGGTGTCCACGACAGGGGCATTGTTGTGGCCGACGTGCTCGCGGTACCACATCCAGGCCTCGGGGTTGATCGGCTCGCCGACGCTGCCGAGGATGCGTAGCGACGACAGGTCGTACTTGGCCGGGATGTCGTCGCCCCACTTCATCATGGTGCGGATGAGGGTGGGCGCGGTGTACAGGATGCTGACCTTGTACTTGTCGACGATCTCCCAGAACCGGCCATGGTGCGGGGTGTCCGGAGCACCCTCGTACATGACCTCGGTGGCGCCGTTCGACAGTGGACCGTAGACGATGTGCGAGTGCCCGGTGATCCAGCCGATGTCGGCTGCGCACCAGTGCACGTCGGTTTCGGCTTTGAGGTCGAAGACGGACCAGTGGGTATAGGAGACCTGGGTCAGGTAGCCGCCGGCGGTGTGCAGGATGCCTTTCGGCTTACCGGTCGTGCCCGAGGTGTAGAGGATGAAGAGCGGGTGCTCGGAGTCGAACGCCTGCGGCTCGTGCTTGTCGTTCGCCTGCTCGACGGTCTCGTGCCACCACAGGTCCTTCTCGGTCCAGGTGACGTCCTCGCCGGTGCGGCGGACGACCAGCACGTGCTCGACGCTCGAGCAACGTGCGACGGCGTCGTCGACGGTGGGTTTGAGCGCCGACGGTCTGCCACGCCGGTAGCCGCCATCCGCGGTGATGACGACTTTCGCGCTCGCGTCCTGGATCCGGGTGGCGAGCGCGTCCACCGAGTATCCGCCGAAGACGACGCTGTGAATGGCGCCGATACGGGCGCAGGCCAGCATCGAGACCGCGGCCTCCGGGATCATCGGCAGGTAGATGGCCACCCGGTCACCGGCCGTCACACCGAGCTCGGTCAGCGTGTTCGCCGCCTGGCTGACGCTCTTGAGCAGGTCCGCATACGTGATCGTACGGGTGTCGCCGGGCTCGCCCTCCCAGTGGATGGCGACCTTTTCGCCCTTGCCCGCCTCGACGTGGCGGTCCACGCAGTTGTAGGCGATGTTCAGCTCACCGCCGATGAACCACTTGGCGAACGGCGGATTGCTCCAGTCGAGGACCTGATCCCATTTCTTCGCCCACACGAGCCGCTCCGCCTGCCGTGCCCAGAACGCCGGCGCGTCGAGGGCGGCGTCGTCGTAGGTGTCCGCCGTGGCGTTGGCAGCGGCGGCCAACTCGGGCGGTGGTGCGAACGTTCGCGTCTCGGTGGAGAGATTCTCCAGCGACGTGGTCATTTCGGTAGCTCCTCTTGCGGTTTCAGCGTGCGACCTCAGTCCCGCCGCAACGTCGCGGCGGGCGTCTCCGACCGTGCTGGACCACGACGCGATCACTCGGGCTTGCGGCCCCAGGCCTGGACGTACAGGTGTGAGATCACGGTGGTGTCCGGATCGGCGAGGTGACGGCGCAACGCCGCGTGAAGATCGTCGAACTCTTCTCTGGTGATCAGCTCGCTCGAGATGAGCCGGTCACGCAGGTTCTCGGCGAAGTCAGCGAGGACCATGCGCCGCGGGTGTCCGGGCTCGTGGTCGATGTAGAGAACGGGCCGCACCCGGACGTCGACGAGGCCCGCGCGGCGGAGCAGGCCGGGCAGCCGCCTGCCGACGAACACGTTGATCTTGTTGCCGTCTGCGTACCGCTGGGTGACCTCCATGAGCCGGTTCCACGACTCGGCGGGCGGGTCGCACACCTGCCCCACCCGATCACCCTCGTGGAACGCGACACATCCACCCGGGCGGGCCAGCCGGACCGCCTCGGCGACGATCTCCTCGGGCCTCGGCACGTTGTGCAGGATCAGCCGCTCGGTGACGAAGTCGAAGCTGTTGCCGGGGAGGCCGGTCGCACGCGCATCGCCGTGCCGGACGTCGACGTTGTCCAGCGTGCGGTCCACCACGAACTTGCGCGCGAGCTCGACCGACTCGGCGTCGCGCTCGACGCCGATGACGGTTCCGTCCGGCCCCACCCGAGCGGCCAGCTCGTCCAGGCAGCCACGGGGTCCCACGCCGAGTTCCACGACGGTCTTGCCGTCGAGCCTTCCGACCTGGTCGAACAACCAGGCCGCCTCGGGCTGGAAGTCCTCCGCCTGTTCCCGCAGCCGCTCCCACTCCGCGCTCCGGTAGCCAAGAAAGTACTGTTCCTCGGTAATCATCGTTGCTGACTTCCTCTCGTTGGTCGGGGGATGGGTCATCGAACAAGCCTTCGCATGCCCCACTGCTCAAATCTGTCGGGACTTCTCAACCGGTCTTTCTGTCCGCTGCTTTCGTCTCTTTCGCTCGCTCGTTCGCCGGGGCGTCCAGCACTTCGCGCCGGTAGCTCTCGATGATCTCCAGGTATTCCTTCTGCTCCTGCACGCCCACGCCGCAGAAGCTCAGTGTGGCGGCGATTTCCAAAGCCACAACGTCGAAGTCGTGCTCGGTCGCGACCATGTCGACATGGGCGTAGTGCATGTCCCGCCCGGGGTAACACTTCGGGCCGCCGGTCTGCTCGACCGACCACGCGGTGACCATGAACTTGAACCCGGGACGCCCGTTGCGCTCGTGCATCGCGGCGACGTAGGGATTCCGGTTGGCCCAGACATTCGTGAAGAGCCGGTCGACGAGAACGTCCATAACGGCGGCGATCCCGAAGACGCCGCCAAGACGTTCGTAGAGGGACGGTGTTTCCACCGCTTCGGTGATTTCTGCCATGGACCTTCTCCTCAAACCATTCTTGTCTGGTGGCCGAGCAGCGCTTCGTCGGCCGGACTGAGCCGGTCTTTCGCCAGCTTCGCCTGGTGCCAGTACGGGTAGGGCAGCGGCGAACCGCTCACCTCGTCGAGCCGGGCACGTTCGTCCGCGGCAAGCACGAGATCGGTGGCGCCGAGGTTGTCCGCCAGCTGTTCGCCGGTTCGGGCGCCGATCACGAGCGAGGTTACGGCGGGCCTGGCCAGCAGCCAGGAAAGGGCGACCTGGGCCGGGGAGACGCCACGATCACCGGCGATTTGGGCCAGGACGTCAACGATGTCGTACAGTTGCCCCTCGTCGCGAACCGGCGGTTCGTCCCATCCGGCAAACCGTCGCGACCCCTCCGGTGCCGGCTCGCCCCTCCGGTACTTGCCGGACAGCAGCCCGCCCGCCAGCGGGCTCCACACCAGCACACCGACGCCCTGGTCTATCGCCGCTGGGATGAGTTCGTGCTCGGCCTCCCTGGCCTGCAGCGAATAGTAGATCTGCTGGCTGACGAACCGGGTCACGCCGAGGCGGTCGGCGGTCGCCAGAGCTTTCATCAGGTGCCAGCCGGAATAGTTCGAACAGCCCACGTAACGGATCTTGCCCGCACGCACCAGATTGTCCAGCGCGGACAAGGTTTCCTCGAGCGGCGTCGCACCGTCCCATTGGTGTACCTGATACAGGTCGATGTGGTCGGTGCCCAGCCGGCGCAGGCTCGCCTCGCACGCAGTGATCAGGTGATGCCGCGAAAGGCCCGCGTCGTTGGGGCCGTTGCCTGTCGGCATCCTCGCTTTCGTGGCGATCAGCACCCTGTCCAACCGCCCCTTCAGGATCTGACCGAGGATTTCCTCCGACGCGCCACCGGAGTAGGCGTCGGCAGTGTCGAAGAGGTTGACGCCGGCGTCGACCGCCTGGTCGACCTGACGGGCGGCGGCGGCCGGGTCGGTGGTACCCACCTTGGCGAAAACGCCGCGCCCGCCGAACGTCAGCGCACCCATGGACAGGGCGGACACGCGGATTCCGGACCTGCCCAGCTGCCGATACTCCATGCCGCCCATCCTTGTGCTGTTCTGGACCTTGACCTGCTGCCGGCTACCGATTGGCGTCCCGCCACGCCAGCAGGTCGGTCAACGTCGTGAAGTCGTAGCCCTTGTCCGTGGGCTTGAGTTCCGTGACGTGCAACGTGATGTCCTCGGCCAGCAGGGTGTCTGCTTGGCCGGCCGTGGTCCAGGTGGTGGCCCGCTCGATGACGCTGTCGTCGCGTCCCGCAGCGGCCGCGTGCTGCTTGACGATGTCGTTCTTGCGGCGGAAGGTCTCGCGGTCCAGCCCGCTGTGCCAGATGTCGGCGTGCCTGCCGACGAGCGGGAGCGTGCGCCGTTCTCCGGCACCGCCGATGAGGATCGGGATCTGCCGCACCGGTTTCGGCGTCAGGTTCGCCAGCCGGTGCTCGATCCGTCGCAGGCCTTCGGCGAACAGGTCCATCCGTGAGCGCAACGTCCCGTAGTCGTAGCCGTAAACCACATAGTCCTTTTCGAACCAGCCGGCGCCGACGCCGAGAATCAGCCTGCCGCCGCTGATGTGGTCGACCGTGCGCGCCATGTCGGCGAGCAGGTCGGGGTTGCGATAGGCGATCCCGGTGACCAGCACACCGATCTCGGTGGTGGTGGTGATCTCAGCCCAGGACGCCAGCGCGGTCCATGCCTCGAAGTTCGTCACATCCGGCTGAACCGGCTCCAGCACGATCCCGTTGGCGGTACGGCGAACCGCGGGCTTGTGGAAGTGGTCGTACCCGAAGACGATGTCGGTCCCGAGTTCTTCGGCCCGCAGCACCGCCGCTCGCCACGTCCGGTAGTCCGGGGCGCCACCGGGCCAGACGTGTGCGGCGGCACGGACGGGCCTGGTCATGACGTCTTCTTCGCCGAAAGGATGCCGTGTACGACGAAGGTGCCCGGCAACAGTTTGGCGGGGTCCTGGGTGACGGTGCTGGTGACCTCGAACCCGCACTCCCGCAACAGGGCGCAGTAGGTCGACAGCTTCTGCGGGCCGCCTTGGCCCATGGTGCAGCCGAGGAAGAACGCGGGGAAGAAGTCGATGTCGACGGAGGCGGAGTCCCTGGTGTCCTCCGGGTACACCGGCACGAGGATGTGCACCTGCCCGCCGTCGTTCAGCGAACCGTGGGCCGCACGGAGGATCTTGCGCACCTCGGTCTTGTCCCACATGTCCAGGAAGTGTTTGATCATCACGACGTCGTAGCCGGCCGGGAGCGTCTTGAAGACATCGCCGCCGACGAACGAGCACTGGTCCTCCAGACCGTGCGAGGCGAAGTTCGCCAGGCTTTCCTGCTCCTTCTCGGGCAGGTCGAACGTGGTCACGTGCAAACCGGCCGACCCCTTCAGCTTGTGGGTCAGGATCGCGCCGAGACCCGTGTTGCCCGCGACGTCGAGCACGCGGGCGCCGACCGGGATCGTGATGTTTTCGAAGAACCACGGGTCGATGTGCGCGGTGACGTTGTCCATCAACGTCGACCAGGAAATCCGCAGGTCCTGGTGCACGGCGACGGCGTCGTACAGCGTGCCGCCTTGGAACCCGTAGAGCTCGCTCAGCCCGACGAGGGTGCCGGTCTGCACGCTTTCGGTCAGGTAGAAGACCTGGCGGAGCATGGTCATCTTGATCATGTCCATCAGGGTGAGCACCCGCCGCAGATCGGCCGGTGCGACCTCGGCAAGCGCGTCAAGGCGGTAACCACCGGTCGTTTCGTCCTGGGCGACAAAGCCTTCCTTCACGAGCAGGAGCAGGAGCTGTTCCACGGCGTCCGGTGTGGCGCCGACTGTCTCACCGAGCTGGACCGCGGTCTGGCCGCCACATTGCCTGAGCACGTCGATCAGCCCGAGCTCGAAGCAGGTCAACAGGTTGGCGAACCTCGCCGGTCCCACCATGAAGTCGGCGAACCGGTTCAAGGTTGCGTTTGCGGACATGTGCGCAGATCCCTTCGCGTCGGTCGCCGGCACCCGGCGGCGCTGATGGCGGAGCGCGGTCAACGATCGTCGGCGGGGCGCCCGGGCTGGATCCGCGCCGATCCAGCCCGGCACTGAAACGCCTCATCCGAATCGAACTGCGCGGACCGAGGCTTTCTTTCGTGCTTTTCAGGCGTCAGTACGAACAAATTGTGGCGTCCCCTGTTAGAGCGACGCTCAAGCGGTGGAAACCGATGTGGCGGTGACGTACTCCGCGGCCTGCAGTGCTTTGGCACGCACGTCGTTCAGGTCATGGCCCACCAGCTTGCCGTTCTGCTTGACCACCTTGCCGGCCACCAGCACGGTGTCGACGTTGCCGGGGTGCGCGGCCGTGACGACGGTACCGATGTGGTCGTGCGCGCACGCCAGGTTCACGTCGTCGGCCCGCAGCATCACGATGTCGGCCTGCTTGCCGACCTTGAGCGAGCCGACCTGGTCGGCGAGGCCGAGCGCGACCGCCCCGTCCAGGGTGGCCATTCGCAGGATGTCGCCGGGGGTCACGTGCGGGCCCGGGACGAGGTACGTGCTCAGCAGGGCAGCGCGCATCACGGAGAACATGTCGCCGCCGACCGTGGTGACCACGTCCACGCCGAGCGCGGTGGTCGCACCGGCCGTGCGCAGCCTGCCGATCAGCGGGCCGCCGTGGCCCAGCCGGGCCTCCACCGCGGGGGTGACGGACACCGCGGCACCCGAATCGCCGATCATCTTCAGTTCGTCGTCGGAGAGGTCGTTGCCGTGCACGTACAGGATGTCCGGGCGGAGCAGGCCGTGTTCGCGCAGCAGCTCGATAGGCCGTTCGTTGACCGGGCCACTGCCGATGTGCGTCACCAGCGACAGGCCCAGCTCATCGGCCAGGCGCCAGTCCGCGAGGATCGACTCCACGTGCTGGTTCGACGGGCCGAGCGAGGCCGCGACCATGGTCAGCAGCGGGTTGTCCGCAGTGAACAAGGCGTGCGCCCGGTGGACTGCGGCCGTGTCCTGCGGGGTAAGCAGGTAGCCGAAGACCGCGCGAACACCGGCCGTGCGCAGCCCGTCAAAGGCGGCTTCGGCGTAGTCATAATCCGACTCACCGGCCACGTAGCCGTCCGGCGTGATGCGGTCCGCGCGGGCGTAGGCGAAGTCCTGCACGGTGGTGACACCGCCATCGAGGCACTCCAGCGCGCCGAGCGTGTTCGCCGCACGCACGTCTTCCGGCCGGAACCGAGGACCGAGGTGCTGGCGCACGAGGGCGAAGTACTCAGGTAGATCCATGTCCACCGCGATGGAACGCAACACGGCCTGCCACACGTGCCGGTGGGTGTCCACGAATCCCGGCAGCACGATGCTGTGGCTCGCGTCCAGCAGGGTCGTCCCGGCCGGGACGGGCAAATTCGGGCCAACTGCGGCGATACGGCCGTCTTCGATCAGTACGTCGCAATTGTGGTGCGCGATTGGTGCCGGTTCGGTGTCAATGACCAACCCGTTACGCAGAAGCAAGGATTCCACCGCGCATCTCCCATGCTGGTGTGAAAGAAAGGAACTTTCCTCGAAGTTAGCACAGTCTCTCCCGCCGGGAAACGAATTCTGGGAATTGATCGACCATCGAGTCGGGCTTGAGTGCGGCTTTAATTCGTGACGTCATCAATTACTTCAACAGATTTTTCCGACTCGTGACACGGCCTGCACGCACACGATCGAGGAGTCTCGATGACCACCCACATCGCCCCTCCGGACGCTGCGGCCGAGCACGCCGCGAACGAGGCGTTCGCCGAGCTCCTGTTCTCCCCGGAGGGGCTGGCCGACCCGTACTCGCGCTACCACCGGCTCCGCGAGGCCGTCCCAGTGCACCGCAGCACGCTGGGGACCTGGGTGCTCACCCGCTACGACGACGTCGAGGAGTTCCTGCGCAGCAAGGAGGTCGACAAGGACATCCACGTCTACATGGCCGGTCGGTTCGCCGGCCAGTGGGACCAGCACCCGGCGCTGCGGAAGCTGGCCGCGAACATGTTGTGGGCCAACCCTCCCGACCACTCCCGGCTGCGCCGGATCGTCAACCGTGCCTTCACGGTGAAGCGTGTGATGCAGCACCGGGTCTACATCGAGCAGCGGTTCGACGAGCTCATCGCGCCGCTCGCCGAGGCGGGCGGCGGCGACGTCTCCAACGACGTCTGTTTCCCGCTCGCGCTCAGCGTGATGGCTCATCTCGTCGGTGTCCCGCAGGAACAGGCTCCGTTGCTGCGTGACAAGATCCGTGACTTCCAACGGGTGTTCGAGCCGGGGATGACCGCTTCCGAACTCCGCACGGCCGATCAGGCAGCGGTGTTCCTGGACGACTACTTCGGCGAGCTGGTGCGCGAACGGCAACGTGAGCGGCGGGATGACCTGCTCTCCGCGTTGATCGACGCCGTCGACGACGACGGTGAGCGGTTGAGCTTCAACGAGCTCGTCCAGATGTGCCACATGATCATTGCCGCAGGCAGCGAAACCACCACGTTCTTCATGACCAACGGCATCCGGCTGTTCATCGAGCACGCGGACCAGGCGGAGCTGGTGCGCAACGACCGGGGGTTGATCAGCCAAGCGATCAACGAGGTGTTGCGCTACGCGCCTTCAGCGCACATGATCCCGCGGACGACGACCGGGCCGGTACGGCTCGGTGACGTCGAGATCCCGGCGGGCTCGCGGGTCATGGTGTGGATCGCGGCGGCCAACCGCGATCCGGAGCACTTCCCCGACCCGGATCGGTTCGACGTGACCCGCAAGGATACCGCGCCGCTGGCCTACGGGCTGGGAATCCACTTCTGCCTCGGCTGGCGGCTGGCCAACCTGCAGGCCGAGGTCGTCTTCCCGGCGATGCTCACCCGGTTCACCGGCATGGAGATCACCGAGCCGCTGCGCCACCGGGCGCGGGTGGCATTCCCCCAGCTCGAAGCCCTGCCGATCCGATTCACCAAAGCCAAGGAAGCGTAATGGGCGCCGCACAGACCCGAGTCCGGTTCCTGTCCGAGGAATACCTGGCCGAGATGGAAACCCTGGCCTCGGCGAACCAGAAACCAATCCCGCACGTCAACGTCCGGGTTCAGTTCCGGGTGACAGACACGCCGGAATCCACCGTATACTTCTCCTTGGTGATCGAGAAGGGAACCATCGTCAAGGTGTTTCGCGGCCGGATCGAGGACAGCGACCTCACCATCACGGCCACCTACCGCGACCTGGTCGACTTCCAGTCCGGCGAACTGCACGCCGCCACGGCGTTCGTGACCGGGCAGTTCGCGGTGACCGGGGACAAGGCGAAGCTGCTCGACCTGATGATCGTGCTGCAGTCCGGGGCGTACCACCTGTTCGTCGCTGACCTGTGGGCGAGGACGACATGGTGACGCACACGATCTTCTTCGCATTCCCCGACCGGATGACCGAGGCCGACCGCGCGGAGTTCTTCCGCGAAGGCAGCGCGATGGCGCTGGGATCGGGTCTGGTCGAGTCCTATGTGTACAAACCGGCTATCCCTCTGCCGACCCAGGTGGCACCCGCATTCGTCCCGACGGACATGGCGCAGATGAAATACCCCGATCTGGACTCACTGCGCAAGTACCTCTCGCACCCGCCAGTCGCCCAGTTCGTCGGCAAGTGGCAGCGGAGGTTTCCCTACCGGGCGGTCTCGGTCAATACCGAGGACTGAAGGACTGGAGTGAGGACACCATGCCGGTAAATCCACACGCGCTGGCCCACCGCGATCCCCGGTTCGCCGATCAGCGGTGGCTGTTGGACCTGGTCATCGAACTGCTCGGCCCGGAATGGGACCAGGACCGGTTGCACTATCTCTCCGCTCCGGTCAGTGCGGACCACAAGGGCGCCATCCTCGGTCTCGAGAAATCGATCCGCAAGCTGGACGACTTCACCCGCGAGATGGTCAGGCTCGCCCGTCACTTCGAACGCCGTGGTGCTGGGCAGCAGCGGTCCGGTCATTCCGTTTCAGCGAGCGACGACTACTTCACCGCCGCGATCCTCTACGGCGGCGCGCAGTGGCCGATCTTCACGAACACCGAACTCAACGTCGTGCTGGAACAGAAGAAGTTCGACTGCTACACCGCCTACACCGCAGGTGCGGACCACCACATCGAACCGATCGAGATCCCGTACGGGGACCAGTCGCTGGCCGGCTGGCTGCACCTGCCGGCGGGATCGGCCGGCCGGCCCGGCACTGTGCCCTGCGTGGTGATGCTGTCCGGAATGGACGGTTTCAAGGAGATGAACGTCTTCGCGTCCGCCGACCGCTATCTTCGCCGCGGCATGGCAGTGCTGTCCTTCGACGGCCCGGGGCAGGGCACGTCGTTGGTGCGGGAGATCTGGTATGACCCGGACGACTACGGGAAGATCGGCACCGCTGCGTACGATCTCGTCGCGGCTCGGCCGGAGATCGATCCCAGCCGGGTCATGCTGTGCGGGATCAGCCAGGGTTCGTTCTGGGCCACCCAGATGGCTGCCACCGAACCGCGCTATTCCGCGTGCGCGGTGATGTTCACCTGCTTCGACCCGGGTAACACCACCATGCTCACGACCCATTCGCCCACGTTCCGGCAGCGTTTCATGTATATGACCGGCACGTCCAGTGTGGCGGAGCTTGAGGCGAAGCTGGCCACCATGACCGTCGCCGGCCTCGGCGCGCGCATCTCCATGCCGTATCTGGTCGTCATGGGCGAGGACGATCCGCTGTGCGACCCGGTGGACACCTACAACCACCTCAACGAGGTCCGCGGCCCGAAGGAGTTGCTGTTCTACATCGGCGAGCACCACGCACCGGTCACCCGCACCTCAGGCAGGCTCGGGCCGGCCGTGTTCCTCGCCGTCGCCGACTGGCTCGCCGACCGCGCCGCCGGCCGGCCCGTCACGTCCCGGCACATCACCATCGACTCCCTTGGACGCAGCCATATCGAGCCATGGGGCGAGCACCGGCACTACACCTACGGCGCGCCCCTCGACCCCCAGACCCTGTTCAAGGACGGCCCCGAAACCGGCTTGACCTGAGAACATCGACACTTTCCAGGAGCGACCATGAAGGCTGCCGTCCTGCACGCGCCCGGGGACGCCCCCCACTTCGAGGACGTCCCCGAGCCGGAACCGGGAGAGGGACAGGAAGTCCTGCAGGTGACGGCCTGCCCGCTGACCAACTTGGACCGCATGCTCGCCGCGGGCACGCATTTCGCGTCGTCCGCGAACCTTCCAGCGGTATGCGGCACCCTCGCCGCGGGCAAGTTCTCGGACGGCACCCGGGTGCTGTTCCGGTCGCCGGGCGGCGCCATGGCCGAGCGGGCAGTGGCGGACCGCGCGTTGTGCACGCCTATCCCCGAAGGCTTGGACGACGACCTGGCCGCTGCGGTCCAGAACCCTGGCGTGTCGACATGGGCCGCCCTGGAATGGCGGGCCAAGCTGCGGCCGGACGAGCGAGTGCTCGTCCTCGGCGCGACCGGAGTCGCCGGCCGGATCGCAGTTCAACTCGCCAAACGCCTCGGCGCCGGCCGGGTTGTCGCCGCCGGACGTAACGCCGGTGTCCTGGCCGCACTTCCGGGCATCGGCGCGGACGCGACCATCCAACTCGACCGACCCGACGACGAGCTGCGGGCGGCGTTCCGCGCCGAAGGAAGCTTCGATGTCGTCCTGGACTACCTGTGGGGCCGGCCGGCCGAGGTCTTCATCAGCACGCTCGGTCACACCGACATGGTGCTCAGGTCCGCCTGTATCCGCTTCGTCCAGGTCGGCTCGACGGCCGGAGCCAACGTCTCCCTCTCCGCGGATCTATTGCGCAGCAGCGGACTGGAGATCGTCGGATTCGGCACAGGTAACGCACCTCCGGCCGCCGAACTCGGCCGTCTGCGCGGCCAGGTCATGGGCCTGGTGGCAAGTGGCGACCTGCGGATCGACGTCCGGCGGGTCCCGCTGGCACAGGTCCAGGAGGTCTGGAATCTCGACCAGAGGGGGACCAGGACGGTCCTGATCCCCTGACAGCTGAGGGTTGCGCCCATTGCCCGGACAGTTCCGAATGAGCTTTGACCTTGCCACTCATCGCCCGGGTGATGGAGTCGATGACCCAGCACCCCCGAGGTCTCCGATGGTGAACCAGGCGACCCTCATCCCGGCCTCGACTGCGGCCTGCCCGAGCGCTGTGGACACGCCTCGAGCCGCTGATCCCGGTGCATCCGCGACGCGGGGGCCGCGAACGGATCGACGGCCCCCGGTCCTGGCCGGCAGCGTCGGCAGCTCCTCGGCCGCCATGCCCGGCGTCATCCTGGCCGACACCCCCAAGCGCGAGACGTCGAGCGCCATGAGCTTCAACTGCATCGTCCGCAGCGGCGGGTACTCCCTGGCAGCGCCATCGGCGGCCTGATCCTCGCCGCGGGCACTCCCCGACGACAGCGCCTACACCCCCAGTCGATCGAAACCCTCCTGCTTCAACGCCGTCTCCGCCGGTTCGCCGGCTATGGACGTGAGTATGTTTCTGATCATCATCCCGAACACAGGAGGAACCGTGGCCAAGGGCTACTGGGTCAGCGTCTACCCCACCATCGCGGACCCCGAGAGGCTTGATGCCTACAACGACCTGGCCCGTTCAGCCGTCAAGGCCGCGGGCGGGCGGGTGCTTGCCCGCGGCGGCAGCCGGGTCGTCGCCCACGAAGCCGGAATCGCCGAGCGCGTTGTCCTGATCGAGTTCGACAGCTTCGAACAGGCGATCGCCGCACGCGCGAGCGCGGCCTACCAGGAGGCGCTGGCCGCACTCCCTGACGGCTTCGAGCGCGACTTCCGCATCGTCGAAGGCCTCGACTGACGACCGAAGCCGCCTCAACGAGGAACACGAATGCCGGGCTGCGGGGATCGGGCCAGCTCGTCAGCACGCCGCACCGTCGCCAACAGCCCGACGGGCGGCTGATCCGGGTCGACGTACGGCTGGTGATGGAGCGCCGGCCGCGGGGCAGGGCTGCGGGAGAAGACCGGATCGTCGGGAAGCCGGGCCGTCCTTGCTCAGGGCCGGGAGGTCGAGATGACCGTGGACTTCCAGCCGCCGGATGGCCGGTTCCGGGTGTCCGCGTTCGTGCTGCTCGGCCCCGCGCCGGCCGCCTGACGCGGCGTGCTCCGCACTCCTGCGTATGTAACTTTCACGACCCAGTTGTCCTTTGTGGACTTACCCTGGTGGCCTTGAGGTGCCAAGGTCGCGCGGTCCGGCGTCGGGTTCCCGGGTGGCTCGGTGCGTGGATTGACAACTCTTCTCCCGGAAGTCCAGGCTGACGCGACGCATGTTAGCGGTAACAGTCGGAGCTGACTGGGAGTAGGTCGCCATGAACAGAGGAAGTACCAGCCGCAGGAGCCGATCACTGATCGCCGTGCTCGCCGCTGTCGCGACGGCGTTGGCGGTGGGCGTGACGCTGGGAACCGATGCGGCCCTGGCCGACGTCACCGGCGCGCTGCACGGTGTCGGCTCGAGCCGGTGCCTGGATGTGCCGAACGCCAACCAGGCCGATGGGACCTCCGTGCAGATCTATGACTGCTCCGGCGGTGCGGGCCAGCAGTGGACCGCCACGGACGCCGGCCTCCTGCAGGTGTTCGGCGGCAAGTGCCTGGACGTGCCCGGCAGCGCGACCGCCGCCGGTACCCGGGTGCAGATCTGGACCTGTCACGGTGGGGCCAACCAGCAATGGCGGGTGAACGCCGACGGCACGGTGGTCGGGGTCCAGTCCGGGCTGTGCCTGGATGTCACCGGCGCCGGCACGGCCAACGGCACCGCGGTGGAGATCTGGACGTGCAACGGCGGCAGCAACCAGAAGTGGACGGGCCTGTCGCCCACGACACCGACCACGACGCCGACCACGACCACCACCGGCAACGGCTGCTCACTCCCGTCGTCGTACCGCTGGTCGTCGACCGGCGCGCTGGCGCAGCCCAAGAACGGGTGGGTCTCGCTCAAGGACTTCACCAACGTCGTCTACAACGGCAAGCACCTCGTCTACGCGTCGAACGTCTCGGGATCGTCGTACGGCTCGATGGCCTTCACCCCGTTCACCAACTGGTCCGACATGGCTTCGGCCGGCCAGACCGGGATGAACCAGGGCACGGTGGCGCCCACGCTGTTCTACTTCGCGCCGAAGAACATCTGGGTGCTGGCCTACCAGTGGGGTGCGTGGCCGTTCATCTACCGCACCTCGAGCGACCCCACCAACCCCAACGGGTGGTCCTCGCCGCAGCCGCTGTTCACGGGCAGCATCTCCGGTTCCGGCACGGGCCCGATCGACCAGACCCTGATCGCCGACGGCTCGAACATGTACCTGTTCTTCGCCGGTGACAACGGCAAGATCTACCGGGCGAGCATGCCGATCGGGAACTTCCCGGGCAGCTTCGGCTCGAACTACACGACGATCATGAGCGACTCCCAGGCCAACTTGTTCGAGGCGGTCCAGGTCTACAAGATCCAGGGCCAGAACCAGTACCTGATGATCGTCGAGGCGATGGGCGCGAACGGGCGGTACTTCCGGTCGTTCACCTCGAACAGCCTGAGTGGTTCGTGGACCCCGCA
Source organism: Amycolatopsis sp. NPDC026612 (assembly GCF_040638285.1). NCBI lineage: Bacteria > Bacillati > Actinomycetota > Actinomycetes > Pseudonocardiales > Pseudonocardiaceae > Amycolatopsis > Amycolatopsis sp. NPDC026612. Next base: position 19,082 of record NZ_JBEZYB010000064.1, read on the forward strand.
GGCAGCCAGCGAAAGCAACCCCTTCGCGGGCAAGGCCAACAGCGGCGCCACGTGGACCAACGACATCAGCCACGGTGACCTGGTCCGCACCAACCCGGACCAGACCATGACCGTCGACCCCTGCAACCTGCAGTTGCTCTACCAGGGCAAGGCGCCCAACGCCAGCGGTCCGTACGACCAGCTGCCGTGGCGCCCGGGTGTCCTGACGCTGCAGCGCTAGCCGGCACCTGACCGGCACCTGTCCCGGGGAGGAACGTCAGCCGTCACCGGCTGGGGTTCCTCCCCGTTCACGTGTGGCGGAGCCGTCGGTTCAGCGGCGGCCCCGGATCGTGCTTGCGCCCGCGTAGCGTGCCTCGGAGCCGAGCTCCTCTTCGATGCGGATGAGCTGGTTGTACTTGGCGGTGCGGTCGGCGCGGGACAGCGAGCCGGTCTTGATCTGGCCGCAGTTGGTGGCGACCGCGAGGTCGGCGATCGTGGTGTCCTCGGTCTCGCCGGAGCGGTGGGACATGACCACGGAGTAGCCCGCCTTGTGCGCCGTTTCGACGGTGGTCAGCGTCTCGGTCAGGGTGCCGATCTGGTTGACCTTGACCAGGATCGAGTTCGCGATGCCGCGTTCGATGCCGTCGTTCAGCAGGTTCACGTTGGTGCAGAAGACGTCGTCGCCGACGAGCTGGACGCGCTCGCCGATGGTGTCGGTGAGCTGCTTCCACCCGGTGAAGTCGTCCTGGGCGACACCGTCCTCGATCGAAACGATCGGGTAGCGGGTGGTGAGCTCGGCGAGGTAGGCGACGTGCTCCTCGATGCTCCGCTTGCGGCCTTCGCCCGTGTAGTCGTAGACCTCGCCGGTGTAGAACTCCGACGCGGCCGGGTCGAGCAGCAGGGCGATGTCCTCGCCGGGGGTGTAACCGGACCGCTCGATGGCCCGCAGCACGAACTCCAGGGCCTCGTCGGCCGAGCTGAGGTTGGGCGCGAACCCGCCTTCGTCGCCGACGTTGGTGCTGTGCCCGGCGTCGTGGAGCGACTTGCGCAGCGTGTGGAACACCTCGGAGCCCATCCGCACCGCCTCGGCGAACGTCTTCGCGCCGAGCGGGCCGATCATGAACTCCTGGAAGTCGATCGGGTTGTCGGCGTGCGCGCCACCGTTGATGATGTTCATCATCGGCATCGGCAGCAGGTGCGCGAACACGCCGCCGACGTACCGGTACAGCGGCAGCCGGTTGGCGGCCGCGGCCGCCTTGACCACGGCGAGCGAGACACCCAGGGTGGCGTTCGCGCCGAGGCGGGCCTTGTTCGCGGTGCCGTCCAGCTCGATCAGCGCGCGGTCGACCGTCGCCTGCGCCTCGGCGTCCAGGCCCACGACCGCCTCGGCGATCTCGGTGTTGACCGCGTCGACGGCCTTGCGCACGCCCTTGCCGTGGAACCGCGTCTCGTCCCCGTCACGCAGCTCGACCGCTTCCTTGGTGCCGGTGGAGGCGCCCGAGGGCACCGCGGCCCGGCCGAGCGAACCGTCCGCCAGTTCGACGTCGACCTCGACGGTCGGGTTGCCCCGGCTGTCCAGCACTTCGCGGCCCTTGACCCGGACGATGGCAGTCATTGCGCTCCTCGGTGAGTTCGCCTAACGGGGGCGGCGCCACGGTGAGCCGCGAGACGTGGCGAGGCTAGCAGAATTTACTGAATCGATCCCGAAATTCTTGGCGACGGTCCTACCGGCGGGCCGGGAGGCGGATGGTGGCGACGAGGCCGCCGGCCGGGCGGGGAGCCAGCTCGAGCATCCCGTCGTGGGCCCGGACGACGCTGTGCACGATCGCCAGTCCGAGGCCGACGCCCGCGTGCTCGTCCGTGCGCACGCGTTCCGTTCCCCGCTGGAAGGGCTCGGTGAGCGTCGGGACCAGTTCCGGCCGGAGCGGGAGCCCGGTGTTCTCGACCCACAGCACACTCGCGTAGCGCCGCCGCTCGGTGTGGACCCGGACGGTGCCGCCCGTCGGCAGGTTGTGGACGATCGCGTTCTGGACGAGGTTCGTCACCATGCGCAGGAGCAGCGCCGCGGAACCGGCCGCGGGGGCGGGCTCGCCGGTGACGTCGAGCGTGATCCGGCGCTGTTCGGCCAGGGGCAACAGCGTTTCGGCGGCTTCTTCGGCGATGAGGGAGAGGTCGACGGGTGCGCGGGTGAAGTTCCGGCGGTCGCTGCGGCTGAGGAGCAGGAGGGCCTCGGTGAGGTCGATCGCCCGGGTGTTGACCGTGCGGAGGCGTTCGATGAGTTCGCCGCGTTCGTAGCTGGGGTCGGTGCGGGCGACGTCGAGGATGGCCTGCGAAATGGCCAGCGGAGTGCGCAGTTCGTGCGAAGCGTTCGTGGCGAACCGTTGCTGCTCGCCGACGTGCGATTCGAGTCGTTCGAGCATCGTGTCGAACACGTCGGCGAGTTCGCGGAATTCGTCGGCGGGGCCGCCCAGGCGGACCCGGTGCGACAGGGAGCCGCTCGCGGCCAGCCGCGCCGCGTCCCCGATCCGGGTCAGCGGGGCGAGCATCCGGCCGGCGAGGAGCCAGCCGCCCAGGACGCCGAACACGAAGAGGAAGGCCAGCGCGGTGGCCGCGGCGGGGGCGAACATGCGCACGAGGAGGTAGCGGTTGGGGGCGATCCCGAGCAGGCCCTGATCGTTGTCGGGCACGTACCGCAGCAGGGACACCCACACCACGGCCAGCAGGACAGCTCCGGCGAGCAGCAGGAGCGCGGCGTAGCTGATCGTCAGTTTCAGCCGCGCGCTGAGCCCGGGGCGCCTGTTCACGAGCGGAGCACTGCCCGCCGGAGACCGGCACGGACGGCTTCGGCCGGGTGGGGCTCGTCTGCCACGAGCAGCGCGCATTCCCGGAGCCTAGGCAGCGCCGGTTATCGCCGGCATATGCGAAGCGGCGGGACGAATAGTCGATTGCGCCGGGATGCCGCGCGACGTTTACTCGAGGTCCCTGATCAGGCAAGGACGTCACTTTGGGCAGCACACCGGATCTCGGTCCCGCGCCCCGGCGCATCACCGTCGACGCGGAACTGGTGCGCCGGCTGGTCGACGAGCAGTTTCCGCAATGGGCCGCGCTCGCGGTCCGGCCCGTGCCGGCGGGCGGGTGGGACAACTTCACCTTCCATCTCGGTGACACCATGCTGGCGCGGTTGCCCAGCGCCGCCGAATACGCTCTGGCGGTCGACAAAGAACAGCGTTGGCTTCCCGCGCTCGCGCCCCGGTTGCCACTGCCCATCCCCGTTCCGCTGGCCAGGGGGAATCCCGGCGCCGATTACCCTTTCCCGTGGTCGATTCACCGCCGGCTCGACGGCGAACCCGCGAGCCGGGATCGTCTTTCCGACCCCGTCCGCTTCGCCACCGATCTGGCCGGCTTCCTGGCCGCCTTGCAGAACGTCGATGCCCGCGGTGGTCCCCAGCCGGGTAAGCACAACTGGTTCCGGGGCGCGAGCCTGCGCACCTACGACGACCTGGCCCGGCGCGCCCTCACGGCACTGGACGGTCACGTCGACGCCGGCTTGGCCCGCGAAATCTGGACGACCGCACTGGACGCGCGCCGGGACGGCCGCGACGTCTGGTTCCACGGCGACGTCGCCGCGGGAAACCTGCTGCTCGACGCCGGGGAACTGGCGGCCGTCATCGACTTCGGGACCTGCGGTGTCGGCGACCCGGCCTGTGACACGGCCATCGCCTGGACGCTGCTGACCGCCGACGGCCGGCGGGCGTTTCGCGAGCGCCTGGCCGTCGACGAACAGACGTGGGCGCGCGGGCGCGGCTGGGCGCTGTGGAAGACGCTCGCCGCCTGCGCCCGGACCGTGGGCCGCACCGACGAGGAGGCCGTGGAGGCGCGTCGCGTCCTCGACGAGATCTTCGTCGAATATTCGACTCGTCGCTGACCGTGGCGGGCTGCCTCCGGCCGGGGGAGCCGTCTGCGGTCGATGGGCGAACGCACCGGACGCTGTTCGCCCGAATCGGCCGGTTTCCCGCCGTTGGTGATTGACAACCCCGGGCCGGGAAGCGACGGTGTGGGCGGGCGTCTGGGAACGCTCCCAGAACTGTCGCCCCGTGGCCGACGTCAGTGTGCACAAGGGAGTGCCGATGTGGGTAAGAGCCGGAAAACGTTCTGTCGTCCTTGCGGTTGCGGGGCTCGCGGCCGCCGCGGGGGTCGTCACGTCGACGACGGCGGTGTCCTCGGCGAATGAGTCCAGCGCGGCGTTCGCCTGCCGCGTCACCTACTCGGCCAACGATTGGGGAAGCGGTTTCAGCCTCGCGCTCGGGATCGCCAACGTCGGCTCGGCGGCGGCCAACGGCTGGACGCTGACCTACTCCTACGCCGGCAACCAGACGCTCCAGCAAGGCTGGAGCGGGACGTGGACGCAGTCCGGCAAGAAGGTCACCGTGACCAACGCGAGCTGGAACGGCACCATCCCCGCCAACGGTTCCGTCACCGTCGGCGCGAACTTCTCCTACAGCGGCACCAACGCCACGCCCACCGACTTCGCGGTCAACGGCGCCGCGTGCACCGGAACGCCGCCGACCACGGCCACGACGCCCAGCACGCTCCCGACGACGCCCACCACACCGACAACGCCCACCACCACCACCACCACCACGCCACCCCCGCCCGGCCCGGCGCCCGCGTTGCACGTTTCGGGCAACAAGCTGCTGACCGCCGACGGGCGGACCTACCGGCTGCTCGGCGTCAACCGCTCCAGCGGCGAGTTCGCCTGCGTGCAGGGCAAGGGCGTGTGGGACAGCGGCCCGGTCGACCAGGCTTCGGTCGACGCGATGAAGGCCTGGAACATCCACGCGGTGCGGATCCCGCTGAACGAGGACTGCTGGCTCGGCCTGTCCGGCACGCCCAGCGGCGCTCCCTACCAGCAGGCCGTCAAGGACTACGCGAAGCTGTTGGAGGCCAACGGGATCAACCCGATCCTGGACCTGCACTGGACGCACGGCCAGTACACCGGCACCAGTTCGGCCTGCACCGACGCCACCGCGACCTGCCAGAAGCCGATGCCGGACCGGCAGTACACCCCCACCTTCTGGACCCAGGTGGCCACCGCGTTCAAGGGTGACAACGCCGCGGTGTTCGACCTGTTCAACGAGCCCTACCCGGACGCGGCCAACAACTGGTCCGACGCGGCCGCCGCGTGGCGGTGCTTGCGCGACGGCGGCACCTGCACCGGGATCGGCTACACCGTTGCGGGGATGCAGGAACTCGTCGACGCCGTCCGCGCGACCGGCGCGCAGAACGTGCTGATGACCGGCGGCCTGACCTGGACCAACGACCTGACGCAGTGGCTGACCTACCGTCCCACCGACCCGGCGGGCAACCTGATGGCGTCCTGGCACTCCTACAACTTCAACGCCTGCATCACGGTGTCCTGCTGGGACAGTCAGATCGGGACGGTCGCCGCGCAGGTGCCGGTGCAGGCCGGGGAAATCGGCCAGAACAGCTGCGCCCACGACTACATCGACCAGGTGATGGCCTGGCTGGACGCGCACAACCTCGGGTACACCGCCTGGACGTGGAACCCCTGGGGCTGCAGCGGCGGCAACGTGCTGATCGAGGACTTCAACGGCACGCCGACCAAGACGTTCGGTGAGGGCTTCCGGGCCCACTTGCTGGCCGTCAAGCCGTGAAGGGTGCCGGGATGCCGAAGCGGCTGTCCGCGCTGATCGCGGCCGTCGTCGCGGTGCTGGGTGTCACGCTGGCGCAGCCGGCCGTCTCGGCCGCCGCCCCGGTGCGGATCATGCCGCTGGGTGACTCGATCACCGCCGGCCCCGGCTGCTGGCGGGCCCTGCTCTGGGACCGCCTGCAGCGCACCGGGTACACGAACATCGACTTCGTGGGCTCGCAGCCCGGCGGCGGTTGCTCGGTTCCGTTCGACGGGGACAGTGAAGGGCACGGCGGCTACGCGGCGACCGGGATCGCGGACCAGAACCAGCTGCCGCCGTGGCTGGCGGCGGCCAAGCCCGACATCGTGCTGATGCACCTCGGCACGAACGACCTGTGGGGCGGCACGATCGGCACCGACGCGATCCTCGCCGCGTACTCGAAGCTGGTCGACCAGATGCGGGCGAGCAACCCGGACATGAAGATCATCGTCGCGCAGATCATCCCGATGGAGCCGAGCGGCTGCACCGGCTGCGCGCAAGGGGTGGTCGCGCTGGACCACGCCATCCCGGGCTGGGCGGCCGCGAAGACGACCGCGCGGTCGCCGATCACCGTGGTGGACCAGTGGACGGGCTTCTCGGCGGCGGCGGACACCTCCGACGGCGTGCACCCGATCGACTCGGGCTTCCAGAAGATGGCCGACCGGTGGTACCCGGCGGTGGCGGCGGCCCTCGGCACGCCGGTTCCGCCTTCGTCGACCACGCCGACGAGCACCACCCCCGCACCCGGTGGCTCGTGCACCGCGACCTACCGGGTGACCGGCCAGTGGACCGGCGGCTTCCAGGGTGAGGTGAGCGTCCGCAACGGCACGTCGGCACCGACCTCGGCCTGGACGGCAACGTTCACCTTCGACGGCGGCCGGCAGGTCAGCCAGGCGTGGAACGCCACGGTCGCCCAGGACGGGACGGCGGTGACGGCCCGCAACGCGACCTGGAACGGAACGTTGAACGCGGGCGCGTCGGCCACGTTCGGCTTCCTGGCGAGCGGAAGCACGGGAACCACCCCCGCGGTCAGCTGCACGGCCGGCTGAGGAGCGGGTTCCGGATAGTTGCCGGACGGCGAGCGCCTGCACGGGATTCGTGCAGGCGCTCGCTGTCGTGGCCGGACACTTCCGTTGATTTCGGAATTATCCACCGTTCGAGTGAACCGTGGCGCAGGTTCGCGCAGTTGATCTTCGCCGGTCGACTTCCTGGTGTGCGGCTGTTCCGGACCGGGAGTGAATGTCGGGTGATTGCCTTCGTTGGCGTGGATTTGTCCAGGATTTGACCTAGCCGGTTCTCCTGGCCGACGGGGAAACTGTCGGCGACCAGCGCACGGCGACTTCGTCGCCGCTGGCCGACGGCAGTGGAAAGTCTGGTGAATGGTGAAAGGCAATCCGAGCGTGGTCGACGAAAGACGGGTCGCAAGGGGGAGAACTTCCCTCGAAAAAAAGTTCGAGAAAATGTATCCGGTGTTGCGGGCGAGAGTGCACCGGTTCGCCAGGTACCGCGCCGGCTGGCTCGACTGCGACGAAATAGCCGACGCGGTGATCGAGCGGCTCTGGGAGCGGATCCGCGGACCGGGAACCGCGGTCCGGGAACTGGAAGCGATGGCGATCGCCATCGCTTCCAACGTGGTGAAGGACGCGATCAAGAAGAAGCGGCCGCTGTACACCGAAGACATCGCGGGTCTCGTCAGCGGGGCGGCCTTCGGGCCGCTGCCGGACCGGGATCGGTTCCTCGACCTGCTGGCGGCCATCGGGCGGCTCGAGCCCGAGTTGCGAGAGCCGCTGATGCTCGTCTACCTCGACGAGCTGTCCGTGGTGCAGGCGGCGCGCGTCCTCCGGGTCGGCCGGGATGTGGTGCGGCGCCGGGTCGAGCGGGCGCTGGCGGAACTCCGCCGGCTGCTGGGGGACGGCCCGCCCGGCCCGGCCTGATTTTTCGTTGGGTGGTTTGTGGAAGGGGAGTGCGAAGTGAGAATTTCGTGGTGGCGATCCAAGACGATGGATGCCGGATCCGCGGACGATCTCGAGGGCCGGCTTGCCGAGCTCGGGGAAGCGATGTTCCAGGCGTCGTACGCCAGGAACGACCCGGCCCGCCAGCGCGAATTCCTGGAAGGGCTCTTCGCGGGGACGCGAAGCCGCGATTCCTCGTTCGTTTCGATCGTCGAGGGCCGGGACCACCTGGACGAGGCGGCCGAGTTCGCACGGGCACCCGCCCCGGCTTTCGGTGCCGCGCGGCGGAAACGCCGGCCCCTGGTGATCGCCGTCGCCGCGGCGGTGCTCCTCCTGGTGGCGGGGATCTGTTACGGCGTCCTGCGGTCGTCCCGGTCGGGCGGCCCCGGTGAAGGAGTCGGCGAGGCGGCCAAACTCCGGATCGGACTGCTGAACGTCGTGGACACCGCTCCTTTTTACCGCGCGCTCGACCAGGGCTATTTCAAGGACGAGCACATCGACGTCGAGATCGAGAAGTTCCACGGCGGGCCCGACGCCATCAGGGAGCTGGCGGAGAAGAAGATCGACATCGCCTTCACCAGCTACCCCGGCGCCCTGAGGGCGCAGGCGAGCGGGATAGCCGACCTCAAGATCGTCGCGGCGGCCTACACGGCTCGCAACAGCCACCTCATGCTGATGGGGCTCCCCGACGGCCCGCTGACCCACGCGCGTGAGGCGCCGGGCAAGCGCATCGCGGTGACCGCGACGGGCTCGATCTCGGACATCGGCACCACGCTGGCGCTGCGTGACGCCGACGTCGACGCGAAGTCGGTCGTCTGGGTGGCGATGTCCATGGACGACATGCTCGGCGCGCTGAAGCGAGGCGACATCGACGGTGCCGTCATGGCGGAGCCCTACGTGACGCAGGCGGAGCAGGGGGCCGGTGCCGTGCCGGTGCTCGACGTGACGCTGGGCCGCACCGCCTTTCTGCCGCTGTCCGGCTGGTTCGTCACCGAACAGCAGGCGGAAAGCCAGGCGAAGGTCATCCAGGAGTTCCAGCGCGCACTGGCGCGCGGGACGCGGGACGTGCAGAAGCGCGACAACCGGGATTCGGTGCTGATCCGGTACCTCGGCGTGGACCCGGCGCACGTGGACGACGTCCGCATCGCGACGTTTCCCGAGACGGTCGATCCGGCCGAAATCCAGAAGGTGGCCGACCTGATGCGGGTCAACGGGTACCTGGACGGGCCGGTCGACGTGCAGAAAATGGTGCTCCACTGGCCGAGCGCCGGCTGAGGGTGGACTGGACGGGATGGCCCGCCGGCCGTCCCGTCCGCTCCTTGTCGATCACTGTGGATTCGAGGAGTGTGGCTCGTGCCGGTATTCGTCGCTTACGCGCATGACGAGCGGGGCAGAGCGCTGGCCGGTGCGCTCGTGTCGATGTTGCGCAGTCACGGCATCACGGTGATCTGGGACCGCGATCTCAAGGAACAGAACGTGGTCTCGCAGGGGGCCTGGATGGCCAAGGCGATCGCCGAAAGCGTGGTCATCTGCGTTCTTTCCGCCGATTTCGTGGAGTACTTCGGCCGTACCGCAGAGTGTTCCGCACACCGCGGGGTCAGGTTCGAGAGCTTTCTGATCATCCAGAAGTTCTACGACCACGTGCGGTCGACCCACTGCCCGATCATCCCCGTCGCGGACCGGGACTTCGTGGCGGAGTCGGCACCCGGCATCCTGGCGGGCATCCCGATCAGCAGGCTCGGGAAGGACCTCCGAGAGGGGGTTGAGGAGATCGTCCGGCGGATCCGGCACGTCGAGTCGGCCGCGCCGGCTCCACCGCCGCCACCGCGAAAACTGCCCGACATCGTCAGTGACCTCGAATCGGTGGAGCGCCCGGACGCTCCGGGCCCCGACCTCGTTCGTGAGTGGCTGCGCTGCCTGGCCACCACGCCGGTCGATCCCGGTGAGTTCGTCGGCACGTTCCCCGCCGTGGAGAACGTCATCCGCGGTTCTGTGGGCGACCGGCTGATGCAGGAGGTCGCCGATCGGTGTGTCGCGGTGCTGCACATGATGCCCGCCGGTCCGCACGGGCCCGGCGGGAAGGCCAGAGCCCTCATCGTGGGTCCGGCCTGGTTGCTGCGGCGGCGCCGGGAGTTCGGGCTGGCGGCCAAGGTCGTGCAGGAGGCCGTCGGCATCGCGGAGGAGGCCGGCGACGACTCCACCGCGGCGCTCGGTTACGCCTGCCTGGGGCACGTGCACCGGGAGCTGGCCGAAGACGCGCCAGGCCGGCAGCGCGCGGAGCACCTCCGGGTCGCCGGGGAAAGCGTCAAGAAGGCGGTCAAGCTGCTGCGGCGGCAAGGTGACCGCAGCGGCCGCATCGGCGCTTGCCACCACGTGCACGCGTACGTCCGGTGGAGCCGGTACCAGATGCTCGGCGAAGCGCGCTCGCTGAGAGCGGCGGACCGGCTCGCGGAGAAGGCGGCGCGGCAGCTGAGCGTGGCGGGGCTGCCGATCCACCACGAGCTGCTGTTGCTGCGCGCGGAGATCGCCGCCGCCCGGGGTGCCGTCCAGCGCGCGGGTGACCTGGCCGATCGAGTCGTCCGGACGCTCACGGCGCAGCCGGGCGGGTCGGCCGCGTTCTCGGGCCTGGTCGGGCGGGCGCACCTGGTGCTGGCCCGGATCCGCCGGCACACGGCACCGGCGAAGGCGGCGAAGCTCGCCGAAGAGGCGTTCAAGGTGTTCGATCGCGTGCCGATGCCGCGGCTCGCCGACCTGAGCCGGTGGATGCTCGTCACGCTCGATCCCGGCGCCTCCGGCCTGACCCCGCGGGACGTCCGCTACCTGGAGAAGCTCTGCCAGGACCCCGGGCTCCGCCTGCGAGCGGTGGCCGAACGGCGCCGTCGGGTCGACGACTGCGTCCGGCGGCGCCGGACGGTGCGGGGGGAGTGGCGCGACATCCTGAAGGCGGTCGGCTGAACGTGGACGCCGGGTCCGTGCACGGTGGTGGCGGGGCTCAAGTCCCGTCCCGGTCCGGGGCGAGCCTCGCGCGCACCCGGTCGGCGTCGTGACGGCGGTTCTGCGCGGCGTACAGCTCGTACGCCGTGTGCAGCGCCCGCGAAGCTGCTTCGTGCTCCCCCAGTTCCTCCAGCGCGGTGGCGAGGTTTTCGTTGAGCTCGGCGCGGGCGAAGTGGTTGCGGAATTCGTCCGCGAGGGCCAGTGCGTCGGAGTACAAGGTGGCGGCTTCGCGTGGGCGCCGGGTCTGGAGGGCGATGTACCCCAGGGATTCGAGGGTGGCGACCCGGCCGCTCGGGTTGTCGTTTTCGGTGTGGAGCTCCAGCGCTGTGCGGCAGCAGGTCTCGGCGGCCGCGAAGTTCCGCAGCTGGGCGTGTTGCCGTCCCTGGGCGTTCAACGAGTGGGCCTCGCCGACGGGATTCCCCTCGAGGCGGTAGAGCTCGAGCGCCGAGGTGGCGTGGTCGAGGGCGGAACGGTGCCGGCCGAGCAGCGAATAGACCCGTTGCAGATCGTGGTGTGCGTGCGCCTGTCCCGTCGCGGAGCCGGCCCTCGTCTCGACCGCCAGGGCCTCCAGAAGGGCGGCTTCGGCCTGCGGCAGCTCACCCGCCCGGGTGTGCGCTCGTCCGAGCTGCCGCAAGGCCGACGCCCGCAGCCGCGGCGATCCCGTGGCTTCGGCGGCCGCGAGGCCGATTTGCGAGGTCGCCACGTTCTCCTGCGAGTAGCCGCGCCGGTACTGGTAGGTGTCCAGCCCGTGGGACATGTGCCAGGCCGCTTCGTGCCACAGTGCGTCCATGGCCGTCCTCTGCACGGTCAGCAACGTCTGGTGTTCCTCGTCGAACCAGTTCAGCGCCGCCTGCTCGTCCTTCGGCAAGGCGCGCTCGGTGCCGCTGGGCGGGCGCGGCGGCGAAGGCGCGATCCGGTGGGGGTAGAGCAGGAGGTCGGCGGCGCGCGCGGCAGCCGCGTGGAAATCGACCACCCGGTGGAGTGCTTCTTCGCGGTACCGGGCGGTCTCCTGCGTGTGCAGGAGCTCGGTCGCGTAGGCGCGCACCAGGTCGTGCACGCGAAAGCGGTGGGGCTGGTACCGCTGGACCAGGTTGGCGGTCTCCAGCGACCGCAGGTGCTTCTCCACCTCCACGAGGGGACGATCCAGCAGGCAGGCGATGGTGACCGTGCTGAATTCGGCGAGCGGGGTGAGGCCGAGCAGCCGGAACGTCCGTGCGGTGGCTTCACCGAGGGAGGCCACCGACCACGACAGCACGGCTCGGACGTCCGAGGCGTCGTCGCCCGCGTTGAACGCGTCGAGCATCGTGGACTCCTCACGGAGTTCGTCGGCGAGGATCGACATCGGGAAGCTCGGGTTGTCGGCGATGCGCGACGCGACGAGCGCCAGTGCCAGTGGCAGACCGCCGCAGCGCCGGATCACGGCGGCCGTCGCCGGGAAGTCGGCTTCGAGCAGATCCTCGGAAAGCTGGCGGCTCAGCAACTGCCGTGCCCCGGCCGGGGAAAGCGGCGCGAGCCGCAAGCTCGTCGCGCCCCGGAGGCGCAGGGCGGGCAGGTGACGGCGAGCCGTCACGACGACCGCGCACGAATCCGCTCCGGGAAGCAGGGGCAGCACCTGGTCCGCGTCCCAAGCGTTGTCGAGGAAGATCAGCATCCGCCTGGAAGCCACCGAACTGCGGTAGAGCGCGGCGGCCGTGTCCAGATCCGGCGGAAAGACGTTCGGGTCGGTGCGCAGGGCCAGCAGGAAGCCGCGCAGGATCGTTTCCGGACGTGCGGGCGCCGCGTGCGGGTCGAAGCCCCGCAGGTCGGCGTAGAGCTGCCCGTCGGTGAAGTACGCCGCGTGGCGGTGGGCCCACCGCAGGGCCAGCGTCGTCTTGCCGACCCCCGCGATGCCCTCGACGACGGCGAGCGGCGGCCCGCCGGCGGCGTCGCCGTCGACGAGGATGGTGGTCAGCTCGGTCCATTCCCGCTCCCGGCCGATGCACCACGGGGGCGCCATGGGGAGCTGCTGCGGCCCGGAGGCCCGCTGCGCCGGCGGGCCGGCCCGGGCGTCGCCGGTGCCCCGTTCGCCGCGGAGGGCCTTGGTGACTTCGGCGAAGCCGAGCGGCTCGTGTGGTGCACCAGCCATGGCTCCCCGATCCGAAGGTCGTTCCCCGGCACGACGTGTGCCCGTTCCATGGTGCCGGGTGGGTCTCGTGCTGAGCAGCCCCATTCGTGCGAGTCTTCCGGGTGGAAACAGCCACTCGTCGTCACCGGGGGACCTCATGGGCAAGCTCCTGCTCATCGCGGTGCTGGCGGCTCTCGCGCTGGTGCCGGCCGCGGACTCCGGTGCGCGCGCACCCGTCGACCGGGAACTGCGGGCCCGGTTCGCGCGGGCGCAGGCCTACGCCGACAGCCGGCCCGGGGAGACCGGGATCGTGCTCCGGGACCGGTGGACCGGCGCCGTCTACCGCAGCCCGGCCGCCGGGACGCTGATCTGGGCCTGCTCGACGCCGAAGCTGGCCATGGCGGTCGACCTGCTGCTGCGTGCCGACTCCGGCGCGATCACCCTGACCGCCGAGGACCACGACCTGATGCACCGGATGCTGCACTCCAGCGATGACGACGCCGCGCACGTGCTGTGGACCCGCTTCGGCGGCGAGGCCGGGTTCGCCCGGTTTCCGGCGTACGGCCTGACCGACATGCGGTTCAGCGACCGGCACCCGCACCACTGGGGCTGGATCCTCACCACGGCGAACGACCTGGACCGGCTGATCGGCTACGTCCTGACGCGCCTGCCCCCGCGGCACCGCGACTACCTCGTCCGGGAGCTGCGCACCGTGGACGTCAACCAGCAATGGGGCGTCTGGGGCGCAGGGGAAGCCGCGCGGCCGGGAAACAAGAACGGCTGGTCCGACGACAACGACGACGGTTCGTGGATCATGAACTCGGTCGGCTTCGTCGGCCCGGGCGAGCGCTACACGCTGGCCCTGATGAACAACACCCAGGTCGTCGTGAACGGCGAAGAGGCCGGCCGGGAAACCACCACCCGGATCGCCGGAATCCTGTTCCACGGGTATTTCGGCCGCTGACATCCGGTGCCCGTTCGGGGACTTTTCCGACGAATCCGTGTTTGGAGGGGCACCGTGTGTAGCCCTGTGGGGTCTGTGTAAGCTCCGATGTCGCTTGACCGGGTGATCACTCACTCGAATCAGTGGCCGTCGTGGTCGGGGATTGTGATCTCACGCGGCCCTAACGGCGCGGTTCGGGCTCGGATAGGAGATTTATGCAGGTGAGGTCAGCTCTCGTGCGTGGCGGGATCGCGGTGCTCGCCGCGGCCGTCGCGGTCATGGTCGGCGCCCCCTCGGCTCTCGCGGACGACGGCGCCGCGCGCGGCCGCGTCAGCGAGAACGCGGGCACGGTCGGCTACCGGATCAACCTCGACGGCGGTGGTGACTACATCACCAAGCTGTTCGGGTTCAAGCTGTCGGACGGCAGCGCCCTGAAGCTCTACTGCGTGCAGATCACCGTCGGCATGCGCACCGACGTGGACATGGTCGAGCGGCCGTGGAACAAGTACCCCGCCGCGGACTCGCCCTTCCAGAAGAACAGCGACAAGATCAACTGGGTGCTGCACCACGGCTACCCGGGTGTCAAGCTGGACGCGCTCGCGGACGCCCTCGACAAGCAGGGCGTCAAGGCGCACGACGGCATCTCCGAGCGCGAGGCGATCGCCGCGACGCAGTCGGCGGTGTGGCACTTCAGTGACGGCGTGAACCTCAACCTCACGAAGCCGCTGGCCGAGGCCAACCCGGCCGAGGCCAACGCCGACGTCGCCGCGCTGTACAGCTACCTGATCGGCGACCAGAACAAGGGCCTCGGCGCGCAGCCGAAGCCGACGCTGAACATCGCGTCGCCGAAGACCGAGGGCCACGCCGGCACCAAGATCGGCCCGTTCGAGGTCGCCACGTCCGGTGACATCACGTCGCTCACGACCGAGCTGCCCGAGGGCGTCAAGGTCACCGACACCGACGGCAAGGAGCTGAAGACCGCGGACGTCAAGGACGGCAGCAAGCTGTTCGTCGACGTCCCGGCCGGCACCAAGCCGGGCAACGGGTCGTTCGCGCTGAAGGTCACCGGCGAGCTGGACACCGGCCGCCTGTTCGTCTCCGAGAACTACGCGAAGCAGCCGGCGCAGTCGCTGATCGTCGCCGACTCGGAGAAGACCCAGGTGGCCGCGAAGGCGGCCGCGAGCTGGACCGAGGCCGCTGCCGTGCCGAGCTCGGCGGCGCCCACCACGCCCGGCGGTGCCCAGTCCGGTGGCGGCGACCTGGCCAACACCGGTGTCGACGCCGCGGTTCCGTTCACCATCGGCGGCCTGCTGCTCGGCGGCGGCGCACTGATGCTGCTGCTGAACCGGCGCCGCAGCCGCGCGTAAGAAAGCACCACCGAACGGAGCCGGTCCACTGTGGACCGGCCCCGTTCCGTGTCCGGCACCCGGCGATCTTCGGGACGTACGGGCCCCCCTGCCGGCCCCCGGGCTGCGCACGTTAGGGGTCGACGCCGGCCCGGCGGCCTGCCAGATTGGAGGCCATGACGATTTCCCTCGACGCTTCGGAGTGGGTCCGGCGCTTCCACCCGGCGCCGGCCGCCGCGGCGCGGCTCGTGTGCTTCCCGCACGCCGGGGGAGCGGCGAGCTACTTCCTCCCCGTTTCGGCGGCGCTGGCGCCCGCGGTGGAGGTGCTGGCCGTGCAGTACCCGGGCCGTCAGGACCGGTACGCCGAAGCCCCGGTGGACGACCTGTTCGTGCTGGCCGACCGGCTGGCGGACGTGCTCGCCGCGGAGACGACCGGACCGGTGGCGTTCTTCGGCCACAGCATGGGCGCCAGCCTGGCGTTCGAGGTCGCGCGGCGGCTCGAAGCCCGCGGCACCCGGCTGCTTTCCCTGTTCGTTTCCGGCCGCCGCGCGCCTTCGGCGGTCCGCGACGAGCGCGTCCACGAAAAGGGCGACGAAGAACTGCTGGCCGAGGTCAAGCGGCTCGGCGGCACCGACGCGGCGGTGCTGGACGACGAAGACATCCGCAGCATGGTGCTCCCCGCGCTGCGCAGCGACTACAAGGCCGCGGAGCTCTACCGCTACCGGCCCGGCCCGGACGTCAGCTGCCCGATCGTGGCGCTGGTCGGCGACCGCGACCCGAAGGTGACCGAGGCCGAGGCGCGGCAATGGGCGGAGCGCACCTCCGGGGCGTTCGAGCTGAAGACGTACCCGGGCGGGCACTTCTACCTCAACGACCACGCCGCCGCGGTCATCCGGCTGATCGGCGACCGGCTCGCCCGCTGAGCAAACGGGCGGGGTGCGCCGTGGCCCGGCGCACCCCGCCCGTGTCAGCTCGGCGGGTTCAGCAGTAGAGGTTGGCGCCGGGGTCGACGCCGAGGACCGAGCTGATCTGGCGGTACTTCGAGACGCGGCTCTCGACCTGGGCGGGGTTGCCGCCGTTGCACTCGATCGAGCCGTTGATGCTGCGGATGGTTTCCCCGAAGCCGCGGCCGTCGACCATCGCGTTGTGCGGGGTCATGGTGCCGGGACCGCTCTGGGTGTTCCAGTACCAGAGCCCCGTCTTCCAGGCGACGGCCGCGTTCTGTTCGACCTGCCAGGGGTTGCCGAGCAGGTCGATGCCGAGTGCGTCGCCGGCGGCCTTGTAGTTGAAGTTCCAGCTGAGCTGGATCGGGCCGCGGCCGTAGTACGCCGCTTGGCCGGCGGGGCAGCCGTAGGACTGGCTCCAGTCGCAGTAGTGCGGGTAGTTGGCGGTGTTCTGCTCGACGATGTAGACGAGCCCACCGGTTTCGTGGTCGACGTTGGCGAGGAACGCGGCGGCTTCCTGCTTCTTGACCGTGTCGCTGCCGGTGGTGGCGAAGCCGGGGTAGGCGGAGAGCGCCGCGGTGAGGCCGCTGTAGGTGTAGAAGGAGTTCCGGCCCGGGAAGATCTGGTTGAACTGGGCTTCGCTCACGACGAACGCGCCCGGGTTGCCGGGGTCGGTACCGCCGCCGCAGCTGTAGGGCTCCCAGTACCAGGTGCTGATGATCGGGTCGTAGCCCGGGTTGGCGTTTTTGGCGCGGTAGTAGCCGCCGTTGGTGTAGCGCACGATCGCGCCGACGTCGTACCACTGTCCGGCCACCCAGTTCGGATAGCTGCAGGTGGTGCCGCCCCCGCCGTCACAGCTGTAGGGCTCCCAGTACCAGGTGCTGATGATCGGGTCGTAGCCCGGGTTGGCGTTTTTGGCGCGGTAGTAGCCGCCGTTGGTGTAGCGGACGACCGCGCCGACGTCGTACCACTGTCCCGC
This sequence comes from Amycolatopsis sp. NPDC026612, assembly GCF_040638285.1. Lineage (NCBI taxonomy): Bacteria > Bacillati > Actinomycetota > Actinomycetes > Pseudonocardiales > Pseudonocardiaceae > Amycolatopsis > Amycolatopsis sp. NPDC026612. Next base: position 36,013 of record NZ_JBEZYB010000064.1, read on the forward strand.
GACCCAGTTCGGCGCGCTGCACACGGCGGCGGCTGCCTGCGGGGCTTGCCCGGCGAACGCAGGCACGCCGAACACGAGCCCGGCTACGGCGGCGACAGCGGACAGGACCGCGACAAGACGTCTTCTCAAGATTCGTTGCTCCTTTCGACCGAAAGTGACAACGATCACTAGAGCAGATTGGTCTAGTCCAGTCAAGAATCGCGGCGTTCCGGGCAACGGTTCTGCGCGAACGTCCCTTCGCCGGCCGGCGCGGTTCTCGCCGGCCTTGCGCGAATGCGGTCCCTGGTTCGCTTTTCGCAGGGAAAGCACGGCGAAGCGGGCCGGTTTCCGCACGGCGGCTGCGCTGCTTTTCCGGGGTGCCCGGGGAACGGGTCTTGCGCGTGGGGCGAGCGACGCGGCGCCGTGGCCGCGTGCCCGCCCGGCACGTCACCGCGCTTGCGGAATTCTCACCTGCGCGGCCGGGGTGATGTGCAGGATGCGCTGCAGTCTCGCCCGGCCCAGCCGGTGGAGCATCTCCCCGAGCTCCTCCGGCGCGATGCTCTCTTCGAGGTCGAACCGCGTCGTCCGGACGACGCGGTCGATCTCCGAGGCGGGAAGCCGCCCCGCGAACTCCCCGGCCAGCCACACCCCGACCTCGTCCACGACGTCGTCCGCCCGGTGGCTCCGTACGGTCATCGCTCTCCTCGTTTCGGATCGCCTTCTTGCCCACGTCGGAGCCGGAAAATCCCGGGCCGACGCAGGACCGACGAGCGAGCGGGGGAGCCATGACGCCGAATCGGCGAAGTCGGTCACACAAAAGCTTTCCGTGTTCGGTCGGGTGAAATCCGTGACCATCGCCGTCACTCACATGGGCTGTTCACCTTCCGGAGTTGTCGGCCGATCGGGTAGAAATCCGCGGAACTTTGCCGGTGGCGCGTCCCGCTCGGGACCCTGGAGACGTCGGATAGTGCAGGCGTTCCTCGCGGGACGCGGAACGGAGACGCGATCCATGGGCCGGTACGACCGGACCGACCTCGGGGCGTACAGCCTGGGGTTGCTCGACGCCGCCGAGACGGCACGGGTCGAGCGGCACCTCGCGGCGTGCCCGGACTGCCGCCAGGAGGTCCGGGGGTTCGAAGCCGTCCGTGGCCTGCTCGACCACCTGGTCGAGGTCAAGTCCACTTAGGACACTCACCTGGTTTTGTCGGTGTCCGCCGCTACGGTGCGCGCCGTGACCGATGACCAGTTCCTCGACCCGACCCGGGCCACCTACGCCATCGTGGCCGGCAGTTATGACCGGTTCGCCCCACCCATCGCCGAAGACCTCCAGGACCGCGCGCTGCTCACCGCGTTCGCCGACCTCGTCCGCGCGGACGGCGGCGGGCCGGTCGCCGACCTCGGCTGCGGCACGGGCCGCGTGACGGCGTTCTTGGCCGCGGCGGGCCTCGACGTCTCGGGCGTCGACCTGTCGCCGGAGATGCTCGCCATCGCCCGCCGCGACCACCCTGGCCTGCGGTTTTCCGAGGGGTCGCTGCTCGGGCTCGACCTGCCGGACGGCGGCCTGGCCGGTGCGGTGGCGTGGTATTCGATCATCCACACCCCGCCCGAGCGGCTGCCGTCCGTGGGCGCCGAGCTGTTCCGCGTCCTGCGCCCGGGTGGCCACCTGCAGCTCGCCTTCCACGTCGGCGACCGTCGGCACCACCGGACCGACGGCTACGGGTACGAAGGGTTTTCGCTGGACATCTACTGGCTGCCGGTCGACCGGGTCTGCGAGCTGGTGACCGGCGCGGGCTTCGAGGTGCTGACGCAGGTGCTGCGGGATCCGGCCGCGCGGGTGCCCCAAGGGCGGGTGCTGGCCCGAAAACCGGCCTGACGTGCGCGGAAGGCCGGATCAGCCCGGATTGCGGCCTTCCGCGGCTTCCCGCTCAGCGGGAGGCGGCGGCCTTGACGGTACGCAGGACCGGCGCCGTCTCCAGCGTCCGGATGGCGTCGAGCGCGCCCAGCCGGTGGGTCAGGTAGTGGTGCAGCGCGGCCGCGTCCGGGCAGAGCGCCTGCGCGACCAGGTTCGCCGGGCCGGTCGTCGCGGCGACGAGCGCGAGCTCCGGGTGCGTCGCCAGCGCCTTCGCCACCCGCTCGAGGTGGGCCGGGGCGACCGCCATCCAGAGCAGTGCCTGCGTCGTCGCGCCCAGCGGAGCCGGGTCGATCTCCAGGTCGAAGAACACCGTGCCGCCCGCTTGGAGGTCGGCCAGCCGGCGCGCGACGGTCGCCGCGGACCAGCCGGTGGCCGTCGCCAGGTCGGCGAGGCCCGCGCGGCCGTCCCGCTGGAGCGCGGCCATCAGCGCGTCGTCGTCGCCGGTCAGCGGCTTGCCCGGGCCGACACTCACCGGGGTGAGCGCCGCGATCTGCACCGCGTCGAGGGCGTTCGCCCGGCCGAGCCACGCCGTCGGGCCGCCGAAGTAGCGGTGCAGCAGCTGGTGCGCCGACACCGCCGTGACGCTGGCGGTGCGCGGGATGTCCCGCAGCAGCGGCGAGTGGTCGCTCGCGGCGGGCGTGTGCACGTTCACGCAGATCTCGGTGCCACCGGACATGAGTTTGATCCACGCCGTGTCGGCTCGGCGTGCGAGCGCTTGGGCGAGGTCCTGCGCCGTGTGCGGGGTCGCGGTCAGGCGGACCATCCACTCGGCCTGCCCGGCGCGTTGCGGGTCCGGGAGCCCGACGACGCGAAGCGACGCCTCGGCGCGGAGACGGCGGTAGCGCCGCGCCACCGTCTGCGTCGAGACTCCGAGGACGTCACCGATCTTCTTGAACGGCGCCCGCGCGTCGATGTGCAGCGCGTGGATCAGCGCGCGGTCGACGGCGTCCAGGGTGGTCATATCCCTCATTCAACCGCATGTAGTGGAAGAAATCCTCTACCTAACCCGCAAAGGTGGAATCTGCAAGGGGCAAGTCGGCAGGGTGGGTCCGGACGAAAGGAGACACCCTTGCCGACCACGACGCGTCACCGGCGGCGCTGGGCCGCACTGGCCGTGCTGCTCGTCGCCGAGGCGATGAACCTGCTCGACGCCACGATCGTGCAGGTCGCCGGCCCGGCCATCCACGCCGACCTGCCCGGTCCGGCTGCGGACATCCCCTGGTTCAGCGCGGCTTACACCCTGCCGTTCGCGGCCTTCCTCGTCACCGGCGGCCGGCTCGGCGACATCTTCGGCCGGGCCAAGGTCTTCCGGGCCGGCGTGGCGGGTTTCGTGCTCGCTTCGCTGGTCTGCGCGGTCTCCGGCGGAGCCGGGCTGCTGATCGGGGCCCGCGCGGTCCAAGGTGCGGCGGCGGCGCTGATCATCCCGCAGACCATCGGCCTCATCCGCGCCCTTTTCGACGGCGACGAACTCGCGAAGGCCCTGGGCACCATCGGGCCGGTGATGGGGCTGTCCGCGGTCACCGGGCCGCTGCTCGGCGGGCTGCTGACGGAGGCGGTGTCCTGGCGGGCGGTGTTCCTGGTGAACGTCCCGCTCGGGCTCGCGGTGCTCTTCGCCGCGCGGCTGCTGCAGGAGGACCGGGCCGCCACCCGGCCCCGGCTCGACCTCACCGGCGCCCTGCTCGTCGCCGCCGGTGCCGGGCTGCTCGTCTATCCGCTGATCGACCCCGCGGGGACGGACCCGGTGCTGCTCGCGGCCGGGGCGGCGCTGCTGGTGGTGTTCGGCTTCCACCAGCGCCGGGTGGCCGCACCGCTGGTCGAGCGGGGCCTGTTCGCCCACCGCGGGTTCCCGGGAGCGCTCGCCGGGTCGCTGCTCTTCTTCGCGGTGATGACGGGACTGATGCAGGTGGTGCCGATGCAGCTCCAGCTCGGGCTCGGCGCCGACGTCCGCACCGCGGGCCTGACGCTGGTGCCGCTCTCGGCCGGGCTCGCGGTGTCGTCGTACTCCGCAGGCGCCTGGCTGGTGCCGAGGTTCGGGGCGCGCGTGATGTTCGCGGGGCTGGCCCTGCTGCTGACCGGGATCGCCGCCGCCATCGCCGTGTACGCCGGCGGGGTGCCCGCGTACCCCTGGCCGCTGCTGGGTGCGCTGGCGTTGTGCGGCCTCGGGATGGGGACGTTCACGGTGCCGTTCTTCACCGCGGCCCTGCACCGGGTCCGGCCGCACGAGACGGGCTCGGCGGCCGGGCTGCTCAACGCGGTGCAGCAGCTCGGCGGCACCCTGGGCGTCGCCATCCTCGGCGGGCGCTACCTCGCCACCGGCTCGGCGGCCGCGGCGCTCGGCCTGGGAGCCGGGCTGGCCGTGGCCGCCGCCGTCGCGGTGGTCCCCCTGTCGGCCGGGAGTCCCGGCCGGGCGAGCAGACCGGCTCAGTAGTCGTCGCGGCCGGTGAACTGCTGCTCCAGCAGTTCGGCCGCGCCGGCGACCAGCTCGAGGGGGTCGGTGAACTCGTTGATGTCGAGGTTGATCAGCGGGAGCGAGTGGCGGAGCACGACGTGCTCGCCCATCACCGCGAGCCCGCCCACCACGATCGCCTCGCCGACCTCGGTCAGCACCTCGAGGAGGTCGACCTCGTCGTGCCGGGCGAACGGCGTGGCGATCTGGACCCAGTCCTCGCGCTGGTCGAGGATCTCGCGGGCGATGACCACGATCTGGGCCCGCTGTTCGGTGTCGGGATCGTCGCCGAACACGAGGCGGATGCGGAGTTCGTCGGGCTCGTCACGCACCACCCGGTACGACTCCCTGATGTAAGCGACCAGATCGCCCCACTCCGCCACGCGCTTCTCCGTCCTCGTGCTTGTGTGCGCGCTCAGCGTAGCGATCAGGCCGTGCCGATCCGGTCGAGATCCGCGAGAACGTCGGCGGGCAGTTCGAGATCGGCGGCGGCGAGGTTCTCCCGCAGGTGCCCGGGCGACGACGTGCCGGGGATCAGCAGCATCGACGGCGACCGCCGCAGCAGCCAGGCGAGCGCGACCTGCATCGGCGTGGCGCCGACCCGGGCGGCGCAGTCGTCGAGCAGCCCCGACTGCAGCGGGCTGAACCCGCCGAGCGGGAAGTACGGCACGAAGGCGATCCCCTCGGCGGCGCACTTGTCGACGAGATCGTCGTTTTCGCGGTGGGCGAGGTTGTACTGGTTCTGCACGCAGACGACGGGCGCGATCGCCTTCGCTTCGTCGAGCTGCCCGGCGCTGACGTGGCTGACACCGAGGTGCCGCACGAGCCCCTGCTGCCGCAGCTCGGCGAGCACCCCGAAGGGTTCGGCGAGCGACATCGGCACCGGGTAGTCACCGGCGGCGTTGCTGAGCCGCAGGTTGACGACGTCGAGCGCATCGACGCCGAGGTTCCGCAGGTTGTCGTGCACGGCCTGGGTGAGCTCCTCGGCCGACAGGGCGGGCGGCCAGCCCTTGTCCTCGCTCCGCCGAGCCCCCACCTTCGTCACGATGACCAGCGATTCGGGGTAGGGGTGCAGGGCTTCCTTGATCAGGGCGTTCACGGTGTGGGGGCCGTAGTAGTCACTGGTGTCGAGGTGGGTGACCCCGCGCTCGACGGCTTCCCGCAGCACGGCGACGGCGGTGTCGTGGTCCCGCGGCGGCCCCCACACGCCGGGACCGGCCAGCTGCATGGCGCCGTAACCCATGCGGGCCACGGGGAGTTCGCCGCCGAGGGTGAAGGTGCCGCCGAGATTCGCCATGCCGCTCCTCGCTCCGGATGCTCTTGCCGGAAAGTCTAAGGCTTGGCCACCGCCGTCGCCCCGCATCGGCCGATCAGCGAGCATCGTCGGGTACGTCTGCCGCGAGCGCCGAGTCGCGAGACATTCCGCTGGCGCAGCCACTTTCCGTTTTTGTCGGTGGTCGCCGGTAGCGTGTGAATCGGGGCTGCTCGCGTCGCCGCGCCGCGATTTCCCTTGTGCCGCAACAAAAATAGCGACCAGAAATTCTCTCCCGAGTTCACTCGATTCGGTGGTGACCTTCGAACCTGTGTTCGGTAACGTCTTTGGTGTGACTACGACGACTCAGCCCGATTTGCTTGTCCCCCAACACATGTGCCCGGTCAAGGCGACCGGCGAAGCCTCACGGCTGTTCCATCAGCCGGGCAAGACGAGCCCAGGCCGGCGAAGACCCGCCGGGCAAGGACTGCGCGGCCAACCGCGCGATGGTGGCGTCCCCGACCGTGTGCGGCTCGGCTCTCCCGGCGAACCAGTTCCGGGTGCGGTCCGCGAGCGCGGGCAGGCGGGGATCGTCCGGCGCCCAGTCGTAGGCGGCGTCGTGCTCGAGGCAGAGCGCGCGAAATTCGGGGTCCAGCAAGAGATCCCGCTTTTCGGCGAGCCACCTGGCGGCGTCCTCCGGCGAGGCTGTCTGCATGAGGATCCAGCCGTCGCGTTCCAGCCGCAGGTGACGCTCGCTGACACCGAGCGCGCGCAGATCGTCGAGGTAGCCGGCCACGTCCGGCGAGACGAAAAGCCGGTCGCCGCCCCGCAGCTGGGCGAGCTGCTCGCGCGTCCGCCGCAGCTGCTCGATGCGCTCCTCGAGGTCGTCGTCGATCTCGGCGATGGCGGCCGCCAGTGTGTCCTCGCCCGCGTCGAGGAGGTCCTTGATCCGGGCCAGCGGCACCCCCGCGGCGGCCAGCGTCCTGATCTTGACCAGGTCGATGGCGTGCTGGGCCGTGTAGCGCCGGTAGCCGGACGAGTCGCGGCCGGGCTCGGCGAGCAGGCCGCGCTGGTGGTAGTGCCGGACGGCTTTGACGGTCACCCCGGCGTAGTCCGCGAGCTTGCCGATCGTGATCATGCGCGCATCCTTCCAGTGCACCGGTCAGTCTCGCCGGGTCAGTCGGCCGCCGCCGTTGCGGAAGCGCGCCCGGCCGTCGCGGACGTCGTGGTAGGAGACGAGCAGGAGGCGGAGGTAGCCGTCGAACGTCTCCGGCGGGTATCCGGCGGGCGCGAAGAGACCGGGGCGGATCGGCGTGTAGCGCTGCGGTGGCGCCGAGGTCGCACCGCCGGCGAACGCGGTGAAAATCCGCTCCTGCGATTCGTCCGCCGGCTCGTACGTCATCCGCTCTTCGAGCAGGCCGTCGACGGCGCTGACGTCGATGCGGAGCTGGTTGGAGCGGTAGGTGCCCACGTAGGGGGCGAGGTCGACGTCCTGCGCCGGTTCGGTGAGCAGGGCGGGGACCGGGACACCGAGGTGCTCGCGCAGCAGCAGCTGCAGGAGCTGGTCGTGCAGCACGATCGCCCCGGGAGTGTTGCCGAAGGCGGTGAAGACCAGGTCGTGCGCGGGCACGACGCAGAGGATGGCCACACCACCGGGCGACGCACCCGACATGGCGAGCACGGTCGTGTCGCCGAACGGGTACCGGACCCAGCCCAGTCCCATCGGCGGCACGTTCGGCGTGGCCATGTCGTGCGAGACCTGCTGCATCAGCGCGGCCGATCCGGTCATGAGGACACGGGCACCGGACGGCGACACACCACCCGCGAGGTGCGTGCGCCCGAAGGCGAGCAGGTCGGCGACGGTGCCGATCGGCGTGCCACCGGCGGGTCCCCAGGTGTCGGGCAGCATGAACATGCCCGCCGGCCTGGCCGTCTGAGTGCCGGGGTCCGGGAAGTGACCGATCGCGGTACTGCGCAGGATGGCCTGGGCGGCGGAGGTGCTGGAGTCCTTCATGCCGGCGGGGGCGTAGACGTCGCGCTCGAGCAGCTCCGGGAAGGGCAGTCCGGTGACCACTTCCAGCAGCCGGCCCGCGACGATCATGCCGCCGTTGGAGTAACTGAGCTGCTCGCAGGGCTCGAAGAGGGTGCCGCAGCTGCTCGCCAGGCCCTCGACGTACGTTTTCAGGGCGTCACGACCCCGGGCGTCGGGGAAGTAGAGGTCCGCGTCGATGCCGTTGGTGTGCGAGATCAGGTGCCGGACGAGGATCCGGTCGGCCGCGCCGGGCGTGCTCAGCGCGAATTCGGGGAGGTACTTCGTGACCGGTGCGTCCAGGTCCAGCTTCCCGCGTTCGACCTGCTGGAGGACCAGCGTGGTGGTCATGACCTTGGTCACCGAGCCGAAGAGGAACCCGGTGTCTTCGCGCATCGGAGCACCGGTGGCGGCGTTCGCGGTGCCGTGGGCGACGACGATCCGGTCGCCGGCGTGGTGGACGCTGGCGACGAACCCGGGGACGTGGTTCACCTCGCAGTAGGCGGCGATCTGTTCGCGGATGCGGGCTTCGAGGGTGTGCAGTGCGTTCTCGGTCATGCGAACCATCGTCGAACCCTGCCCCAGGGGCAGGGTCAAGCCGGACGCCGCGGGAATTCAGCAGAGACCCTTGCCCCGCAGTACCCGCGTCACCGACTCCTGCACCTGCGTCTTCGGCAACTCCCCGGTCTGCACGGCCTTCACCAGCCGGTCCAGCACCTCGTCCACCCGGCCCCCGGAGGACCACAACGCCTCGTCCGCTCCGGCCTGCAAGGCCTTGAGCACCGCCTCCGGCAGCGAATACTGCGCGGTGATCGCCTTCATCGCCCCGAGGTCGTCCGTCACCACCGGCCCGGTGAAGCCGAACTCGCCGCGCAGCAACCGGTACGCGGCCGGCGACAGGGAAGCCGGGACCCCGTCGGTCAAGCCGGGCACGTCGAGGTGACCGACCATCACCGCGACC
>NZ_JBEZYB010000065.1:0-42871 GCF_040638285.1 Amycolatopsis sp. NPDC026612
ATGTGTTGGTCGCACTTCTCATCCTGCCGCCGAAAGACCCGTCCCCTGGTCTCAGGCCCTCACCTGCGTCACCAACGTCACGACCCGCAACAGCTTGCTGTCATCGCATCCGAACAGATTCAACGACCTCTCCGAGATTTTGCCGACACGCTCAACTGGACGTACTGGGATGGTGCGCCTGACGGCAAGTCGGTATCGGAGCACTTGGAAGAAACCCGTAAGCGATTCGGCAATGCAGCACATGCCGAGTTGTCTGTAATCAGGTAACTGACGCGGGGACGGACTTTGATTTTCCAGATCCGAGCACGTCCGGTCTTCGTCATGTGAATGCATGCGCACCAGACGTCGGTTCAGTGCGGCCGAACCTGTGGTATCCAGTGGCTGTCTAGTTTCGGCGGAGGTTGCCGATGACGACTTCGGCCATTTTGGCGACGCCGCCGCATCGGTCGTTGGCCCAGTAGTTGTTGGGCAGGTCCTTGCCGATGATCTCGAAGGTGAGCATCTGCTGGTCGGTGACCTGGACGGCTACCGAGCAGTCGTCGGTGCTGCCACGTTGGTGGTAGACGATGGCGGGCAGGCCTTCGATTGAGGTTTCGGTCCACGGCTCGAACAGGTCGGCTTTCCGCGCCGCTGACTCCGGCAGCTCGGTGAGGGTGCGCGGGCTCTTGGCCGGTTTCGAGGCGGTGGCGTTCGCGCCGAGAGGCGCGACCCAAGAGCAGCCGTAGATGGGCGCGGTGATCTTCCTGAACGCGCTCACTTCGCCGGGTGGGTCGGCCACGCTGGCAGCTATCTGGCCTTTTGTCAGCAGGCTGCACGGGTCGGCGTCGAACTTGGCCAGGTCCAGGGGTTTGTCGACCTGGTCCAGTGGTAGCGGTGCGCCGGTCTGCGCGAGGGCTGCTGGCTGGGCCAGTACGCGTTCGGGTGTCGAAGGGCCGCACCCAGTGAGGAAACTTGCCGACACGAGTACGGCACAGCTGAGGACTTGTGTCTTCACGCGGGAGCCGCGGTCGGTTCGGGTCGATGCGCCATTGCTTCTCAACGTCCATTCCGGAGTTCGCGGGCATCGGGGGCAGGTCGGGGAAGTCAGTGTCGCCCTGCACGTCCGCTCAACGGATCCGATTGCCTGCCAGGTCGCGGCCGGCTTGCGGAACCCGACTTCTGCGTCGACGGTCAACGGCCGGCACGTCGTTACATGAGCTGCTACGGCTGCTGGAAGCAAGCGCCTCGCGGCACGATAGGACGTCGGCGAGGATGCTGGCCGAGTTGGTGGCGGTCGTTACGACCGGCGGATGAGCCGGAGCGCGTGCTTTCGCTTGCGAGTGCACGCATCTGGCTGATGGACCACTGTGCGACCTGCGGTGACGTTACTCAATAGTCTACTGTGGACAGAGCAGTGCCGCCGCCGGCACCTGCTTGATCACGCCTGCCGGGCAAGCTCGGCGGCGGTGGAGCACCCGCTGTCACTCCGGCGTGGGTAATAAACCTACCGCGAGGCGCGGCGCGCGAGGGCCTGCGCGAAGCGTGAGCATCGCACTTCACAGCGTCATTTACTATACAGGCAGTTGAGTTATCTGATTAAGTTGCTTCCCCTATGACGACGGACAACGGTCGTCGCCGGCGGCAGGCGGTGAAAAGTGTTGACGCGACTGGTGTCGCCCAGGAAGACGAGTATCCGCACGAGAGTGCTGACGATCGTGCTCGTCCCGAGTGTCCTGCTACTGATCGTCGGGGTGGGCTTCTCCTCCTATCTGGTCTGGACGGGGGTCGAGGCGCGGAACTGGGCGGCGAACGAGTTGCTGGCGATCGACCCGGGCACCGGCTTCGTCCGCGCGCTGGAGAACGAGCGCCGGGACAGCCAGCTCGCTCTCGCCGGTGACCCGGCCGCCGTGGCGCGCGTCGGGACCACGCGCAAGGAGACCGACGCCGCGCTCGCTGCGGTCGGTCCGATCGGACCGACACTGGCGAAGCTGAACCCGGATGCGGTCGGGGATGCGAACGCCACCTTCGTCGCTTTGCTCGCGGAGCTGCCCCCCATCCGGCAGCAGGTGGACCTCCGTACCGCCACCCCGGCCGGGGTGGACGACTTCTACTCACGATTCACCGGGGTCGCGGTGAAGGGCTTGGACGGTACCGTGGCGACGGCGCCGGACGCGCGTGCCGCCGCGGACGGCGCGAACGCGTCGGACGTCTTCCAGGTCGCCGACGCGATGGCCCGCGGCAACGCCCTCGCCGCCGGGGTGCTGTACCGGGGAAAGCTGAGTGGTGACCAGCTGCTGCAGTACGCGCAGCTGGTCGGTTCGTACCGCGTGCAGCTCTCCGCGCTGCGCAACCGGGTCGCGCCCGCGGTGCGAACCCGGATCGACACACTCGTGCAGACGCCGGCCTGGCAGACCCTCACCTCCGTGGAAAGTGCTCTCATCGTCGGGCAACCGCTGCCGGTGGGCCAGCAGGACTGGCAGGCAGCGGCCGACCAGGTGGCGTCCTCCTTGCTCGACCTGTGGCGTGCGCAGTTCCACGAGGCACAGTCGACGGCCGCGTCGACGGCCGCGAGCACCTTGTCGCGGTACCTCGTCGGCGGGCTCATCGTCCTGGTCGTCACCGCCGCCGCGTTCCTCGCCGCCGTGCGGCTCGCGAACGCGCTCGTGCGCCGCCTGCGCGACCTCCGGACGAAGACACTGGACCTGGCCGAGCGCCGGCTGCCCGACATCGTCAGCCGGTTGCACGCCGGGCAGGCCGTCGACATCGACGCCGAGGTCGGCACACTCGACTCCGGCGGGGACGAGATCGGCGAGGTGGCGGGCGCTTTCCACAAGGCGCAGCGCGTCGCGGTCGAGGCGGCGGCCTCGGAGGCCAAGACGAGAGACGGCGTCAACGCGGTGTTCCTCGATATCGCGCACCGGAGCCAGCTCGTCGTGCGGCGCCAACTGCAGGTACTGGACCAGGCCGAGGCGGGGCAGCAGGATCCCGAACAGCTGGAGCTGCTGTTCCAGCTCGACCACCTCGCGACCCGTGCGCGGCGCAACGCAGAGAACCTGGTGATCCTCGGCGGCGGTCAGCCGGGCCGTCGCTGGCGGAATCCCGTGACACTGCGGGAGATCGTGCGCAGCGCGGTTTCCGAGACCGAGGACTTCGCACGGGTGGACACGAACCGGCTACCCCGGCAGTCGATCGTGGCGGCCGCGGTCGCGGACCTCACGCACCTGATCGCGGAGCTGGTCGACAACGCCACGACGTTCTCGCCGCCGGATTCGCACGTGACCGTGCTGGGCAACGTCGTCGGCAAAGGCGTCGCCATCGAGATCCTGGATCAGGGCTTGGGCATCCCCGCCAAGGACAGGGCGCTGTACAACGAAAATCTCCGCAATCCGCCCGACTTCGAGTTCATGGCGCTGACCGAGCGGCGGACCCTGGGCCTGTTCGTGATCGGGCAGCTCTCCCGGCGGCACGGGATCGGCGTGACGCTCACCGAGTCCCCCTACGGCGGGGTCACAGCGATCGTCCTGGTCCCCAGTTCCCTGGTCGCGGGCGAGGAGGACGCGGTGGCCGTTCCCGCGAGCCGCCGCCCGCGCGAACGCCTGCGACAGCGCGAAGCCCGGCACGGCGGGAACGACGTACCCGTCGAGCCGGTACCACGTTCGACCGGGAGCGCGTCGCCGCCGCAGCAGCACGACTGGCCGAGGGAAGAGCCCGCTCGCCGGGTTCCGGCATCTCCACGTGAGACACCGGTGATGCGCGCGAACGGCAAGCCACCGGGCGCGGCTCCCGTGGCGCGACCGGATCGAAGCCCGGGCAAGCGCCCGCTACCGCGCCGGGAACGGCAGGCGAACCTGGCGCCCCAGCTGGCCGCGGAGCTGGCGCAGGAGCGGACAGCCGGTGCGAGCGGCGAGCAGCCCGCTCCGCGACGCGGCGCGCGAAGTCCGGAACAAGCCCAGGCGCTGATGTCCGCGATGCGGCGCGGCACCCGGCAAGGCCGGGACACGGGCTCCGGCACGAGCCGGTGACCGGAGACAGAGTGGAAGGTGAAGAGAACCCATGGCCGAATCCAGCGCCACCAGTCTCGACTGGCTGCTTGACGACTTCGTCCGGCGGCTGGCCGATGCGCAGCGGGCGGTCGTGCTGACGGCCGACGGCCTGCTGCTGGGCCGGTCCAGCGCGTTGTCGAAAGAAGATGGTGAACACCTCTCCGCGATGGCGTCGGCCTTCCAGAGCCTCGCGCGCGGCGTCGGCCGCCAGTTCACGATGGGCCAGGTGCACCAGACCGTCGTCGAGCTCGACGAGGGGTTCCTCGTGATCACCGAAGCCGGTGACGGCGCGGGGCTCGCGCTGCTGGCTTCACTGGACGCGGACATGGGCATGGTGGTCTACGAGATGAACGTCATCGTTCACCAGGTCGGACGCTACCTGAGTGCCGCACCCCGTGATGTCGCGGCAGAACTGCGGATACTTTCGCAACCGCGATGATCGGCGGCGGCACATCCTGGTACGAGGACGACGACGGGCCGACCGTGCGGCCGTTCGCCGTGACCAGAGGACGTGTCCGCATCAACCAGGGCGACCTGGACATGCTGACGCTCGTGCGAGCGGTGCATCCGCGTGCGAACCGGAACGGGCTGCAGTGGGAGCACAACGAGATCCTGCAGATGTGCGTGGCGCGTCCGCTTTCGCTGGTCGAGGTATCGGCCCGGCTCGACCTGCTGCTCGCCGCGGTGAAGGTGCTCGTCGGCGATCTCATCGACGCCGGTGCCCTCGTCGTGCAGTCCCCGGCGCGACCGGCTCCCCCGAACCCAGAACTACTCCAGGCGGTGCTTGATGGTGTCCGAAGACTTTGAAGGTGGCGCTCGCCCGGGCGCCGGGCAAGTGCACGCCGCGAAGATCCTCGTGTCCGGTGGTTTCGGAGTCGGCAAGACGACCATGGTGGGCGCGGTGAGCGAGATCGAGCCGCTGCGCACCGAGGAACAGCTCACCCAGCTCAGCGCCGGGGTCGACGACCTGAGCGGCGTCGAAGGCAAGACGACCACCACGGTCGCGCTCGACTTCGGCCGCATCACGATCAACCCGGCGCTCGTGCTCTACCTGTTCGGCACGCCGGGCCAGGACAGGTTCTGGTTCATGTGGAAGGAGCTCTCCGCCGGCGCGCTGGGAGCGGTGGTACTGGCCGACACACGGCGGCTCGAGGGGTGTTTTCCGGCGGTCGACTTCTTCGAACGCAGGGGGATTCCCTTCGTGGTGGGCGTCAACTGCTTCGAAGGCGGCGAAAGCTACGACGAGTGGGAAGTACGCGACGCACTCGGGCTCGACGATGGTGTGCCCGTCCGGTTGTGCGACGTCCGCCAGCGGGATTCCAGCAAAGAGGTGCTGGTGACGCTGCTGGAGCACCTTGTCGAGGTGGCGGTTCCGGCACGCTGAGGGATGTCTCGTAACCCGGTGTCCGGACACGAGATCGCCGACGGCCGGCCGGGCCGGCAGTGGGCATGGCCGCCGGCCGGCCGGCTGGGTGCTGCGCCGGGCGCAGAAGGTCGGCGCGATCGCCGCACTCGTGCCCGGCCGGCATCCGGAACCGCGGCACCCTGGTCGTCGGGACCACCGGCAACGACACCCCGCCGTTGTCGTTCCGCGCGGACGACGGCAAGACGGTCATCGGGGTCCAAGGCCCTCGGCACGAAGGCCCAGCTCGGCTTCGGCTACCTGGCCGCCTACAGGGCATCGACGGTCGTCGACCCGCAGACCGTCCGGGAGAGTCAACTTGGGTTGACGGCTGGCCGACCCTGGGACACGGCAGGGGAGTGTCCGGGTTTCGCCTGGTGACGCTGCTGGCGTGGGGAAGTGGGCGAGTGCGGACTGCTCGTGATGATGAGAGCTGTACGTAGGGTTGCCTGGCCCGATTGATGATCGCGTATCCGGATCGCCGTCAGGCGATAATCGTTGCTAACTGTATAACGCTCTATTCAGTGATGGAAATGCAATTAACACTTCCCGTGCTCACTGCCGACAAAATGCACAGAGGCGAGAGAATTCGTGGTTCGGCCGAGCCTTGGGCGTCGAGCATGCCATCCTGTTCCGCGTCCACGGTCGGCAAGCGCCCTCGGAGGTCTCCGTCGAAGCCGGGCGGGACTGACTCGTCGGCGCGAAGTCCGGGTTCGGTAGCGCACCGCTCCGGTGCAGGCGGAGCACGTCCTTGTCGGGGAGTGCGACCGAGTGGCGGCGGACCAGCTGGACACGGTCGATCCGGCGCAGGCCCGGCACGAACGCCTCGAGCGTTGGCGAGGACACTTTTGGTCGCTTGCGGGTGTCGCTTCGGTCGCCCCGCTGGTCTTGGGTGGCTTGGCCGGGTTGGGGTTCGGCTGGTGTCCTGGAGACGTTCCGGATCATGGCGATCGACAGCACTTTCGACGACTGCGTGGCCATCGCAGGACGCGAGCGGATCGCATACGTGATCAAGCTCGAGCGTGGCGGCGCCGACTGCGCGATCTCCGACGCGCTCGCGGACTGTGCTGCCGCTCGATGCCCCCGGTGACCGCGCGATGTGACGCCGAAAGAACCGGCAGGCGGGGCTGGGCATCCCGGCGCTGACACGCGACGGTCCGTTGTTCGTCGGAGACCGCAACAACCCCCAGCTGCGGCTGGTGGTCGAAGACGTCCCCAGCCACGTCTTCGACGCCGGACACCGGGTCGCGGAACTGGATCGCTACCCTCGGCGATGACTCCTCTTGATTGTATAACGCCCTATACGGTGGGCGATTATCGAGTCGAGTCTGTTTCGATCCAGAACCGCACCGAAACGAAAGCCTTAGGCAAGAAACGGGTCGTTTGGTGCTGCGTCCACGGCGGGTGGCTTCCCGGTGTCAGTTGACCATTCCCTGGCCGTGCGGTGCGTCCATAGTGGATCGGCTGGGCCGGATCTGGGCCATATCGCGATCGGTTGCAACCGGCCTTCACCGGCCCTGACCAGTCAAAACGCCTCGCCACGGGTGGACGGGTTCCCACAGCGCGGATGGCGAGCCGCGTCGCACCTCCGGACACGGCTACCAGGTCGGCTGGACTGGCCGGTTCGCCGGCGTCGCCGTGCCGGGAGGGCCGGCTGGTGCACCCCTGACGCGTCCTGGGGACAGGTTGCGTGGGCGACCCGCTGCGATGGTCTCCGCCGAAGACCCGCCACGATCTCACCAGGTGCGTGCACGGCGCACCCGGCCATCCGGGTGATAGGAATGGCCGGTGACCGAACTGAACCTGATCGAAGCCGCCGCGGCCGAGGCCGTCACGCTGACCAGCGAACTCATCCGCATCGACACGACCAACACCGGCGACCCCGAGACGCTGGTCGGCGAGCGGGCGGCGGCCGAGTACGTCGCGGAGAAGCTGACCGACGCCGGCTACGAGATCACCTACGTCGAGTCGGGCGGCAAGAACCGGCACAACGTGATCGTCCGGCTCGAGGGCGCCGATCGCGAGCGGGGCGGGCTGCTGATCCACGGACACCTCGACGCGGTGCCCGCCGACGCCTCGGAGTGGTCGGTCCATCCGTTCTCGGGTGCGATCCAGGACGGCTACGTCTGGGGCCGCGGCGCGGTCGACATGAAGGACATGTGCGGGATGGCGCTCGCGCTGGCCCGGCACTACAAGATGAACAACGTCGTGCCGCCGCGCGATCTGGTCTTCGCCTTCCTGGCCGACGAGGAGGCCGGCGGTCACTACGGCGCCCAGTGGCTCGTCGAGAACCGGCCGGAGCTGTTCGAGGGTGTCACCGAGGCGATCAGCGAGGTCGGCGGCTTCTCCATCACGCTCAAGGACGACGTCCGCGCCTACCTCATCGAGACGGCGGAGAAGGGCATCCGGTGGATGAAGCTGCGCGTGCGCGGCACCGCCGGGCACGGGTCGATGATCCACCGCGACAACGCCGTCACGAAGCTGGCGGAGGCGGTGGCGAAGCTCGGCAACCACCGGTTCCCGCTCGTGCTGAGCGACTCGGTGAAGGAGTTCCTCGCCGGCGTCACCGAGATCACCGGCTGGGACTTCCCCGAGGACGATCTGGAGGGCTCGGTCGCCAAGCTGGGCAACATCTCCCGGATGATCGGCGCGACGCTGCGCGACACCGCCAACCCGACCATGCTCACCGCCGGGTACAAGTCGAACGTCATCCCGTCGGTCGCCGAGGCCGCGGTCGACTGCCGCATCCTGCCGGGCCGTCTGGAGGCCTTCGACCGCGAGCTCGAGGAGCTGCTCGGCCCGGACATCGAGAAGGAGTGGATGGAGCTCCCGCCGGTCGAAACGACGTTCGACGGCGCGCTCGTGGACGCCATGAGCGCCGCGGTCCTGGCCGAGGACCCGGGCGCGAAGACGCTGCCGTACATGCTGTCCGGCGGCACCGACGCGAAGTCGTTCCAGCAGCTCGGCATCCGCAACTTCGGCTTCGCGCCGCTGAAACTGCCGGCGGACCTCGATTTCTCGGCGCTGTTCCACGGCGTCGACGAGCGCGTCCCGATCGAGGCGCTGAAGTTCGGCACCCGCGTGCTGGACCGGTTCCTGCGCACGTCCTGATGACCGGGTTCGCGCTCGCCGACGGCACGTCCCTGCAGGTCGTCCGCAGGGGCGACCCGACCGCACCGGTGGCCGTGGTGTTCGTCCACGGCTACGCGCTCGACCAGCGCAGCTGGGGCCGGATCGCGCCGCTGGTGCCGGACGCGGCCGACGGGCCGGTGGCCGTGCTGACCTACGACCAGCGCGGCCACGGCGGGTCGGGGCGGGCGCGGCGCGGGACCGCGACGATGGCGCAGCTCGGCGACGACCTCGCCGAGCTGCTGGAGCGCGAAGCGCCGGCCGGCCGGGTGGTGCTGGTGGGGCACGACATGGGCGGCCTGGCGATCATGTCGCTGTCCCAGCGGCACCCGGAGCTGTTCGCCGCGCGGGTGGCCGGGCTGGTGCTGCTGGCGACGTCGTCGGGGACGCTGGCCGCCGAGGTGTCGGCGGCCTGGCCGAACGCGCTGGGGAAACTGGTCCGCGACCTCGAAGCGGTGCTCGGCTCGAAGCTGTTCGGCGTCGTGCGCGAGCGCACCAGCCGGGCGGTCAGCGCGGGCCTGCGCTGGTGGCTCTTCGGCGACGACCCGGACCCCGACCTGGTCGAGCTCACCGTGAAGATGATCCGCGGCAACTGGCCCCACACCGTTTCGCTGTTCCGCCCGGCCATGGACGCCTACGCCCGCGACGCGGCCTTGGCGCAGGTCGGCGGCCTGCCGGTGACGGCGATCGTGGGGGAGCGGGATCGGATCGTCCGCGCGTCCGACGTCGAACAGTGGGTGGGCGGCCTCGACGACGGCACCGCCGTGGTGCTGCCCGGTGTCGGGCACGTCGTGCCGCTGGAGGCCGCCGCCCAGGTGCTGCCGCGGATCGTCGCGCTGGTCAACGCGAGCCTGCGGAGCTGAACTCACCCGGCGCGGGTGCCGGCGGCGAGGAACATCGGCACCGCGACGAACAGCCGGTCTTCGCGGGCCCGGATGTCCTGCTCGGCCAGCCAGGCGCCGTCGCCACCGAGGTTGGCGAGCACCGGCAAGGCCCCGGCGTCGGTCCACACGAGCGTGTGGACCTCGACGGTGACGTCGGTGAACCCGTTGTCCAGCAAGAGGTTCCGGTAGCGCCGCGCGATCCGCGGGTGCGGCATGCCGTCGGCGCGCGTGTGGACGATCGACCGGGTGCGCACGGGATCGTCGGAGTCGATCACGACGGTGTCCCAGTCCTGGCCGGTGAGCACCGCGCGGCCGCCCGGCGCCAGCACGCGGCGGCCCTCGGCGATCGCGAGCCCGGGCTCGGAAACGACGTGCAGGACCTTGTCGGCGCGGTAGCCGGTGACCGAGCCGTCGTCGAGGGGCAGGGCGGTGGCGTCGGCGACGCGGAACTCCCCGGCGGGCCAGCGCCCGGCGGCGACCTCGACCATCGCGGGATCGGCGTCGACACCGAGGGCCCGTATCCCGCGTGCGGCCAGTTCGCCGACGGCGCGTCCGCTGCCGCAGCCGACGTCGACCACGGCGTCGCCGAGTGCTTGGTACGTGCGTTCTCGCAGTTCGCCGGCCTGCGGGCGGTCGTCGAGGGCGTCGAGGAGCGTGAGCAACGTGGACATGGGGGCCATCCTGCGACTTAATGCCGGAATGAAGTCAATCGGCGAAGTGGCGGCCCGGTTCGGGCTGCCCGCTCACGTGCTGCGCTACTGGGAGGCGGAAGGGCTGCTGGCCCCGGCCCGGGTGGGGCCACGGCGTCGCTACACCGAGGCGGATCTGGACCGGGTGGCCGCCATCCTGGTCGCGAAGGAAGCCGGGTTCGAGCTCGCGGACATCCGGACGATGCTGACCGCGCGGTCCGCGGCGGACCGGGCGGCGATGGCGGCCCGGCAGCGCGAGCGGCTGCGGACCCGGATCGCCCGGGCGCAGGCCGCGCTCGAGCTCCTGGAGGGCGACTGCCCGCACGATGACCTGATGACGTGCCCGCACTTCCAGGATCTGCTGGCCGAGCGGCTGGGCCGACAAGAAGCGAGTTCTTGACAACTTCTCTGTTCGGTTGAATGCTGGGCCCATGTTTCCCGTGGCGGTGATCGAGGACGCGGCGGCGGCCGAGGTGTCGCTGGACCCGGTCCGGGCCCGGCTGCTGGCCGAACTGGCCGAGCCGGCTTCGGCGACGATGCTCGCCGCGCGCGTCGGCCTGCCGCGCCAGAAGGTCAACTACCACCTGCGGGCGCTGGAGAAGCACGGCCTGGTCGAGCTGGTCGAGGAACGCCGCAAGGGCAACGTCACTGAGCGCATGATGCGGGCGACGGCGGCGTCGTACGTCATCTCGCCGTCGGCGCTGGCCGCTGTGCAGCCGGACCCGGCCCGCTCGCCCGACCGGCTCTCGGCGCGGTGGCTCCTCGCCGTCGCCGGACGGCTGGTGCGTGACGTCGGCCTGCTGATCACCGGCGCGGCGAAGGCCCAACAGCGCGTTGCGACGTTCGCGCTCGACGGCGAGGTGCGGTTCGCCTCCGCCGCCGACCGGGCCGCGTTCGCCGAGGAGCTCACGGCCGCGGTCACCGCGCTGGTGGGCAAGTACCACGACGAGACGGCCGAGAAGGGCCGTCCGCACCGCGTGGTCGTTGCCGTGCACCCGAGCGTTCCGGAGGAGTCTTGACGTGGGGTACGAGTTCGAGCTGACCGACGTCGCCGAGGTCGGGGCGACGCCCGAGCAGGTCTGGGCCGCCATCGCGACGGGCCCCGGCATCGACTCGTGGTTCATGGGCCGCAACGAGGTCGACGGCGGCACCGGCGGCACGGTCCGCGGCGCCTTCGGCGGCTACGAGCCGGAGTACCGGATCCGCGAGTGGGAGCCGCTCGAAAAGCTCGTCTACGGCAGTGAAACCGCCCCGGACGGGCGGCGGATCGCCTACGAGTTCCTCGTCGAGGGCCGCGACGGCGGCAGCACGGTGATCCGGTGCGTCACCAGCGGCTTCCTGCCCGGCGACGACTGGGACGACGAATTCGAGGCGATGACCACGGGTGGGGAGCTGTTCTTCCGCACCCTCGTCGAGTACGTGACGCACTTCCCTGGCCGCACGGCGGCGCCGGTCACCGCGTTCGGCCCGCCGGTGACGGACTGGGCCGAGGCGTGGGCCCGGCTGGGCACGGCCCTCGGCCTGCCCCCGCGGCCCGCCGAGGGCGACCGGGCCCGGATCGGACCGGACGGCCGGGAAGGCGTCGTCTACGCCGTGAACGACCAGACCGTCGGCGTGCGGACCGCGGACGCGATGCTCCGGTTCATCCGCGGCTTCCGCGGGCCGATGGTCGCGTCCCACCACGTCTTCGGACCGGGAACGGACTCCGCGGCCGAGGAAAAGGCCTGGGGCGAATGGCTGAACCGGGTGTTCGGCTGGTCAGTCGGCCGTCCGGACCGGCTGGACGTGGCCGGCGACCGGCGCGAGGGTCGGCCGGAGCGCGGTGACGACCGCCGTGGTGACGACCAGGTGCATGAGCATCAGCCCGAAGACGTTGGCGGCGGTGGCGCCCGCGCCGAACAGCAGCAGGTCGGGGATCCAGGTGAGGACGAGGGCCGCCGGGACGACGACTCGCAGCGCCTTCGGGGCCCGGCGGGCGATGACGAACCAGCCCAGGGTGCCCAGGAGCAGTCCGGCGGCGGTGGCGGGCAGGTAGGAGGCGGGGGACAGGCCCATGCCGATCCCGCCGTCGTCGAGGGCCAGCGCCCCGAGGGCGATGACGGTGTTGATCGCGGCGGCCGCCAGCAGTGCGAAGCCGAGGCGCAGGGCCGTGGTCGCGGTCGGCCGGGAGATGGTGGTCATCGGTCCTCCTGGGTTGCTTGTTAAACCCAGACGGTAGGTTGGGTTGCGTGTTAAAGTCAAGGCCGTGAGTGCAGAGGAGCCCGTTCGCTGGCTCGGCGATGACGAACACCGGGCGTGGATCAACCTGGCGAAGGTCCTGCTCACGTTGCCGGGCGCGCTGGAGAGCCAGCTGCTGCGGGACGCCGACCTGACGCTGCTGGGCTACATGATCCTGGCCCGGCTGTCGGTGGTGCCGGGGGAGAGCCTGCGGATGAGCGAGATCGCGGAGATGGCCAACGGGTCACTACCGCGGATTTCGCACGCGGTGGCGCGCCTCGAAGCCCGGGGGTGGGTGACCCGGGAAGTCCGCACCGGCCAAGGACGGCGGTTCACGACGGCGACGCTGACCGACGCCGGCCGCGCACACCTGGCGGCTTCGGCGCCCGGGCACGTCGCGACGGTCCGCCGGCTGGTCGTCGAACCCCTGGGCGAGGACTTCGTACGGCTGGGCGATGCGGTGGAACGGATCGTCGAGAACCTGGGCCTCCCCACGGAGGTCCTCGACGCCGGGAAAAGGTGACGGAGCCGCCGGGGCTAAGTCGGCAGCGCGCCGGGAAGGCTCTGGGCCGTCTTCTTGCGGCGCAACCAGATCCGGCGCGTGCCGTCGGCGTAAAGCCGGACGGTGCGCAGTTCCCAGCCCGCGAACTCCGCGTGGATGGAGAGCTGGGTCGCCGCCGCACGCCGGGACACGCCCGGCGGGAGGTGCAGACGGCGATACTCCCAATCCCCTTCGACCACCGCCTCGCTGACCGCTGTCATGGCTGGATCACCTGGGTCCCTTCTCCGGCCGCCGAGCCGACGATCACCCGGCCGCTCTTCTCGTCCACCCCCACCGAATCCGGCTGGCGCACGGTGGGGAACCGGTACTTCTCCACGGGCTCGCCGCCGCGGACGTCGAACCCGGCCACTTCGTTGCGCCCGGTCAGCGTCACCCACGCCAGGCTCCGCGCCGCGTCGTAAGCGAGCCCGTACGCCCCGCCCGGCACCGGGTACCGCTGCCGCAGGATCAGCGGACCGGCCGAGAACGCCAGCAGCGCCCCCGCCCGCGCGTCCGTCACCAGCACCCGCCCGTACGAATCGGCCACGGCGTTCGCGGCACCGTCCCCGGCACGCAGACCTTCGTCGACCTTCCCCGCGGCGACGTCCACCGAGAACACCGCCGTCCGCAGCCGGTCCAGCACCACCACGCCGTCCCCGGTGTCGACGACGTCGTCAGCGCTGTAGAGCTGGCCGCCGATCGTCCGCGCCGGACCCGCCGCCGGCAGCACCTGGATGTCCTTCGCCGCCCCCATCGCCACCAGCCGATCCGCCCCGTACGCGATGCTCGACGCCGGCTGCCCGCCCGTCTTCGTCTCGGTCAGCTTCCGGTCCGGCAACGTCAGCTGCTGGACCACGCCCGCCCCCGGCTCCGCGATCTCCACCCGCCCCGGCGCGACGGACAGCTTCTCCGCCTTGCTGTATAACGGCATATTCACCGGGGGTGAAGCGAGCGCATTCAGGTCGTAGAGGCGCAGTGACGGCGGCTCGGAAACCGCCACGACGAGGGTCGAGGTCTTCGCGTCCACGGCGACGGCCGACACCGCTCCGGTACCGAGCACCTGACCGGCGGGTTTCACGGTCACCGCGGGGGAGACGGCCGGGCGCGCCGCCACCGGGTTCGCCACGATCTGCAGGTCGTCGGAGGTCGACTTGGCCGACGAGCAGCCCGAGAGCACCAGGACACCGGCGAGCGGGAGCACGATCCACGACACGGCGGCGAGCCGACGCACGTTGCTGCCTCCAGATGTCCGGCGGACGGTCTTCACCAGCATGCTCCTTGATCCTCGTGCCGTCACGTGCGTGTCACCGAACAGACACCTGACGCTCATCGCGGCCAGCGTTCGGGGTAGCCGACCTCGATCGCGCTGACGTCGTCGAGGGCGGATCGGATGGCGGGCGGGAGGGTGATCCCCTCCGCCGCCAGCGACCCGGTGAGCTGGCCGGTGTCGCGGGCACCGACCACCGGGGCGACGACGCCGGGCCGGTCGCGGACCCAGGCCAGCGCGACCGCGAGCGGCGACGTGCCCAGCCCGTCGGCCGCGGTCGCGACGGCCTGCACGATCCGGGCGGCGCGGTCGGTGCGGTGGTGCTCGACGTAACCGGCGTACGCGCTGTTCGCGCCGCGAGAGTCGGCCGGCGTCCCGGTGCGGTACTTGCCGGTCAGCACGCCCCGGCCGAGGGGGGCCCAGGGCAGCAGCCCGACGCCGTGGTGCCCGGCCGCGGGCACGACCTCGCGGTCGACTCCGCGTTCCAGCAGCGAGTACTCGACCTGGGTGGAGACGATCGGCGCGAGCGCCGGCGCACCGGCGGCGGCCGTGGCCAGCTGCCAGCCCGCGTAGTTGGAGACGCCGACGTAGCGGACCTTTCCGCTGGTCACGGCGTATTCGAGGGCGGAAAGCGTTTCGGCGAGGGGCACGCAGTCGTCCCAGGCGTGCAGCTGCCAGAGGTCGATGTGGTCCGTGCCGAGCCGTTTGAGCGAGCCGTCGAGCGCGGTGAGCAGGGCGCCGCGGGAGGCGCCGCCGCCGAACGGGCCGTCGGTGCGCCGGGCGACCGCCTTCGTCGCGAGGACGACGTCGTCGCGGGGCACGAGGTCGCCCAGCAGGGAGCCGAGGACCCGCTCGCTCTCGCCCTCGCCGTAGATGTCGGCCGTGTCGACCAGGGTGCCGCCGGCGTCGACGAAGGCGACCAGCTGGCTGGCCGCCTCCTCCGCGTCCGTGTCGCCACCCCAGGTCATGGTGCCGAGCGCCATCCGGGAGACGCGCAGTCCCGAGCGGCCGAGCAGTCGCTTTTCCACGACCGCCGAGCCTAGTGGGCGGCTCCCTCCCGAGGAGACCAAGGTGAGTCGTGTCGCGATCTTGGCCCCCCGTTAGGGTCTGGCCCCGTGCGACTCGGACTGAATCTCGGCTACTGGGGAGCGGGGAACGACCCCGCGAACCTGGCCCTGGCGAAACAGGCGGACGAACTCGGCTACGCGGTCGTGTGGGCCGCGGAGGCCTACGGCTCGGACGCGGTCACCGTCCTCTCGTGGATCGCGGCGCAGACGTCGCGGATCGACGTCGGGGCCGCCGTGCTGCAGATCCCGGCCCGCACCCCGGCGATGACCGCGATGACCGCCGCAACGCTCGACACGCTGTCCGGCGGCCGGTTCCGGCTCGGTCTCGGCGTGTCCGGCCCGCAGGTGTCCGAGGGCTGGCACGGCGTCCGCTTCACCTCGCCGGTGAACCGCACCCGGGAGTACGCCGGGATCGTGCGCTCGGCGCTGCGCCGTGAGCGGCTGAAGTTCGAGGGCGAGCACTTCACGCTGCCGCTGCCGGACGGCCCCGGGAAGGCGCTGCGGCTGACCGTCCGCCCGGCCCGCAAGCACATCCCGCTCTACCTGGCCGCGATCGGCCCGAAGAACCTGGAGCTGGCCGGGGAGATCGCCGACGGCTGGCTGCCGGTGTTCTTCTCGCCGTCCCACGCGGGGGAGCAGCTGGCCCACGTCCGCGCCGGGGCCGAGCGGGCCGGCCGCACGCTGGACGGCTTCGACGTCGTCCCGTCCGTGCCGCTCGTGCCCGGCGACGACTGGCGGACCTGTGCGGACGCCGTCCGCGGCTACGCGGCCCTCTACCTGGGCGGGATGGGGAGCAAGGAGAAGAACTTCTACAACCGGCTGGCGTGCCGGATGGGATTCGCGGCCGAGGCCGCCGAAGTGCAGGAGAAGTACCTGGCCGGCGACCGGGTGGGGGCGATGGCGGCGGTGCCGCCGGAGTTCCTCGACGCGACGTCGCTGCTGGGTCCGAAGGAACGGATCGCGGAGAAGATGAAGGAATACGCCGAAGCCGGCGTGACGACCCTGTCGGTGTCGCCGTACACGCCGGAGCCCGCCCGGGCCCTGCGCACCGCCGTCGAGGCACTCGAGCTGGCGGGGGTGGGCTGACGTGGGCTGGTTCGAAGCACTGGTGCTGGGCCTGGTCCAGGGCCTGACCGAGTTCCTCCCGGTCTCCTCGAGCGCGCACCTGCGGATCGTCGCGGCGCTGGCCGGCTGGGACGACCCGGGCGCGGCGTTCACCGCGGTCACCCAGATCGGCACCGAGCTGGCGGTGATCATCTACTTCGGCCCGAAGATCGGGAAGATCCTGCGCGCCTGGTTCTTCTCGCTGTACAAGCCGGAGTGGCGCCGCGACCCGGACGCCCGGCTGGGCTGGCTGATCATCATCGGCTCGCTGCCGATCGTGGTGCTCGGGCTGCTGCTGCAGGACCAGATCGACAGCGCGTTCCGCGACCTGCGGATCACCGCGAGCGTGCTCATCGTGTTCGGCCTGATCCTGCTGGTCGCCGACCGGATCGGGAAGCAGGAGCGCACGCTCGACGACCTGACCGTGCCGCACGGCCTGGGCTTCGGCTTCGCGCAGGCGCTGGCCCTGATCCCGGGTGTGTCCCGCTCCGGCGGCACCACCAGCGCGGGCCTGCTGCTCGGCTACACCCGCGCCGAAGCGGCCGAGTACTCGTTCCTGCTGGCGCTGCCGGCGGTGTTCGGCTCGGGGGTGTACAAGCTCAAGGACATCGGCTCGGGCGACGTGCCCGCTCAGTGGGGCCCGACGCTGCTGGCCACGCTGGTCGCCTTCGGCGTCGGCTACATCGTGATCGCCTGGCTGATGGCCTACATCAAGAAGCGCAGCTTCGTGCCGTTCGTGGTGTACCGGCTGGCCCTCGGCGTGCTGCTGTTCGTGCTGATCTTCACCGGCGCGCTCGACCCCAACGCCGGGCCGGTCGGCCACTGACGCCGCCCGCGTGGGGACCGCTTGATCGGTCCCCACGTAGGGTGGGGCCCGTGAGTACGGTCATTCTGCTGAGGCACGGCAAGTCGACGGCCAACGGCTCCGGCGTCCTGGCCGGGCGGGCCCCGAAGGTCAACCTCGACGACACCGGCCGCGCCCAGGCGGACAAGCTGGTCGACCGCCTCGACGGGGTGCCGCTGGCCGGGCTGGTCGTCTCGCCGATGCTGCGGTGCAAGCAGACGGTCGGCCCGCTGGCCGCCGCCCGCGGGCTCGAAAAGGTCGTCGAGCCCGGGCTGTCCGAAGTGGACTACGGCGACTGGACCGGCAAGGAGCTCAAGCACCTGGCGAAGGAACCGCTCTGGCGCGTGGTGCAGGCGCACGCCTCGGCGGCGGTCTTCCCCGGCGGCGAGGGGCTCGCGGCGATGCAGGCGCGGTCGGTGGCCGCCGTCCGCGCCCACGACCGGCGGATCACCGCCGAGCACGGCGACCACGCCGTCTGGCTGCTGTGCAGCCACGGCGACGTCATCAAGTCCATCCTGGCCGACGCGCTCGGCCAGCACCTCGACGCGTTCCAGCGGATCGTCGTCGACCCGGCGTCCCTTTCGGTCGTGCGCTACACCGAGACGCGGCCCTTCGTCATGCGGGTCAACGACAACGCCGGCGACCTGCGCGGCATCGTGCCACCGGAACCGAAGCCGAAGCGGGGCAAGAAGGCCGCCGGGAGCAGCGACGCCGTCGTGGGCGGTACCACGGGCGCGTGACCCCGGCCACCTCCGGAAAGCGCTGACATGCACACCGGGGGACCCCGTAGGGTGGCGGGACCGAGTGTTTTCCCCGACCAGGAGCCTGCCCGATGATTTCGCCGGACAATCCGTTCGCCGCACCCAGCGAGCTGCCCTACGCCCTGCCGCCCTTCGACCGGATCTCCGACGAGCACTACCGGCCCGCCTTCGAGGCCGGGCTGGCCGAGCACGCCGCGGAGATCGAGCAGATCGCGGCGCAGGACGCCGAGCCGACGTTCGAGAACACCATCGTGGCCCTCGAGCGCGCCGGCGAGCTGCTGGGCCGCGTGGCGAGCGTGTTCTACAACCTGTCCGGCTCCAACAGCACCGACGAGATCCAGGCGATCCAGGCGGAGTTCGCGCCGAGGCTGGCCGCCCACCACGACGCGGTCCACCTGAACCCGCAGCTGTTCGCCCGGATCGACGCCCTCCACGCGCAGCGCGGCGAACTCGGCCTGGACGAGGAGTCGCGGCGGCTGCTGGAACGGCGGCACCTCGACTTCAGCCGGGCGGGCGCCGGGCTCGGCGAGGCGGAGCAGGCCCGGCTGCGGGAGCTCAACGCGCAGCTGTCCACCCTGCAGACGACGTTCCAGCAGAACCTGCTCAAGGACACCAACGACCTCGCCGTCGTCATCACCGACCGCGCCGAGCTGGCCGGCTTCGGCGAAGGCGCGATCGCCACCGCGGCCGAAGCGGCTTCCGCCCGGGGCGAGGACGGCAAGTACGTGCTCCCGCTGAGCCTGCCGACCAGTCAGGCTTCGCCGCTGGAGACGCTGCGGAACCGTGCCGTCCGCGAGCGCATCCACACCGCGTCGATGGCACGGGGCAACCGCGGCAACTCCTGCGACAACAACGCCGTCGTCGCCGACATCGTGCGGCTGCGCGCGGAACGGGCCGCCCTGCTCGGCTACCCCAGCCACGCCGCGTACGTCATCGCGGACGAGACGGCGAAGACGGCCGAAGCCGCCGCCGGGCTGCTGGAGCGGCTGGCCCCCGCCGCGGTCGCGAACGCCCGCGCCGAAGCCGCGGAACTCCAGCAGCTGCTGGAGGCCGACGTGCCGGGCGCGCAGCTGCGGCCGTCGGACTGGCCGTACTACGCCGCCCAGGTCCGCCGCGAGCGCTTCGACGTCGACACCGAGGCACTGCGCCCCTACTTCGAGGCCGGCCGCGTGTACCTCGACGGCGTCTTCTTCGCCGCGACCCAGCTGTACGGCCTGACGTTCACCGAACGGGACGACCTGCCGAAGTACCACCCGGAGGTCCGGACCTTCGAGGTCTTCGACACCGACGGCACCCCGCTCGGCCTGTACCTGCTCGACCTGTACACCCGCGACGCCAAGCGCGGCGGCGCCTGGATGAACACCTTCGTCGACCAGTCCGAGCTGCTCGGCCGCAAGACGGTCGTGGTCAACGTGCTCAACGTGAACAAGCCGCCGGCGGGGGAGCCGACCCTGCTCACCTTCGACGAGGTCGTCACCGCGTTCCACGAGTTCGGCCACGCCCTCCACGCGCTCGTCTCGTCGGTCCGCTACCCGACGTTCTCCGGCACCAACGTCCCGCGTGACTTCGTCGAGTACCCCTCCCAGGTCAACGAGATGTGGATGCTGTGGCCGGAAGTCCTGGCCCACTACGCCAAGCACCACGAGACGGGGGAGGCGCTGCCGCAGGAACAGGTCGAGAAGCTGTTCGCCGCCCAGCAGTACGGCGAAGGCTTTTCCACCACCGAATACCTCGCGGCGTCCCTGCTCGACCAGGCCTGGCACGGCCTCGGCGTCGACGACCACGTGGGGGAGGTCCAGCCGTTCGAGGCCGAGGCGCTCGTGAAGGCCGGCGTCGCGGTCGCCGCGATCCCGCCGCGCTACCGCACGACGTACTTCGCCCACATCTTCAGCGGCGGCTACAGCGCCGGGTACTACTCCTACATCTGGAGCGAAGTCCTCGACGCCGACACCGTGCAGTGGTTCCGCGAGAACGGCGGCCTCACCCGCGAAAACGGCGACCACTTCCGCCGCACCCTGCTCGGCAGGGGAGGGAGCATCGATCCCATGGACGCGTTCCGCGCCTTCCGCGGCCGCGACCCCGAGATCGAGCCCCTGCTGATCCGCCGCGGCCTCGACGGAGTCTGAGCCAGCAGCTGAGCCCGGCAGATCGCTCGAACTCATCAAGTGTATAACGACCTATACTTCGGGGCAGTTTTCTAAAAACTTGCCCCAGGCACCTTTCGTACAAAGAAAGGCATCGAAGGCCCGGGCTTCGATCAGGCGCCGGCGACGATGTGGTCGACGAAGCCGTACGAGAGGGCTTCGTCGGCGTCGAACCAGCGGTCGCGGTCCGCGTCGGCCGTGATCCGGTCGACGCTCTGGCCGGTCTGGCGCGCGGTGATTTCGGCGATGCGGCGTTTCATCTTGCCGAAGACTTCGGCCTGGATGGCGATGTCGGTGGCGGCGCCGCTGATGCCGGCCGAGGGCTGGTGCATGACGATCCGCGTGTTCGGGAGCAGGTGGCGCTTCCCGGGGGTGCCGGAGGAGAGCAGGAACTGGCCCATGGAGGCGACGAAGCCGAGGCCCCACGTGGAGACGTCGGGTTTGACGTGCTGCATGGTGTCGTAGACGGCCATGCCGGCGGTCACCGAGCCGCCGGGTGAGTTGATGTAGAAGGTGATGTCCTTCGCGGGGTCGTCGGCGGCCAGCAGGAGCAGCTGGGCGATGATCCGGTTCGCGACGTCGTCGTTGACTTCGGAGCCGAGGAAGACGATGCGGTCGCGCAGAAGCTGGTCGTAGACCGAGTCGTTGGGGGCCTGGGCGGGGGTGTGGAGCTCGGGTACGGCGAGAAGGGTCATGGGGCGACGGTAGGGCCGGTGATCGTCGGCAGGTGGGGATTTCGCTGTGGGCGTGCGGTGTTCGCTGCGGGCGAGATCCGCTTTGTGTCTCGTTAGTTCGGTGGATGTGTGGCCGGTGGGGCGAAGTTAGCCTCGGGCGTGATCAAGCCGGTACTACGTCGAGGGACAGTTGATGAACAGGATCGAACAGACCGCCGGGGCACAGTCCGGAAAGCTCGTCGTCTTGGAGGTCGAGACGCCCGTGGTGCCGCTGCTGGTGAGCTGTGCGGCCGCCGCCGCGGCCACGGCCGCCAAGGTGACCGCGCACGCCGGTGCGCGGGCTTTCGGCAAGGCCGCCGGGTACGCGTTGGGGTTCATCGCCGCGACCGCCGCCGCTTACGGGGCCGGAGTGGCCGGTGGCTACACCGACAGCGGGGACGACCTCACCGGTGAGGTCGGTGGTCTGCGGGGAGGTTTGAGCGCCGAGGCTCTGTTGCGGACCCGTACGAGCATCGTTGCTGCCTGACGGTTCGGGTGCGCGGAAAGGCGCCGCCGTCACGGGGTGACGGCGGCGCCTTTTTCGTGGGTGCGGCTCAGATGAGGCCGAGCTTCTGCACGGTGTCGCGCTCTTCGACGAGTTCCGCGACGGAGGCGTCGATGCGGGCGCGGGAGAAGTCGTCGATCTCGAGGCCCTGGACGATCTCGTACTTGCCGTTCTTCGCGGTGACCGGGAAGGACGAGATGAGGCCCTCGGGGACGCCGTAGGAGCCGTCGGAGGCGACGGCGGCGGAGGTCCAGTCGCCGTCGGGGGTGCCGTTGACCCAGGTGTGGACGTGGTCGATGGCGGCGGAGGCGGCCGAGGCGGCGGAGGAGAGGCCGCGGGCTTCGATGATCGCCGCGCCGCGCTTGGCGACGGTGGGGATGAAGTCGTTCTCCAGCCAGGCCTGGTCGACGGCGTCGGCGATGCTCTTGCCGCCGAATTCGGCGTGCTGGACCGAGGGGTACTGGGTGGCGGAGTGGTTGCCCCAGATGGCGACCTTCTTGAGCTCGGTCACCGGGACGCCGAGCTTCTTGGCGAGCTGCGCGAGGGCGCGGTTGTGGTCGAGGCGGGTCATCGCGGTGAAGCGCTCGGCCGGGACGTCGGGGGCGTGCGAGCGGGCGATGAGGGCGTTGGTGTTGGCGGGGTTGCCGACGACGAGGACCTTGATGTCGTCGGCGGCGCCGGCGTTAATGGCTTCGCCCTGGGGCTTGAAGATGCCGCCGTTGGCTTCGAGGAGGTCGCCGCGCTCCATGCCCTTGCTGCGGGGGCGGGCGCCGACGAGGAGGGCGATGTTGGTGCCTTCGAAGGCCTGCTTGGGGTCGTCGAAGATGTCGGTGCCGGCCAGGAGCGGGAATGCGCCGTCTTCGAGTTCCATCGCGGTGCCCTCGGCCGCCTTGACCGCCTGCGGGATCTCGAGGAGCCGCAGCTTCACCGGGACGTCCTGGCCGAGGAGCTGACCGGACGCGATGCGGAACAGCAGCGCGTAGCCGATCTGGCCGGCGGCGCCGGTGACGGTCACGTTGACAGGGGCTTGGGTCATTGCGGTTCTCCAGCTTGAGACGACTTTGGCTAGTGCTGTGGAGCCTATCCCTCCTCGGCGTCGCTGGTCGGGTGCGTCCGGTCACGCTCGTGAGTGGTAAGTCGGGTTAGAACCCGACTTACCACTCACGAGGTGTCGGTGACGTTGTGGGCGAGGCGGGTGAGCAGGTCGGCGAGCTGGGCGATCTCGGTCTCGCTGAGGTCTTTTCGCATGCGCTGGTCGTGGGCGATGGCGGCGGTGGCGAGGCGGTGGAAGAGCTTCTCGCCGTCTTCGGTGAGTTCGACGAGGTGGACGCGGCGGTTGGCGGGGTCGCGGCGGCGGGTGACGAGTCCGGTGGTTTCCATGCCGTTGAGGTGGTGGGTGAGGGTGGCGCCCTGGATGCCGACGGCGTCGGCGAGTTCGCGCTGGTTGGCGGCGGGTCTGGTTTTGAGGGAGATGAGGATCTGCCAGATGGGCTGGGAGCCGCCCGCGGCGGCGAGGGCCTGGTCGAAGGCGCGGCCGGCGGTTTTGGCGGTGCGGGCGAGGACGACGCCGATGGGGGCGGTGGTGGGTGGTGGCACGGTCGGACTTTAGCTCAGTTGCTGAGTACCCTAAGCGTTTGACATCTAATGGTTAGGCTTCTAACGTTGAGACGTCGACCGGAAGGGGAACGCGATGAGCACCGAAGAGCAGGTCCGCGAGTTCGGCCGGACGTGGGCCGCGGCGGAGGAACGCGGCGACACCGAGGTGCTGGCCGGTCTGGCCGCCGACGGGTTCCGCCTGGTCGGGCCGCTGGGCTTCGTGCTGGACCGTGACCAGTGGCTGGCGCGCTACGGCGGCGGCGGGCTGGTCACCGAGAAGCTGACCTGGTCCGATGTCGAGGTCCGCGACTTCGGCGGCACCGCGATCGCGATCGGCGTGCACGAGCAGGTGGCCACGTTCCAGGGGAACCCGGCGAACGGCCGGTTCCGCGGCACGCACGTGCTCGTTCGCGAGGGCGGCCGCTGGCGGCTGGCCGGCCTGCACCTGAGCCCGATCGGCGGTCCGCCGCCGTTCGGTGCCTGAGGATCGCGGCGATCAGCGTCGAACCGAACCACACGATCGTGGGTGTCACCGGCCGCGCTGAAGGGGCCGGGCGGCACCCGATGAGCAGGCGGAGTGCGGCCACGCCGGGGGCGGGAACGCTGGGCCGCGCCGCCGGGCTGGTGGGGCGGAGCCGGACGTCGCGGGGGTGATCGTCGCCGCCGGCCGGGGGACCGGGGGCGCGAAATCGTTTTCCCTGTCCCTTTTTTCACGGTCACCGGAATGTGGCGGCCGAAAATTATCGGAACGTGAGCAATGCCGCGTGGTGGGACGGCTACGCCGCGTTGCTCCGTTCAGCGGGGTTTGCTTCCATGATCCTTCCGCTACCATGGTCCGGCCCCCGTACCCAATTTGAATGTATTGGGAAGGATTCCAATGCTGTCTGCGGTCGTTGCTGCCGTAATGGCGCTGTCCTCAGTGGTCACCCCGCATTCGTGGAACAACCCTCCGCCGCCCGACAAAATCGTCATCGACGTCGTCAACGCCATCGGCACCGGGTGTCCGACCGGCACGTCCGCGGTTGCTGTCTCGCAGGACAATACGGCGTTCACCGTGACCTACAGCGCCTACACGGCGTTGGTCGGCGTCGGTGCCGGGCCGCTGGACGCCCGGAAGAACTGCCAGATCGGCCTGCGGGTGCACGTGCCGCAGGGGTTCACCTACGGAATCGCGCAGGCCGACTACCGTGGATTCGCGCACCTGGAACGTGGTGCGACCGGCCTGGAAAGAGCGAACTATTATTTCCAGGGCAATTCTCCGACGGCGTACGTGCAACACCCGCTGACCGGGCCGTTCGAGGACGACTGGCATTTCACCGATTCGACTGAGGTGGGCGCGATCGCGTTCAAGCCGTGTGGTGAGGAACGCAACCTGAACGTCAACACGGAATTGCGGTCCGCGGCCGGGACGTCGGATCCGAAGAAGACGACGAGCTACGTCACGATGGACTCGACCGACGGCAGCATCACCACGACGTACCACTTCGCGTGGCTGACCTGTCCGTGATCGGCTCCGGGTGACCGGAGGTGGAGAGGGGCGGCGCGGCCGGAAAGCCGCGCCGCTCCGGCCGGTCACGGCTTCGCCGGGACCCGGGGGTCGGTGGCTTCGACGCCGAAGACGCGGCCGAGGGAGACGAGGGCCTCGTCGAGGTGGCTGAGGCTGGAGAGGACGGCGCGGGTCTCGGCGGCTTGGACGCGGTCGGAGACGGGGGTGCCGTCGTCGCGCACGAGCGTGCCGGGTGTGGGGCCACCCGGGGCGTTCAGCGCTTTGCGGAGGACGTCGATGTTGGCCAGCAGCCGTCCGGTGAACAGCCGCAGCCGGTCGGTGTCGGGGCCGGCGAGCTGGCCGGGCTGGGCGCGGGCGGCGACGTGGCGTGCTCGGAAGGCGATGGTTTCGAGGGTGGTGAGCACGTGCCAGCCGTAGTCGCGGCGGGCGCTGCGGAAGTTGACCGGGTGGGTCAGCGGTTCGATGGTGGTGCGGACCTGTTCGACGCTGCGGTCGAGGTCGCGGGAGAGCTCGATGATGTTGACGTTCTCCTCGCCGGCGAGGAGGCCGCGGGTGTGTTCGAGGAACTCTTCGAGGTCGTCGAGCACCGCGGCGATGTCGTCGAGCATGACCGAGCGGGTGCGGACCGGGACGATGACGACCGCGGCGAGGATGCCGGCGGCGGCGCCGACGGCGGTTTCGGCGACGCGGATCCAGAGCACCTGGAGGCTGAACGTGCCGAGCAGGCTGTAGAGCAGGCCGAGCATGCTGGTGACGAAGAAGGCCATCACCACCTGGGAGACCCGTGCGGTGTAGACCATGCCGAACACGCACACCAGGATCAGGCCGAGGGTGGCCGCGGTGTTGCCGCCGACCAGGAGCGCGAGCAGGACACCGCCGACGATGCCGATCAGGGTGCCGCCGAGGCGCCGGACGCCCTTGACGAAGGTGGCACCGGCGCTGGAGGCGCCGATGAACACCACGAACACGGTGAGGACGGCCCAGTACCAGCGCTGGTGGGAGACGAGTTCGCCGCCGAGCACGGCGAGCCCGCCGCCGACGACGGCCTGGATGGCGCTGCGGGTCCGGTTGTCGTAGGCGAACTTCGGCGTCGGCTCGTCTTCCGTGGAGTCGAGCGGGTCCGCCGTGGACTCCGGGGTGGCGGCGCGCTGGGCGCGGTCGTCGGCCAGTGCCAGCTCGGCCAGTGCCTTGCGGACGCCGTCGCCGGGGGCGGCGTGCTCGCCGATGCGGCTGCCTTCGACGAGCATCCGGCTGTATTCGCCGGTCTCGCTGATCAGGGGCAGCTCGCGTGGGTCGCGTTCCATGAGGGCGCGGAAGCGGGCGAGCCGGGCGATGAGGTCGTCGCGGACCTCGGCGGTGAGTTCGTCGGAGCAGGTGCGCTGGACGGTGATGGCGAGCCAGCCGACGGCGAGTTCGACCTCGATGGCGCGGCGGCGCAGGCGGTCGGCGGCGCGGGCGTCGACGACGTCGGGGGCGGCGTCCTCGATGAGCAGGACGCATTCGTGGAGCCGGCTGATGGCCGAGCGCAGCTGTTTGCGGGTGCGCTCGCTGCCGTTGACCGCCAGGAGGGCTTCGGTGGCGCGGACGACGGCGCCGAGGCGGGCGCGGAAGGCTCGGCGGACCCGGAGGAACTCGGCTTCGGGATTGTGCCGCAGCAGGACGAACCGGACGACGGCGTTGGCGAGGACGCCGACGCCGAGCGCGATCAGCAGCTGCGGGACCTGGCTGACGTGGGCCTGCAGGAACATCGGGAAGAAGAACAGGAAGAAGGCGATGGAGCCGAGTGCGGTGCCGCGGGCGCCGAAGCGCTGGGCGTAGACGGCGACGAAGATCAGCAGGACGAACAGGACGCTGTCGAGCGGGGCCAGGGTCGAGCCGAGGCTGGCGACGGTGATCGACGCGCCGCCGGTGAGGAAGGCCAGCGCGAGGGTGACGGCCTGGCCGCCGGGGGTGGGGTCGTTGACGGTGAACGCGGTCATCATCGCGGCGATGGCGCCGACGAGCATCACGGTGAGGGGCAGGTGCGCGGGCAGGAGCGCGGCCACGGCGAGGATGATGCCGAGCACGGCGGAGCCGGCCAGGCGCAGCCGGACCAGGCCGGGGTCGGCCGCCGCGAACCGGTCGAGGGCAGCGGTGCGGAGGTGGTTCATCGGGCGAGCAGCTCCCACTGGGCGAGGGTGACGCGGCGGCCGCGGGTGGCGGTGATCCGCAGCCGGTAGCGGGCGTGGGCGGCCGGGGTGGCGAGGGCGAACGGGCGGGTCTGGCGGCGCCAGCGGAACAGTTCGCCGTCGCGTTCGTCCAGGGTGGTCCAGGCGGCGCCGTCGTCGGAGCCTTCCAGGACCCACGCGCTCGGGTCGCCGCGGCGGTCGCCGGAGGTCAGGGTGTACAGGGTGACTTCGCGGGGTTCGCCGGTGACGTTGAATTCGATCGCCGGGGTGGCGCTGCGGAAGGTGACCTGGGTGCGGGTGGTGTCGTCGAAGAGCGCGCCGATCTTGGTGCCGTCGGAACTGGTCGCGGTGCCGGTCAGGTCGGTGACCGGGTCCGGGTGCTCGGGGAGTGGTGGCGGGGCGCCCCAGCCGGTGGGTTCGGTCGTCAGGTCGAAGACCAGCTCGGCGCCGCCGGCGAGGGTGGCGTGGCCGATCGACGTGCTTTCGTGCGGCTCGCCGTTCACGGTGAGCCCGCGGACGTAGACGGTGTCGTCGGTGTTGCCCGGGGCGTGGACGACCAGTTTCCGGCCTTCGCCGAGGTGCACGGTCGCCTTCTCGAACAGCGGCGAGCCGATGGCGTAGCGCGGGCTGCCGACGGCCAGCGGGTAGAAGCCGAGGGCGCTGAAGACGTACCAGGCGGACATTTCGCCGTTGTCCTCGTCGCCGGGGTAGCCCTGGCCGAGGTCGCTGCCGAGGTAGAGCCGCCGCAGCACTTCCCGTACGACGGCTTGGGTCTTCGCGGGTGCGCCGGCGTGGTTGTAGACGTAGGGGATGTGGTGGGAGGGCTGGTTGGAGTGGCCGTACTGGCCCATGCGGACGTCGCGGGCCTCGGTCATCTCGTGGATGAGGCCGCCGTAGGCGCCGGGGCGGCGGCCGGTCTCCGGGGTGGCGAAGAAGGTGTCGAGCTTGGCTTCGAGGCCCGCGGTGCCGCCGTGGAGGGCGGCGAGGCCGGGTCCGTCGTGGGGCGCGGTGAAGGCGGTGTTCCAGGCGTTGGTCTCGACGAAGTCGCCGCCCCAGGCGGCCGGGTCGTAGCCTTCGGGGACGAACTTGCGGCGGCCGTCGCGGTGACGGCCCTGGAAGAAGCCGATCTTCGGGTCGAAGTGGTGGACGTAGTGCTTCGCACGCTCGCGGAAGTAGGCGGCGTAGTCGGCGTACATCCGGGCTCGCGGCCCGTCGCTTTCGCGGGAGAGTGCGGTCGAGAGGTTGGCCAGGCCGAAGTCGTTGATGCACCCCTCCAGCGCCCAGGACAGTCCTTCGTGGACGGACACCGGGGTGTAGCCGAGGAAGATCGACTGCTCGAGGCCCTTGCGCCCGACCGAGCGGCGGGGCGGGGTGACGGTGGCGTTCTTCAGCGCGGCGTCGAAGGCGGCCTCGACGTCGAAATCGCGGACGCCCTTGAGGTAGGCGTCGGCGAAGGCGACGTCCGAGCTGGTGCCGGTCATCAGGTCGGCGTAGCCGGGTGAGGACCAGCGGGAGATCCAGCCGCCTTCGCGGTACTGCTGGACGAAGCCGTCGATCATCCGGCCGCAGCGTTCCGGCGTCAGCAGCGCGTACGCGGGCCAGGTGGTGCGGTAGGTGTCCCAGAAGCCGTTGTTGACGTACATTTCGCCGTCGACGACCTCCGCTCCGGTCCGACGGCGGGTGCTCGGCCACCGCCGGCGCACGACCGGGCTGGCGTGGCGGATCCCCCGGGGCGTGTTCTCGTGCGCGATGTTCGGGTACAGGAACAGCCGGTAGAGGTTCGAGTACAGCGTCGTGCGCTGGTCCTCGGTGGCGCCTTCGACCTCGACGCGGCCGAGCTCCTCCTGCCACAGCCGTCTCGCCTGCGCCTTCACCTCCTCGACCGTCGTCCCGGCGGGGATCTCCAGCTCCAGGTTGCGCTTGGCCTGGGCCAGGCTGATCAGCGACGTCGCGATCCGCAGCGTGACGTCGGGGCCGTCGAACTCGAAGTAGCCTGAGACCCGCCGCCACGGCGGGAAGCGGACCTTGGCCCCGCGGGTGGCGGGGGCGTCGGTCACGGCGTAGACGAACATCCGGCGCGCCCCGGCCGAAAGCCGGCTGCGGACGCGGGTGTAGCCGGTGATCACGCCGGTGTCGGGGTTCAGGCGGAGGCGGCCGCGGTTGCGGACGTTGTCGAACAGCAGCCAGCCGTGTTTGTCGGGGAACGTGAACCGCATGATCGCCGCGTGCGACGTCGGCGCGAGGTCGGCGGTCATCCCGTTGGCGAACCGGACGCCGTAGTGGTGCGGCGAGTCCGTCTCGTCTTCGTGGGTGAAGGCCAGGGCGCGCTTGCGGCGGTCGGACTCGACCGGGCCGGTGCCGGGCATGACGTGGAAGGTGTGCCGGTCGCCCATCCACGGGCTCGGCTGGTGGGACAGTACGAACGCCTGCAGCGCGGGACGGTTCTGTGCGTCGTTGTGGCGGTGGTAGGAGTAGAGCCAGTTGGTCGCGCCGGCGTCGGTGACGGGGGTCCAGAAGTTGAACCCGTGCGGAACGGCTGTCGCCGGGAAGGTGTTGCCGCGGGAAAAGTCGCTGCTGGAGTGCGTGCCGCGGGTGGTGCGGACGCAGTCGACGGGGTCGCGCGGCGGCTCGGGGCGTTCGGCGATGCGGACGTCGTCGAGCCAGCCGGTGATCTCTCCGGGCGCGTCGATGCGCAGGACGATCCGGCTGATCCGGTGCCCGGCGAACGCCCCCAGCGGGCGGCGGACGCGGTTCCACTGGTCCACCCACAGCGTCTTGTCGTCTTCCGGGGCGAACCCGGCGGAGGTGCCGTCGGCGAATTCGACGTCGAGGCCGACCCGGGTGGCGTGGTAGGCGGGGATGTCGCCATCGGACTGCGGGAACACCACATAGGACAGCTCGGTGCGCCCGGTGACGGGCGCGTCGAGCTCGAACAGGACGGCGTGGGGCCGGGCGGTGTAGCGCAGGGCACGCAGGCCGGTGAAGCCCACACCGGTCTTGGCCGTGGGGGAGCGGTCCGGGCCGTCGCCGACGTGCAGGCCGGGGTCCACCGGCTGCGGGTCACCGGATTCGAAGGACGAGAAGAACACGGCGTCGGACATGCGCCCACCGTAACCGCCACCGAACGGCGCAGCGTGCTGAAACACTGCTGCCCGCAGCGGGGCGGGCAGCAGTGGCCGGTCTAGGCGGCGGCGGTGCCCTCCAGCTCGACCAGCCGACCCGGGATCGCCAGCCGGCTCACCCCGGGCATCGTGGTGGCCGGGGCCACCCCGGCGGCACCCAGCCGCGCGGGTCCGGGTCCGCCCGGCTCGCCGCGAGGACCTGTTGAGCACGGCGGTGGCGGTCCGCGCGGAGGAGCCCGAGGCCGACGGCCGGCTGCGGTTCGAGGTCACCTACCAGGACGCCTGGCACGCGGGCCACCGACCGCCGCCGCGCCCGAAAGCGTGAAGGCCACCCCGAATGCATCGGGGTGGCCTTCACGGGCTTATCGCAGATCTACATCTTCGTGCACTGCCCGACGACCGGGCCACGCACCGTGTTCGGCAGGTCGTGGTCCGTCGGAGCCGGTGAGTTGACCGCGCACGCCAGCGGGCCGCCGACCGTGCTCGACGTCAGCACCGGTCCGTGGTTGCCGGTCAGCGCGACCGGGCCGCCGATGTCGGTCAGCTCGATCGACACCGGTCCGGTCACTCCGGTGATCGCCACCGGGCCGGTCACCTTCGTGCGGTTGAGCACCACCTGGGCGGCGCCGGTGGCCGCCAGCGGCCCGTTCACCGAACCGCCGCGCACCACCAGCGAGGCACCCGGCGCCACCGTGACGGGGCCGGACACCGTGGCGTCCTGCAGGCACACCGTGCCCGAGGTGATCGACAGCGGACCGGACCGGACACCCGTCACCGTGCGGGTGCAGGCCGCGTCCGGCTTGCCCAGCAGCTCGAATTCGGCCAGCTGCGCGGGGGCGCCGGTGCTGGTCGCGGTCACTTCGAGCCGGTAGTAGGCGTAGTGCGCCGGGTCGGTCACCTTGAACGCGCGGGTCTGCTGCCGCCAGGTGAACGCCTGGTCGGTCTGCCGGTCGGCCACCGCCCAGGTCTTGCCGTCGTAGGAGCCCTTCAGCACCCAGCTCTTCGGGTCGCCCGCGCCGGTCTGGGACGTCAGCGTGTAGTGCGTGACGGCCTCGTCGGTCGAGTTCAGCTGGTACTGCACGGCGCCGGTCACGGCGGCCTGGCTGCGGGAGGTGTTGTCGACCAGCGCCGCGGCGTCGGAACCGTCCGAAGTGGACAGCGTGCCCCGGCCGGGCCCGGTCTCGTCGTGCAGCGGCGCCGGGACGGCGTCGCCCTGGGTGATCGACTTCGGCGCGTCGTTCGGGCCGGTGCCCCACTTCGACGGGTTCGGGCCCATGTCGAAGTCGATGACCCCGCCGCGAGCGATCAGGTCGTGGGACAGCGACGTCGAGGAGTACGCCTTGCCGTTGACCTTCACGCCCTGGACGTAGACGTTCTTCGCGCTGTTCTTCGGGGCGTTGATCACCAGGTCCTTGCCACCCGCCAGGTGGATCGTCGCCTTCTTGAACAGCGGCGACCCGATCGCGTAGTTCGGGCTGCCCATCTGCAGCGGGTAGAAGCCCAGCGCGCTGAAGGTCCACCACGCCGACTGCTCGCCGTTGTCCTCGTCGCCCGCGTAGCCCTGGCCGATTTCGCTGCCGGTGTAGAGCCGCGAGAGCGCCTCGCGGACCTTCTCCTGCGTCTTCGACGGCTGGCCCGCGTAGTCGTACATGTAGAGCGTGTGGTGGGAGGCCTGGTTGGAGTGGCCGAGCTGGCCCATCCGCACGTCCCTGGCCTCCCGCATCTCGTGGATCACCCCGCCGTAGGAGCCCGGGAAGTTCGCGGTCTCCTGGTCGGCGAAGAAGGCGTCCAGCTTCTTCGCCAGCCCCGCCTTGCCGCCGTAGAGGTTCGCCAGGCCCTGCCCGTCCTGGGGCACGGAGAACGCCATGCCCCAGCCGTCGGTTTCGGTGTAGTCGATGCCCCACACCCGCGGGTCGTAGTCCTGCGGCGAGCGGCTGAACTTGCCCGCGGCGTCGCGGCCCTGGAAGAACCCGACGCTCGGGTCGAACAGGTTCACGTACTGCTGGGCCCGGCTGGTGAAGTACTCGTAGTTCGCCTGGTACTCCTGCTTGCGCGGGTCGCTCGCCGGTGCCTCGTCGTAGAGCTTCTTCGACAGGTTCGCGATGCCGAAGTCGTTGACGTACCCCTCGATCGACCACGAGAACCCGTGGTCGGCGCTGTTCGGCGCGTACCCGAGGAACATGCCCTGGTCGACGCCCTTGCGGCCGACGGCGTTGTTCGGCGGGGTCACCGTCGCGTCCTTCAGCGCCGCGTCGTAGAACGACTTGACGTCGAAGTTCTTCACGCCCTTGAGGTAGGCGTCGGCGAACGCGACGTCGGCACTGGTGCCGGTCATCAGGTCGGCGTAGCCCGGCGAGGACCACCGCGAGATCCAGCCGCCGTCGCGGTACTGCTGCACGAACCCGTCGACCATCTTCCCGGCCATGTCCGGGGTGAGCAGCGAGTACGCCGGCCAGGTCGTGCGGTAGGTGTCCCAGAACCCGTTGTTGACGTAGGTCTGGCCGTCGACGATCTTCGACCCGGTCTGCGTCGGGGTGTCCGCACCGGCCTTCGGCGAGACGAAGCTCGCGTACTTGTAGGCCGGTTTGCCGGCCGTGCCGGTGTTCTCGAACCCGGAGTTCGGGTAGAGGAACAGCCGGTACAGGTTCGAGTACAGCGTCGTGAGCTGGTCCTTCGACGCGCCCTCGACCTCGATCACCTTCAGCTGGTCGTCCCACGTCCGCTGGGCGGCGTCGCGGACGGTGTCGAAGGTCGCCTCCGGCGCGATCTCCTGCCCGAGGTTCTTCTTCGCCTGGTCCACGCTGATCAGCGACGTCGCGATCCGCATGGTCACCGTCTTGTCGGCGCCGGCGGCGAACCGCAGGTAGCCGGTGACGTTGTCGCGGCCCTGCCCGGTGAGCTTGCCGCCCGCGGAGACCGGCTTGTCGAAGGTGGCGTAGACGAACATCCGGCCTGCGCCGGCCGACAGGCCGCTCTTGGCGTCGGTGAAGCCGCTCAGCGTGCCCGCCGCCGGGTCGAGCGTCAGCCCGCCGGCGTTGTTGACGTTGTCGAAGATCAGGCTGGAGTCCGCACCCGGGAACGAGAACCGCATGACCGCCGCGTGGTCGGCCGGGGCGATTTCGGTCTTGATCCCGTTTTGGAACTGCACCCCGTAGTAGTGCGCCCGCGCGGTTTCGTCGCTGTGCTTGAAGGCCAGCGCGCGCTTGTCGCGGTTGGCGTCCGGCACCCCGGCCGCCGCGGACGGCATCACCTGGAAGCTCTGCCGGTCACCCATCCACGGGCTCGGCTCGTGGCTCACGCTGAACGCCTGCAGCGCGGGGAGGTTGTCGGCGTTGTTCTGGGTGCTGTAGTTGTACAGCCAGCTGTCGGACCCGGCGTCGGTCACCGGTGTCCAGAAGTTGAACCCGTGCGGCAGCGCCGTGGCCGGGAAGTTGTTGCCGCGGGAGAACGTGCCGTTGGCCATCGTGCCCCGGGTGGTGAGCACGTTGTCGGTCGGGCGGGTGCTGGCCGGCGGGGTCGGCGTGGCGGAGATCTTCACGTCGTCCAGCCAGCCCTGCAGCGAGCCCGGGCCGTCCGGGTTGTCGTAGCCGACCAGGATCCGGTCGATCGTCTTGCCCTTGGCGACCGTGCCGATCGCCGAGCGCACCAGGTTCCACTGGTTGGTGTAGAGCACCTTGCTCTTGCCCTGACCCTCCGGGGTGAGGGGGAAGCCGTACTGGTCGGTCGCGCCGAGGTCGCGCAGCCGGGTGCCGTCGGTGAAGACCAGGTCGATCGCGACGTTCGTGCTCTGGTACTTCAGGTCACCGGTGATGAACTGCGGCTGCACCTTGTACGACAGCTCGGTGGAGGCCACGACCGGGACGTCGACGTCGAAGACCTTGTTGTAGGACCAGCCGTGCCCGGCCGCGGTCTGGCTGCCGGAGTAGCGGAACGCCTTGAGCCCGGTGAAGCCGACGCGGTTCTTGTTCGTGTACCCGCTGGTCGGGCCGGAGTCGGTGAAGCTGCGCATGTTCGGCAGCGGCGGCGGTGCCGGCTCGTCGTTGGCCAGCAGCAGCTCCGACAGCTGCAGGATCGGCCCGCCGTTGTTGCGGGTGATGTTCAGCCGGAAGAACTTGTACGGCGCGCTCGGTGCGGCCAGCCGGTAGTCCTTCTGCTGGAACCGGGCGGTGAACGCCTGGTCGGTCTGCTGGTCCACGTCGGTCCAGGTGCTCGCGTCGTTCGAGCCCTGCAGCGTCCAGTCCCGGGGGTCACGGTTGTCGAAGTCGTTGGCCGAAGACAGCGCGTAGTGCGTGATCGACGTCGGCTCCGACACCGTGATCTGCGCCCACGCGGTCGGGTCCCACGACAGCCACTTCGTGTCCGTGGTCCCGTCGACGAGGTTCGACACCACCTCGCCGCCGCCGGTGTTCTCGCTGCTCGCGCTGGTTTCGGTCACCTTGCCGCGGATGTCGCCGGGGATGGCGGTGCCGTTCGCGCCGTTCACGCCGGAGGCGCGCGGCTTGCCCGCCGCGTCGGTGTCGACCGTGTCGGTCCACGTCGGCTGGACGTCACCCGCCTCGAAGGACGAGGAGAAGTCGGGGGGAAGGGCGTCTTCGGCGGCGGACGAGGCGGCGGGGATGGCGACCAGGCCGGCGGCGACCACGGCGGCGGTCACCAGGAAAACGACCGGCGGTCTGGCGCTTCGGGGCATCGTTGCTCCAAGCTCTGGAGGGCGGACTGAGCAGCGCCGCGCAGGCGGGGACCGGCGGCGCCAACGAAGGGAAACGCGCGGGTGACATCGATGTCAAGACCGCCCGGCAAACCTGGCCAGAACTGGACAACGCGGAAAGACCATGCGGAAACGGGGGCCCGATGAGGCCGTTCAGGATCTTCACCGTCATCGTCACACTCACGCTCGCGACCACCACGTTCACCCCCGGCGCCGCCACCGCGGCGACCGGACCGGCCGTCCGGCCGGTGACCGCCTGCGCCGACCTGGTCCGCGGGTTCACCCTCCCGGGCGCACCCACCCACGTGGCCTCGGCGGCCGTCGTCGCGGCCACCGGGACCGACCCCGAATACTGCGGCGTGCAGGGCTACGTCGAACCCGCCGTGCGGTTCGAGCTGCGGCTGCCCACCAAGACCTACGCCGGGCGCTACCTGCAGTACGGCTGCGGCGGCTTCTGCGGCCTGGTCAACCCGCCCGCCTTCGCCGACTGCGGCCTGCCCCACGGTGGCGACGTCGCGGTCGCCGCCACTGACGACGGGCACGTCGGGCACACCCCCGCCGTCGTCGACGACGGCAGCTGGGGCGCGAACGACCAGGCCGCCCGCAACGACTTCGAGTTCCGCGCACCCCACGTCGTCTCGCGCGCCTCCAAGGCGATCATCCAGGCGTTCTACGGCGCCCCGCCGAAGAAGTCCTACTTCACCGGCTGCTCCGACGGCGGCCGCGAAGCCCTCCTGCTCGCCCAGCGCTACCCGGCGGACTTCGACGGCATCGACGCCGGCGCTCCCGCGAACTACTGGGGCCCGCTGCTCGGGGTGTACCAGACGTGGCTGGCGCGGGTGAACACCGCCGCGGACGGCAGCCCGATCCTCACCGCCGCCAAGCTGCCCGCCCTGCACGCCGCCGTCCTGGCCGCCTGTGACCGCCTCGACGGGCTCACCGACGGCCAGCTCGACGACCCGCGCGCCTGCCACTTCGATCCGGCGAAGCTGACCTGCACCGGCGCGGACACGCCGTCCTGCCTCACCCCGGCCCAGGCCGCGGCGGCTCGCAAGCTGTACTCGCCGCCCACCGACGCCCACGGCACGCTGCTCTACCCCGGTGGCCAGCAGCCCGGGTCCGAGCTGTCCTGGGCCGGCTGGATCATCGGCACCCCCGAGACCGGTGGCTTCCCCTTCGCCCGCAACCTCGCCGACAACTACCTGCGCTACCTCGGCTACCCGATCGGCGCGCCGGCCTCGACCGTCGACACCTTCGCCTTCACCAAAGCCGAGTTCGACCGGCTCACCCCGGTCGGCGTCCGCTACGACGCGCTGAACCTCGACCTGTCGGCGTTCCGCGACCGCGGCGGCAAACTCGTGCTCTGGCACGGCTGGGCCGACGAAGCCATCCCGCCGACCGGCACGCTCGACTACTACCAGCGGCTCACCCACGGCCGTTCGCAGGACTGGGCGCGACTGTTCATGGTTCCGTCGCTCTACCACTGCGGCGGCGGCACGACGCTCACCGAGTTCGACCCGCTGCGGGAGCTGGTCGCCTGGGTCGAACGCGGCACCGCACCCACGCGGGTGACCGCGACCGGCCGTGACGCCGCCGG
Source organism: Amycolatopsis sp. NPDC026612 (assembly GCF_040638285.1). Taxonomy (NCBI): domain Bacteria; kingdom Bacillati; phylum Actinomycetota; class Actinomycetes; order Pseudonocardiales; family Pseudonocardiaceae; genus Amycolatopsis; species Amycolatopsis sp. NPDC026612. The sequence continues at coordinate 35,988 of NZ_JBEZYB010000065.1, forward strand.
TAACGTCACCCGCACCCGCCCGGTGTTCGCCTACCCGCAGCGGGCGGTCTACGACGGCACCGGCAGCGTCGACGACGCGGCCAGCTTCCGCCCGGCGCCGCCCACCTCGCCGGTCCGGGACGTCGTCGACTGGGCCGGCAACGGGCTGTACGCGATCCCGGGGCCGGTGGCCCGGTAAAACCGGTCACGCGGGGTCCGGTGTCGTCACTAAGGTCACGACCATGACGACGACGACACCGGACCCCGCCGACCGGGTACTCGCCCGCGCCTCCCTCGCCCGCAACGACCCGACCGGGTGGTTCGACCAGCTCTACACCGCCGCCGAGCGCGGCGAAGCGGAGGTCCCGTGGACCCGGGGCAAGCCGAACGCCGACCTGGCCGCCTGGGTGCGGCCCGGCGCGGGCCGCCGGGCCCTGGTGGTGGGCAGCGCGCTGGGCGACGACTCGGAACTGCTGTCGGCCCACGGCTGGACGGTGACCGGGTTCGACGTCGCCCCGACCGCGGTGGCGGCGGCCCGCGCGCGCTTCCCGGAGTCCACAGTGGACTACGTGGTGGCCGACCTGCTGAACCCGCCGGGGGAGTGGCACCACGCGTTCGACCTGGTCGTGGAGATCATGAACATCCAGGCGATGCCCCGCGACTTCCGGCCCGCGGCCTTGACGTCCCTGGCCTCGTTCCTCGCCCCGGGTGGCACGGCGATCGTGTCCGAGGTCGCGGAGGAGAACATGGACATGGCGAACTGGCAGAGCCCGCCGTGGCCGTTCAGCCGCCCGGAAGTCGAATCGGTCGCCCAGGACGGCGTCCGGCTGGTGAGCCTGCAGACCATTCGCGCGGGCGCCCGCTACTGGGCCACCTTCACGCGGTGATCCGGTGGCGGCCGGGCGTGCTGCCGACGACGGCCGTGAAGGCCGCGATGAAGTGACTCGGGTTCGCCCACCCGCAGGCGTGGGCGACGTGGGTGGTGTCGTGGCCGTCGGCGAGCAGGACCAGCGCGTGGTGGACGCGCAGCTGGGTGCGCCACGCGTAGAACGTCATGCCGAGTTCGGTGCGGAACAACCGGCTGAGCGTGCGTGCACTGGCGCCGACCCGCGCCCCGAGCTCCGCCAGTGACGTGGTGTCCCCCGGCTTCTCGTCCAGCACCCGCGCCAGCGCGCGCAGCCGGTCGTCCCGCGGTTCCGGCAGCTGGAGCGGCTGCTCGGGGGCCGCGCGCAGTTCGTCGACGAGGACCCGGCGAAGGCGGGCGCTCGCGGCGCGGTCGTACTCGCGCGGGCCCGTCAGGGCGAGCAGCACCTCGCGGGCGAGGTCCGAAGCGGTGAACACGGCCGGGTGGTCCGGGACGAGCCGGGCCACCGAGGGCGGCAGGAACACGATCCGCATGTCGGTGTGGCCGTGCGCGCGGTGCCGGTGGGTGTACCCGGCCGGCGTCCAGGCGACCCGGTTGGCCGGGACGATCCACGTGCCCCGCTCGGTGCGCAGGGACAGGACACCGCGGGCCGCGTAGACCAGGTGTCCCCGCGTGTGGGCCTCCGCCGGGACGGTTTCGCCCGGCGGCCACAGGTGCGCCCCGCCGGACGGCCAGATCCGGGAGTTCGGCGCGGTTTGGCGGCCAATGGGCATGAACTGGCATTCTACCGGTGGCAGGCCACCCCGTGCCCCGGTGACAGTGGACGCATGAACACCAAGACGATGCGAGCCGCGGTCTGCGTCCGGGCGGGTGGCCCGGAAGTGCTGGAAATCCGGGAGCTGCCGGTCCCGGCGGTCCGGGCGGGCTGGAGCCTGGTGCAGGTGCGCGGCGCCGGCCTGAACCGGTCGGAGCTGCGGACTCGCCAGGGCCATTCCCCGGACGTGCGGTTCCCGCGGGTGCTCGGGATCGAATGCGTGGGGACCGTCGCCGCCTCCACCGACCCGCGGATCCCCGACGGCACCACGGTCGCGGCGATGATGGGGGAGATGGGCCGGGCCTTCGACGGCGGCTACGCGGAATACGCCCTGCTGCCGAACCCGCTGCTGATGCCGGTCGCCACCACCCTGCCCTGGGACGTCCTCGCCGCGCTCCCCGAGACGTACCTGACCGCGCAGGGCGCACTCGACGCGCTCAGCATCGGGCCGGGCAGCACCGGACGGCTGCTGATCCGCGGCGGCACGTCCTCGGTCGGGCTGGCCGCCGCCGCCATCGCGACCGCCCACGGCGTGGCGGTCGCCGCCACCACCCGGCGACCGGAGAAAGCCGCCGCACTGACCGGCCACGTGCTCATCGACGACGGCGGCCCGCTGACCGGCCTGTCCGAGCTGTGGCCCGAGGGCCCGGACTGGGTCCTCGACCTCGTCGGCGCCCGCACGGCCGTGGACTCCCTGCACCTGGTCCGCCGGGGCGGAACGGTGTGCGTGGCCGGCTCGCTCAGCGGGTGGCTCATCCCGGACTTCGAACCGATCGCGAAGATCCCGTCCGGCACCAAACTGACGGCCTTCCACAGCAACGACCACCAAGGCGCCACCGACGTGCTGCAACGGATCGTCGACGACGTCGAGGCCGGCGGCTACCACCCCCACCTCGACCGCGTCTTCCCCCTCGACGCCATCGCCGCCGCCCACCGGTACATGGAGAACGACGAAGCCGCCGGAAAGCTCGTCGTGCTGCCGTGATCAGCAGTTCTCGAGGAACCGGGACAGCACCCGGGTGCCGAAGTGCAGACCCGCCACCGGCACCCGCTCATCCACCCCGTGCGCCATCGCCCGGTACGGGAACCCCTTCGGCAGCCACAGCGGCGCGAACCCGTAGCAGTCGATCCCCAGCCGGGTGAACGCCTTCGCGTCCGTCCCGCCGCCCAGGCAGTACGGCACCACGACCGCTTCCGGATCTTCCGCACGCAGCGCCGCGGCCATCGCGTCGAACCACGGGGAGTCCACCGGCGCCTCCACCGGCGGCTGGTGCGCGACGAACTCGCGCGTCACACCCTCGCCGAGCAGCTCGTCCAGCGCGGCGAACAACGACTCCTCGGTGCCCGGCAGCACCCGCACGTCGATCTGCGCGGTCGCCGTCGAGGGAATGACGTTCACCTTGTAGCCCGCGTCGAGCATCGTCGGGGTGGTGCTGGTCCGGATCGTCGGGACCACCAGCGCGCCCGCCGGGCCCAGCGCTGCGACCGAGGCGTCCACGCCGTCCGAAGAGGACAGGTCGACCGGGACGCCCAGCGCCGCGCCGGTCCGCTCCAGGAACGCCCGGACCGCCGGGGTCAGCGACACCGGCCAGCGGTGCGCGGCGATCCGGTGCAGCGCCCCCACCAGCCGGGTGACGGCGTTCTCGTCGTTCGGGCGCGAGCCGTGCCCGGCCCGGCCCCGCGCGGTCAGGCGCAGGTGCGCCGTCCCGCGCTCGGCCGTGCCGACCGGGTACAGGTGCACGTCCCGGCCGTCGGCGGCGGGCACGTGGTAGGTGTAGCCGCCCGACTCGCCGATCGCCGCCACGCAGCCGTCGAACAGTTCCGGGTGCCGGGCGACCAGCCAGTGCGCACCCCAGTCCCCGCGGTCCTCCTCGTCGGCGACGAACGCGAGCACCAGCTCACGCCGTGGCCGCGCCCCGCCGGCGAGGGCGGCCAGCACCATCGCCACGAAGTCCTTCATGTCGGTCGCGCCGCGGCCCCACAGGTACCCGTCGCGCACCTCACCGGCGAACGGCGGCACCGACCAGTCCGCGGCGTCCGCCGGGACGACGTCCAGGTGCCCCTGCACCAGCAGCGCCGGCAGCGCCGGGTCCGTGCCCGGTACGCGCGCGATGACGCTGGCCCGCCCGGGCGCCGCCTCGATGATCCGCGCCGGGATCCCCAGGCCGTCGAGGAACGCCGCCACGTACTCCGCGGCCGGGCGCTCGCCCTCGGCGTCGTTCCCGCCGCGGTTGGTCGTGTCGAACCGGATCAGGTCCGCGCACAGCTCGACGACGTCAGCCACGTCAGCCATAGATGCCCTGCACCGCCCCCGCCGCGATCGCCGTGACGACCTTGAAGCACTGCATCGCCCCGGTCATGTCGGCCGCGTCGAAGCCGATCCGCCGCGTCCCGATCTGCTCCACCGTCGGGATCACCGCCGCCGCCTGCGCGAGGTGGCTCGCGTCGAACTCCACCTCGATCCGGTGCGCGCCGACCCGCCGTTCCTCCCGGCCCGCCCGCGCCATCGCGTCGGCCGCCGCGCCGGTCAGCAGCTCCGCCGTGCGCGCCGGCGGCAGGCAGATCGCCGCGTACCGGCTCACGCACTCCTTCACCTGGACCAGCTCCGCCTCCGGAGCGTAATCACGGGCGTCGTCACACGTTTTGTCGTCACCCGAAACGAGCAGGACAGGGACGCCGTACTCAGCGGCCACGCCCGCGTTCAGCCGCCCCTCGCTCGCCGGGACGTCGTCCAGCCAGACCCCGGTGATCTGGTTCTCGAGGTAGGTGTGGGAAAGGACGCCGTCGAAACCGGCGCCGGCGTGGTAGCCGAGGAAGACCACACCGTCCACACCGGAATCGATGCCCTGCATCATCGACAGCGGCTTGTGCCGCCCGGTCAGCATCCGCGCCCGCGGGTCCAGGTCCTCCAGCAGCAGGTTCCGCTGCGACGAATGGGCCTCGTTGACCAGCACGTCGTCGGCCCCGGCGGCGAACAGGCCGGCCAGCACGGCGTTGACGTCGCCGGTGAACAGCCGCCGGAAGCGGTCCCACTGCGGCGAACCGGGCACGACGTCGTCGGTCCAGGTGACGCCGGTGGCGCCCTCCATGTCCGCCGAGACCATGATGCGCATGCCGGGCACTCTAGCCAGCGCCCACCGGCCGGGGCGCGAAAGCTCCGATTACCCTCCGTCACGAAAATCGATCGATAACGATCGGGCACCTGCCGAGGCGGCAACATATTGCGCGGTTGTCCCGATATGTGGTTACTTCTCGTCCTTGGGGAGGCTCACAGCGAATGATGGGGTGGTTTTTGGTGCAGTTCCAACGCAGGACCGGACGGTTCGCCCGGGTGGGCGCGGTCGTCGCGGCCGCGACACTGGCAGCGATCCCGCTCGCCGTGCCCGCCCAGGCCCAGCAGGGCAAGGTGCTGCGGGTCGCGCTGACCACCGGCATCGACCACCTCAACCCGTTCACCGCGGTGCTGTCGGCGTCCACGCAGATCGGCCGGTTCACCTACGAGTTCCTCACCATCCCGAACGCGGAGAAGGCCGAGGCGTCACCCGCGCTCGCCGAGTCGTGGACCCCGTCGGCGGACAAGCTGACCTGGACGTTCAAGATCCGCAGCGGCGTCAAGTGGAGCGACGGCAAGCCGGTGACCGCCAAGGACGCGGCGTTCACCTTCACCCGCATGCTCAGCGACGAGAACGCCCGCACGGCCAACGGCAACTACGTGGCCAACTTCGAGACGGTCACCGCCCCCGACGACACCACCCTCGTCGTCAAGACGAAGACCGTGCAGGTCAACATGAACCTGCTCGACGTGCCGATCGTGCCCCAGCACATCTGGGAACCGGTCACCGACCTCAAGGCCCCCACCACCGACGACCTCAAGATCGCCGGCGTCTCCGACGGCCCGTTCCAGGTCACCGAGTACAAGCCGAACGAGTACGTCAAGCTCAAGGCCAACAAGGACTACTGGCGCGGCGCCCCCAAGATCGACGAACTGCAGCTGCTGCAGTTCAAGGACACCGAAGCCGCGGTCAACGCGCTCAAGCAGGGCGAAGTCGACGTCATCAACCGGCTCAACCCCAACCAGTACGCGGCGCTGCAGGGCCAGCAGGGCATCACCACCAACGCCGCCCCCGGCCGCCGCTACGACGAGCTGTCGATCAACTTCGGCGTCACCGACAACGCGAACAACCCGATCGGGGACGGCAACCCGGTGCTGAAGGACCTCAAGGTCCGCAAGGCCATCACCCAGGCCGTCGACACCCAGGCGCTGGTCGACAAGGTGCTCAAGGGCCTCGGCCAGGTCGGCGGCGGCATCGTGCCCCCGCTCTACACCGCCTACCACTGGGACCCGAGCGACACCGAAAAGGTCAAGTTCGACCTCGCCGCCGCGAACACCACCCTCGACCAGGCCGGCTACGCCAAGGGCCCGGACGGCGTCCGGACCGCCCCCGGCGGCGCCAAGCTGGAACTGCGCCTGACCGGGCACGCCAACCGCAGCTACGACCAGGGCGTCGCCCAGTACATCACCGGCTGGCTCAAGGACATCGGCATCACCGTCAAGCAGGACCTCGTCTCCGACGACGAGCTGTCCGACCGCACCGAGACCGGCAAGTACGACCTGGCCATCGGCGGCTACGGCACCAGTCCCGACCCGGACTACGCGCTGTCGCTGCACACCTGCGCCGCCCGCCCCAGCCCGGACGGCAAGGGCGGCAGCACCGACACGTTCTTCTGCGACGCCCAGTACGACGACCTCTACAAGAAGCAGCTGACCGAGACCGACGACGCCAAGCGCGCCGACTACGTCAAGCAGGCCCAGGCCCGGCTCTACAGCCAGTTCCCGACGATCGTGCTCGACTACCAGAACGCGCTCGAGGCCTACCGCTCCGACAAGTTCGCCGGCTTCACCACCCAGCCGCAGCCCAAGGGCGCCATCCTCGAGCAGTCCGGCTACTGGGGCGTCTACGGCGCCACCCCGGTCGGCGCCGAGAACACCGCGAGCAGCGGCGGCTCCGGCAACACCGTGCTGTGGATCGTCATCGGCGCGGTCGTCGTGCTGGTCCTCGTCGGCGGCGGCATCGCGTTCAGCCGTCGCGGCAAGACGGCGGAAGACCGCGAGTAGGACATGACCACGCCCGATCAGGCCGCGGTGCTCGTCGACCCCGACGAGCCCCCCCGCGGGGCCCGGACCCCCCCGGTGGTCCACAAGAATGTGGGCGCAACGCGGAAAAG
>NZ_JBEZYB010000066.1:0-42726 GCF_040638285.1 Amycolatopsis sp. NPDC026612
ACGGTGCCCTTGTTTGCCAACACCCCACCCATGGGGCCCTTCGGTGCGTTCAACGCACCGAAGGCCACATTGGGGCGCTCGGGTCAGCCCAGCGCAGCGTGCGTCGCCGCCAGCGAATCCACCAGGATGTCCAGGCCCTCCTGGGCTTCGTCCGCCGTCAACGTCATCGGCGGACCCAGCCGCAGCACGTTGCCGTGCAGGCCGCCCTTCCCGATCAGCAGCCCGCGCTTCTTCGTCTCCTCCAGCATCCGGGCGGCGGCCGCGACGTTCGGCGAAGTCGTGCCCGGCTCGATCAGCTCCACCCCGATCATCAGGCCCTTGCCACGGACCTCCGCCACGATCGGCGAGGAAGCGGCCCGCAGCCCCGACAGCAGCTGGGCACCCCGGGCCGCGCAGTTCGCCTGCAGGTCGTGGTCCTTGATGTAGTCGAGCACCGCCGTCGCACCGGCCATCGAGACCGGGTTGCCGCCGAACGTCGAGAACGACTGGGCCTGGAAGCAGTCGAGCACGTCGCCGCGGGCCACCACGCCACCGACCGCCAGGCCGTTGCCCAGGCCCTTCGCGAACGTCATCATGTCCGGCGTCACGCCGTGCGCCTCGATGCCCCAGAAGTGCTCGCCCGTGCGGCCCCAGCCCGTCTGGACCTCGTCGGAAATGAACAGCACGCCGTACGAATCCAGGACTTCCTTCATCGCGCGGAAGAGCCCGTCCGGCGGGAGGCTGAACCCGCCGACACCCTGGATCGGCTCGGCGATCAGGCACGCGACGTCGCCCGCCGTCGCCGTGTTCAGGACGTCGACCAGGTCCGCGACGCACGCGTCGATGTACGCCGCGTCCGAAAGGTCGCGGAAGGGGCTTCGGTAGCGGTACCCGCCGTGGACGTAGTCGACCTTGACCGGGCTCAGCGCCGACGCCGACCAGCCGCGGTTGCCGGTGATCGCGACCGTTCCGAACGACCGCCCGTGGTAGGAGTTCCGCATCGCCAGCACCTGGTTGCTGCGCCGGTACTGCGTCGCCAGCATCAGCGCCGTGTCGTTGGCCTCGCTGCCGGAATTCGTGAAGAACACCTTCGCGTCCGGGATGCCGGACAGCTTCGCGATCCGCTCGGCCAGCTCGACCTGCGACCGGATCAGGTAGAGCGTCGAGGTGTGCAGGATGCCCGTGTCGAGCTGCTTGCGCACCGCGTCGCCGATCTCGGCGACGTCGTAGCCCATCGAGTTGGTCAGCACCCCGGCGAAGAAGTCCAGGTAGGTGCGCCCCTGCGAGTCGGTCATCCGCCGGTCGTGCGCGTGCACGATCTCGATCGGCTCTTCGTAGAGCAAGGACATCCAGCTCGGCATGACGGCGCGGTGGCGGGCCAGCAGCTCGTCGGTCATCTCAGACGCCTCCTCTAGGTCTCCAAGGAGTATGGGGAGGCCGTGAACAGCGCTTCAACGATCAGACTGTCGGGACAACCGAGTACGGGCGCACAGTCTGTACGGACTACTCTCTGTCCTCGTGATTGACCCCAGGACTCTGCGCGATGACCCGGAAGCCGTGCGCGCGTCGCAGCGCGCCCGTGGCGAGGACGAAGGAGTGGTCGACAAACTGCTCTCCCTCGACTCCCGGCGCCGGTCCTCGATCGCGGCCGCCGACAAGCTGCGCAACGAGCAGAAGCTGCTGGGCAAGCAGATCCCGAAGGCGCCGCCGGAGGAGAAGCAGCGGCTGCTGGCCACGGCCAAGGACCTCGCCGCGCAGGTCAAGGCCGCCGAGGTGGAGCAGAACACCGCGTCGGAGGAATTCGACCAGCTCTTCCGCACGGTGCCGAACCTCGTCCACCCGGACGCGCCGGTGGGCGGCGAGGACGACTTCACCGTCGTCAAGCACGTCGGCGAACCGACGAAGCTCGGCTTCACCCCGCGCGACCACCTCGAGCTGCTCGAAGCGCTCGGCGGCGTCGACATGGAACGCGGCGCGAAGGTTTCGGGCTCGCGGTTCTACTTCCTCACCGGCATCGGCGCGCAGCTGCAGCTCGGCCTGCTCAACATGGCCATCGCGCAGGCCCTCGAGAACGGCTTCACGCCGATGATCACGCCGTCGCTGGTCCGCCCGGAGATCATGGCGGGCACCGGCTTCCTCGGCCAGCACTCGAGCGAGATCTACCACCTCGAGGACGACGACCTCTACCTCGTCGGCACGTCCGAGGTGCCGCTCGCCGGCTTCCACGCCGACGAGATCCTCGACCTGACCGACGGCCCGAACCGGTACGCCGGCTGGTCGTCCTGCTACCGGCGCGAGGCCGGCTCGTACGGCAAGGACACCCGCGGCATCATCCGCGTCCACCAGTTCGACAAGGTCGAGATGTTCGTCTACGCCAAGCCGGAGGACGCCGAGGCGGAGCACGAGCGGCTGCTCGGCTGGGAAGAGGAGATGCTCGCGAAGATCGAGGTGCCCTACCGGGTGATCGACACCGCGACCGGCGACCTCGGCACGTCCGCGCACCGCAAGTTCGACTGCGAAGCGTGGATCCCGACGCAGGAGACCTACCGCGAGCTGACCTCGACGTCCAACTGCACGACGTTCCAGGCCCGCCGCCTGTCGGTCCGCTACCGCGGCGAGAACGGCAAGCCGCAGATCGCCGCGACGCTCAACGGCACCCTGGCCACCACCCGCTGGATCGTCGCGATCGTCGAGAACCACCAGCAGGAAGACGGTTCGGTCCGGGTGCCGGAGGCCCTGCGCCCGTTCGTCGGCGGCAAGGAAGTCCTCACGCCCCGCTGATTCGAGTGGATCCGCGGTGCTGCTCCGTTCGTCCCAGTACAGTCCGGGCCGAACGGGAGAGGACTCTTCGCATGCGGATGAAGTGGCAGGCCGCGGCGGCGGTGGCGGCCGCGGCCGTGGTGGCAGGCTGCACCGTGACGGTCGGCGGTTCGGCGTCGCCGGTGCCCGGCCAGGGCCCGGTCACCCAGGCGGTCGACGCCTGCTCGTTGCTGAGCCCGGAGCAGCTCGACGCCCTCGGCTACCGGTCGCCGGGGAAGCCCGTCAAGGAGAACAAAGCGCGGCTCCAGCCACCGATGTGCCTGTGGAACTCGAAGGACGACGTCGAGCCGCCGGCCGTGCTCGACGTCGGCCTCGCCACGGACATGGACTTCGGCGAGTACCTCTCCGGGGCCGTCCCGAAGTCCTCGCCGCAGCAGATCGGCGGCCTGAACTGGGTGCAGTACGGGTCGATCCTGCCCGACGACTGCACGTTCTACGCCACGCTGGGCGCCAAGTCGTTCGCTTACGTCGGTGTCTCGGCGGGCAAGCTCGACAAGTCCTGCGAGCTGGCGAGGCGGGCGATCCCGCAGGCCGCGGCGCACCTGCCCGGCGGGCAGGACGCACCGCCGATCACGGCCTCGGCCAAACCGGGGCCGGCCGGGCCGCTGCTGTCGGTGGACCCGTGCACGATGCTGAAGCCGGACCAGGTGGCGCAGCTGACGAACATCTCGCCCGCGGGGGAGAAGGACACCTCGTCCACGGTGCCGGACGCGTCCTTCTGCCTGTGGGACGACACCGACGGCGACGACGGCCAGAAGGCGTTCGAAGTCTGGCTCGGTCCCAGCACGCCGGTCGGGGAGTGGCCGGGGACGAAGAACGTCAACCCGACCGAAACCGTCGACGTCGGCGGCAAGAAGTGGGGCCTGTTCCCGAACATGGGCGGCCTGCGGGTGACCTGCGGGGCGACCCTGGCGATCACCGACACGTCGTCGGTGCAGGTGGTCAGCGGGTTCATCGGCGACGACGCGAAGACCTGCGACCTCGTGAAGCAGGGCCTGCCGCTGGTGACCGCGAACCTGCCCGGTTAGCCCTCTGAGACCTGGTCCGCGATGTGGCGCGCGATCTCCAGCGCGCTCGTCGCGGCCGGTGACGGCGCGTTCAGGACGTGCACCTGGTCGCGCGCGGTCTCGATGAGGAAGTCGTCGACGAGCGAGCCGTCGCGGCGCATCGCCTGGGCGCGCACGCCCGAGCCGTGGCGGACGATGTCGTCCTCGGTGACGGCCGGGACGAGCCGCGCGAGGCTCGCGGCGAAGCGCTTCTTCGAGAACGACCGCCGGACCTCGTCGAGCCCGGTCGGGAAGGCGTACTTGCGCGCGAGCCGCCAAACGCCGGGGAAGGTCGCCACCTCGGCGACGTCCTTCGCCGAGAAGTCGCTCCAGCGGTAGCCCTCGCGGCGCAGCGCGAGCACGGCGTTCGGGCCGGCGTGCACGCTGCCGTCGAGCATGCGCGTGAGATGCACCCCGAGGAACGGCAGTGTCGGGTCCGGCACCGGGTAGATGAGGCCCTTGACGAGGTGCCGCCGGTCCGGCTTGAGCTCGTAGTACTCCCCGCGGAACGGCACGATCCGCGCGGACGGCGTCAGCCCGGCCAGCCGCGCGACGCGATCGGAGTGCAGGCCGGCGCAGTTCACGAGCGCATCGGCTTGCACGACGTCGTCGCCGGTCGCGACCTCGACCCCGCCGTGGGTCCCGGCCCGGATGGCCAGTGCGGGACTGTTCAGCCGGAGGTCGACGCCGGCTTCGTCGAGCAGCCGGACGAGCGTGTGGCAGACGGCCGGGAAGTCGATGATCCCGGTGGATTCGACGCGCAGGGCGGCGACGCAGGAGACTTCGGGCTCGTACTCGCGAGCTTCGGCGGGTGAGATCGGCTTGGCCGGAACGCCGTTGGCCTCGGCCCGCTCGGCGAGGGTGTTCAGGGCCGGAATCTCGTTCTCGTGGGTCGCGACGACGAGCTTCCCGCACACCTCGACGGGCACGCCGTACTGGCGCGCGAAGTCCACGATGGACCGATTGCCGGCGACGGACATCCGCGCCTTGAAGGAGCCGGGCTTGTAGTAGAGCCCGGCGTGCACGACGTTGGAGTTGTGCCCGGTCTGGTGCGCGGCCCAGCGGGATTCCTTTTCCAGGACGGTGACGTCCAGCCCTCGCCTGGTCAGTTCCCAGGCCACGGCCAGACCGACGATCCCGCCTCCGACGACTACGACGTTGCGCACGATCGACCAGGCTACGCGAGTCCGCGGTGCTGCTGCTCCTGGCGCTACCTAACGTTCGTCAGGTACTTTACCTAACCAATGTCAGGTAAGCGATTGACCCGGGAAGCGCGACGCGAGCGGATCCTCGCCGCGGCCGGCGAGGTGTTCGCCTCGGTGGGTTACGACGCCGCCGGGATGCGCGAGGTCGCGGCGGCCGCCGGGATCAGCACGCCGGTGCTCTACGACCACTTCCCGGCGAAGGCGCAGCTGTACGCGGCCCTGCTGGAGTCCGAAGTGGACAGACTGCCGGCCGGCTGGGCCGAGCGGCCCGTGCCGGGCGATCCGGAGCAGCTGCTGCACAGCCGCGTTTCGGCGATCTTCCAGTGGATCGAGTCCCACGAGCGCGGCTGGCGGATGATCTTCGCGGAGCCGCCGTCGGACCCGGCGGTCGCTTCGGTGCACCGAAGCGGTCAGGCCCGGGCGACGGCCACCCTGGCTTCGCTCTTCCACGGGGTGCCGCTGGACCTGACCGCCCGCATCCCGCGCCCGCTGGCCGACGAGGTGCTGGCCGAAGCGTGCAAGAGCGCGCTCAACTCGATCGCGACGTGGTGGTGGCGCCACCGCGACATTCCGCGTGAGGAGGTGGTGGCACTGACGACCGACCTGCTGTGGCGCGGGCTCGCCACGCTGACCAAGGGGGAACGATGAGAGCACCCGGCCGGCATCCGGACGTCGGCGGCTCGCGGACCCGGGTGTTCGTCCACACCGGGGTGCGTGACGAAAGGGTGCCCCGCCGATCATCGCCCCGGAGGAAACGAGTGCTCCAGCGCCTTCTGGGCCGTCATCCCCAGCCCCGCCGCATAAGCCCGCTCGAACCCGGTCACCCCCAGCGCTTCCCCCACCCGCCGCCGCACCGCCGCAACGTCCGGGTCGCCGCTGATCGCCGTGCCGCGCACCGCCGCCGCCGCGCCCAGCAACACCGCCGCCTGCTCCGGCCGCGCCACCTCCGCCAGCCCCTCCAGCGCGAACGCCACCACGTCACTCGCGTTCCACTGCCGTCCGACCAGCAACGCCTCCCGGTGGAACGCCGCCGCCGAGGACGCGTGGCCCTCCGCCGAAGCCAGCCGGCCCAGTGAGACCAGCGCCGTCGCGCGGACCGCCTCCGCCGCGAACGAGCCACCCGCGCACTCCGCCAACGCGCGCTCGAGCAGCTCGCGGGCCGCGGCCAGGTCGCCGGAGAGCCGGGCGAGGTTCGCCGACCCGACGTACGCCGCCGCGCGGGATTCCGGCATGCCCGAACGGCGGGCCGTGACCGCCGCCAGCTCGTAGTCCGCGCGGGCGCCGGAGAAGTCCCCCGACAGCAGGTGGGTCCACGCGCGGCGGCAGATCAGGTCCGCGACGTCGTCCGTCGCGCCGATCTCGCGCATCAGGCCCAAGGCCTCGTCCATCAGCGGCAACGCGGCCGCGTACTCGCCTCGCCAGGTCAGCAGCTGCGACAGGTGGTCGAGGGCCATCGACAGGCCCCACCGCTCGCCCAGCGCGCGGAACTGCGCGACGCCCTCGCGCAGACCGTCCTCCGCGCCGGCCAGGTCGCCCGCCAGCATCGCCCGCAGGCCCAGGCCCATCGGCAGCAGCGCCCAGCCCCACGCGTCACCGGTGGCCAGCGTGCTCTCACCGCGGCCGAGCAGCTCGACGTCGTCGTCGCCGGGCGGGCCGGCCACCACCGCGAGCAGCATCACCAGCATCGGGTGCCGGGGCGTGGTGTCCTCGTACCTCGCATACCGCCGGACCAGCGGCAGGTACTGCTCCAGCGACTCGTGCGGCCGCCCGGCCAGCGCGCCGAGCACGCACACCACGAACTCGTCGACGTACTCCTCGCGCAGCTCCGGCGGGCACCGAGAAACCACGGCCAGCGACAACCCGGCGCCCTCGAACCGCCGCCCGCGCATCCACCAGTACATCGCCAGCAGCGGCACCAGCCGCAGCGCCAGGACGACGTCGTTCTCGGTGGCCCAGCGCAGCGCGGCCAGGATGTTGTCGTAGTCGGCGTCGATCCGCGCCAGCCACGTCAGCTGCTCCGCGGTCCGCAGCAGCGGATCCGCTTCTTCGGCGAACCGCAGGAAGTACTCGGCGTGCGCGCGGTGGAACGCCTCGGCCTCGCCCGCTTCGGCGAGCTTCTCCGCGCCGAACGCCCGGATCGTCTCCAGCATCCGGAACCGGCCGCCGACGGCCTCGACCAGCGACTTGTCGGCCAGCTCCGGCAGCAGGTCGACGTCGGCGCCGCACACCTCGGCGGCGGCCGAGGCGGTTGCGCCGCCGGGGAACACCGTCAGCCGTCGCGCGAGCTCGCGTTCTTCGCCGGTCAGCAGGTCCCAGCTCCACTCGACGACGCCGCGCAGCGAGCGGTGCCGTGTCTCGGCCGTCCGGCTGCCGCGGGACAGGAGCCGGAACCGGTCGTCGAGCCGGGCCGCGATTTCGCCGAGGTCCAGCGTCCGGACGCGTGCCGCGGCCAGCTCCAGGGCCAGCGGCAGGCCGTCGAGGGCCGCGCAGAGGTGCTGGACGTCGCCGATCGTCGAGTCGTCGACCGCGAAGGCCGGATCATTCGCGGCCGCGCGGTCGGCGAACAGCCGGACGGCCGCGAACTCCCGGGCCCGCGCGGCGGAGGTCCCGGGCGGCGGGACGGTCAGCCGCGGCACCGGCGCCAGCTGCTCGCCGGTGATCCCGAGCGGCTCCCGGCTGGTGGCCAGCACCCGCAGCCGCGGGCACGCGGCGAGCAGGCGCGCGGCCAGCCGGGCCGCCACGTCGACGACGTGTTCGCAGTTGTCGAGCACCAGCAGCACCGAACGGTCGCGCAGCGCCGAAATCAGCCGCTCGACGGGGTCCTGCGGGCCTCCGCGAGCGCTCTCCCGCAGGCCGAGTGTGTCCAGCACCGCGCCGGGGACGTCGGCGCCGCCGTGCGGGGCGAGCTCGACGAACGCCACCGGACCGGCCTGGGCCGCGGCGACCTCGACGGCCAGCCGGGTCTTGCCGGTGCCGCCCGGGCCGGTCAGCGTCACGAGCCGGGCGCGCGCCAGCAGCTCCGCCACCTGCCGCAGCTCGGCGTCCCGGCCGACGAAGCTGGTCAGCTGCGCGGGCAGCGCCGGCAGCACCGGTTTCCCGGTTTCCGCGCGCAGCACGGCGAGGTGGGCTTCGGCGAGTTCCGGGCCCGGGTCGGCGCCCAGTTCGCCGGCCAGCGTGCGGCGGGCGTCCTCGAACGCGGTGAGCGCGTCGGCCGGGCGTCCCGCCGCGGCCAGCGCCCGCACCAGCTGCGCGCGCGGCCGTTCCCGCAGCGGCTGCGCGGCGACGGTCTCCCGCAGCCCGCCGAGGAGGTCTTCGGCCTGCCCGAGGGCCAGCCGGGCCTCGACGTGGTCGTCCACCGCGTCCGCCCGCAGCTGGTCGAGCCGCGTCGCCTGTGCGGCAGCGAACGGCGCGTCCGCCAGGTCGGTGAACGCGGGTCCGCGCCACAACGCCAGCGCCTCGCCCAGCACCTGTGCGGCGCGCGCGTGCTCGCCGTTCTTCAGCAGCGCGCGGCCTTCGCGGGTGCGCTGGTCGAAGCGGTGGACGTCCACTTCGCCCGGTTCGGTGGCCAGCCGGTACCCGGCCGCGGTGAACTCGACCGGCGCGAGCTCCTTCAGCGCCGTGCGCAGCCGCGAGACCTGCGACTGGAGGGCGTTCGCCGCGCCCTCCGGCGGGTGCTCGCCGTACATGCCGTCGATCAGCCGTTCGGCCGCCACGAACCGCCCGGCCTCGAGGGCGAGCAACGCCAGCAGCGTCCGCGACCGCGGGCCGCCCACCGTCACCTGCGTGCCGTCCGGGCGCCACGCGGCGACGGCCCCCAGCACCCCGAATCGCATGGACCCAGCCTAGGACGTCCCCCACCTGCGGTAAGCGACCTTCGAAAGGGGAGTTCGGCGTGGGGCTGTGAATCACCTGAGCGTGCGTCTATACACTTCGCCGGGTCCCCACGCAATGGGAGAGGTATGCCGTCAGAGAGCATTGCCCTCGGTCAGCCGACCGTCGGTGAAGAGGAGCTCGCCGCCGTCGCGGAGGTCTTCCGGTCCGGCTGGCTGGCCGGTGCCGGCCCCGCGTGCCGCCGGTTCGAAGAGCGGTTCGCCCAGGTCACCGGCACGGCGCACGCGCTGACGACCGCCAACTGCGGTTCGGCCCTGTTCCTCGGGCTCAAGGTCCTCGGCGTCCAGCCGGGCGATGAGGTGATCGTCGGCGACTACACCTTCCCGGCGACCGGCCACGCCGTCGTCCAGGCCGGCGCGACCCCGGTGTTCGCCGACATCCGCCCGGACGTCTTCAGCGCGGACCCGGCGCACGTCGAAGCCCTGGTCACCCCGCGGACCGTGGGCATCCTCGCCGTCGACGTCGCCGGCCAGCCCGGTGACTTCGACGAATACCGGGCGATCGCCGACAAGCACGGCCTCTGGCTCTTCGAGGACGCCGCCTGCGCCGCGGGAGCGACGTACAAGACGCGCCCGGCCGGCAGCCTCGCCGACCTCGCCGCGTTCTCCTTCCACGGCCGCAAGGGCATCACCGCGGGCGAGGGCGGCGCGCTGGTCTCCGACCGCGAAGACCTCATCGCGCACGCCCGCAAGCTGCACACCTACGGCATCGAGCCGGCGATCAGCCGCGAAGGCTCGGACACGCTGCCCATCCCGGAGTTCCACGAGCTCGGCTACAACTTCCGCCTCTCGGACGTCCAGGCCGCGATCATGAACGTCCAGCTCGACCGCCTCCCGGACCTCCTCGCCGCCCGCCGCTCGGTCGCGAAGCGCTACCACGAGGCTTTCGCCGACGTCGGCGCGCTGACCGTGCCGGTGGAGCTGCCCGACCGCGAGCACCCGTGGCAGGCGTACCTGCTCACGGTCGCGCCCGAGGTCAGCCGCGACACGCTGGCGCTGCGGATCCGCTCCCAGGGCGTCCAGTGCAACTTCGGCACGTACGCCTCGCACCTGCAGCCGATCTACGGGCCTCAGGCCCCGCTGCCCGTCTCGGCCGACGCGTTCGCGCGTCAGCTCGCCATCCCGATGCACGCCAACCTGACCGACGCGGAAGTCACCCGCGTCGCCGAGGTCGTGCGTGAAGCCGTGCAGTCCCTGTCCTGAAGCCGCCGACCGAGGAGAAATTGGTGTCCGACAAGAAGGTCGAGTTTTCTGGGGCCGAGCCCCAGACCCCGGCCGGGGGGCAAGCCCCCCTGGACCCCCCGAAAAAGGTGCTGTTCACCGGGGGCGGCGGCTTCATCGCCGCGCACGTGATCCCGCTGCTGCTCGAGGGCGGCTACACGGTCCGGATCTTCGACAACATGACCCGCGGCGACCGCGCCCGCGTCAACGAGTTCGTCGCCACCGGCCAGGTCGAGCTGGTCGAGAAGGACGTCCGCTACGGCGGGGCGGTGCGCGAGGCGATGCGCGGCTGCACGCACGTCATCCACTTCGCGACGGTGTCGATCAACAAGTCGATCGCCGACCCGCACGAGTCGATCGACATCAACATGATCGGCAACCACAACGTGTTCGCCGCGGCGGCGGACGAGGGTGTCGAGCGGCTGGTGTTCGCCTCGACCGCGTCGGTCTACGGCGACCCGAAGCGGCTGCCGATGCACGAGGACGACGAGCTGCGGCCGCTCACGCCGTACTGCATCTCGAAGCGCGCCGGCGAGGACCTGCTCGGCTTCTACGAGCGCACCAAGGGCCTGTCCTGGAACGCGCTGCGGTTCTTCAACGTGTACGGCCCGGGCCAGAAGATCGAGGCCTACTACACCTCGGTGATCAACCACTTCATCCAGCGCCTGCGCAGCGGCCGGCCGCCGATCATCGACGGCCGCGGCGACCAGTCGATGGACTTCGTGCACGTCACCGACCTGGCGCAGGCCGTCGTCGCGGCGCTGGAGTCGGAGAAGGCGAACCTGCCGATCAACATCGGCACCGGCATCGACACGTCGATCGCCGCGCTGGCCAAGATCCTCATCGAGGCCGTCGGCGTCGACGTCGAGCCGCTGTTCAACGAGCGGGACGTGCTGGTCTCGCGGCGCGCCGCCGACATCAGCCGGGCGCGGGAAGTGCTGGGCTGGGAGCCGCGGATCACCGTCGAGGACGGGATGCGGGATTTGGTCAAGGAAACGGAGTGAATGCCACCGCCGGGCCTGCCCAGGGGCGTGCGATGCGCATCGCGGTGGTGAACAACTTCTTCCCGCCCCGCGTGGGGGGCAGCGCGCACATGGCGGCCTCGCTGGCGGCGCAGTTCGCCGAGGCCGGGCACGAGGTACTGGCGATCACCGCCGCCTACGGCGATGCCCCGGCCGACGAGGAACGCGACGGCTACCGGGTCGTGCGCTTCCCGGCGACCAAGATGCCGCAGATCGGCCTGTCGATCGACTTCGACATGAGTTTCGCGTCGGTGCGGCCGGGCAACTGGCGGCGGCTGTGGAAGCTGCTGGACGAGTTCAAGCCGGACGCGATCCACCTCCACGGCCAGTTCTTCGACCTGTCGTGGCTGGCGGGGATCTACGCGCGGCGGCACGGAGTCCCGGCGCTGCTGACCATCCACACCCTGCT
This sequence comes from Amycolatopsis sp. NPDC026612, assembly GCF_040638285.1. NCBI lineage: Bacteria > Bacillati > Actinomycetota > Actinomycetes > Pseudonocardiales > Pseudonocardiaceae > Amycolatopsis > Amycolatopsis sp. NPDC026612. The sequence continues at coordinate 11,593 of NZ_JBEZYB010000066.1, forward strand.
GATCAGCGACAACAAGCTGTACGGCGGCGTGTTCCGGCTGCTCGACGCGGTGCTCGTGCGGCCGATCCTCGCGTACATGCGGCCGCGGTACGTGATCCTCGACAAGCTGGGCGTCGACTACTGCGTCGAGCGCTACGGCACCAGCGACGCGAACTCGGAGTACTTCCCGATCGCGGTCGACACCGGGCACTTCGCGAAGCCGGTGACGAAGGACGTCCGCGCGGAGCACGAGATCGGCGACGCGCCGCTGATCGTTTCCCTCGGGCACGTCATCCCGCTGCGCAACCGGCTGCCGCTGATCGAGGCGCTGCCGTCCATCTTGGCCAAGCATCCCGGGGTGCGGGTCGTCGTCGTCGGCCGCGTCTACCACGACGCGTTCCTGAAGCGGGCCGCGGAACTGGGCGTTTCGGACGCACTGATCGTCACCGGCGCGGTGCCGAAGGAAGACGTCCCGGCCTACTTCGCGGCGGCGGACATCGTCACGCACGACCTCAACGGCGGCTGCGGCACGGCGTCACTGGAGGCGATGCTGTCGGGTACGGCGACGATCGCGTCGGTCACCGAGGACAACTACCCCGGCATCGAGCTGCGCAACGGCGAGAACGTGCTCCTGGTCCGCCCGGACGACTCGGAAGCCGTGGCCCGCACGGTGATCGAGCTGCTCGACGACCCGGAGCGGCGGGCCCTGATCGCGCAGCGCGAGAGCGAGCTGGTGCGGTCGAACTTCGGCCTCGACGTCGTCGCCGAGGAACACCTGAGGACGTTCGAGAAGCTGGTGTCGGAAGCCGATGTTCTTCGATGACGAGCGCAGCCACCGGCTGCGCCCGCAGATCCTGACCGAGCTCGTCTCGCAGTACATGAACGACGCCGAGCGCGCGCAGTTCTACGGGCTGCCTTCGACGTGCCGCGTCCGCGAGCGAGTGAAGATCATCAGCCCCGAGAACCTGAAGATGGGCGACCACTGCTGGGTGGGTGAAGGAGCGGCGCTCGACGCAAGCGGCGGCCTGGAGATCGGCGAGCACACCAGCATCGGGCTGAACACGCTGATCTTCACGCACTCCAGCTGGCTCGCGAACATGACGCTGCAGAACCACTCGGGCAGCGACCTGATCGAGCGCAAGCCGGTCAAGATCGGCAAGGGCTGCTTCATCGGCGGCCTGGTGGTGATCATGGCCGGCGTGACGATCGGCGACTTCGCCACGGTCCAGCCGAACTCGGTGGTGGCGAAGGACGTCCCGCCGCGGACGCTGGTGGCGGGCAACCCGGCCCGGGTGTTCCAGCGCTACGACGACGAGTACATCCAGTCCGAAGTGGAGCGGGTCCGGGCCGAGAACGCCCGCCGCCGCGAGATCGCGGAGGAACGCGGCGGCGAGGCGGCCGGCTGGGGCGCGCCGTCGGGCGACTTTTCGGAGTAGTTTTCGCGGTGTTCCCCGCTTCGCGATGGAGCCCGCCGGCAGGGCACCCTCGAAGTGGATGACGGCGGCGCCGACGTCGTCGCCGGCGCCGCCGTCGGGGAGCCGCCCGAACACGTGGTGACGCAGGTCAGCGGCGTGCGGCGGCGAAGATTTCCCCCGTGGAGCACCTGAGGTCAATCTAGCTCTCGGTAACTGCGCGCGGTGTTGCGGTTACGCAACGTTTCAGCGCGGACTCCCGAGACGGGCGCGAAGCAACCTTAGCGGCACCTCGGCCGTCGCTGGGAGGACGAAAGAGGTGACGCATGGCGCGAGGCGACGAGGAGTTCGCGGAATTCGTCCGCGCGTCCTCGGCCCGGCTCACCCACGCCGCCTTTCTCCTCACCGGCGACCGCCACCAGGCGGAGGACGCCGCCCAGACCGCCTTCACCCGCACGTACGCGGCCTGGTCGCGGGTCCGGCACAAGGACGCCTACGGCTACGCCCGGACCGTCCTGATGAACCACGTCATCGACGGCTGGCGGCGGCCGATCCGCGAGTACGCCACCGAAGCGATGCCCGAGCGGCCGGACCGCCTCGACGTCGACAAGGCCGTCACCCAGCGCGCGTGGCTCACCGCGGTGCTCAAGACGCTGACCGACCGCGAACGCGCTGTCGTCGTGCTGCGCCACTTCTTCGACCTGCCGGAAGCCGACGTGGCCCGTGAGCTGGGCGTTTCGCTGGGTACCGTGAAGAGCACGAATTCGCGGGCACTGGCCAAGCTGCGGGTCGTGGCCGACCCGGAGGACTCGTTGATCGGAAGGAGCGGGAGGTGAACGATCTCGACGACTTCCGCGCCGCCCTCCGGCAGCCGCCCGGCAAGCCCTTCGCGGAACCCGACCTGGCCAGGATCATGGCCGACGGCACGCGCCTCCGGCGTCGCCGCCGCGTGCTGACTGCCACCGGCGGGGTCGCCGCCGCGGCCGCTGTCGTGCTCGTCGTGGTGTTCGCCATCCAGCTGCGGCAGCCCGCGCCCGCGCCCGCGCCGGTCGCGCAGCCGCCGTCGCCCGCCTCGGTCACGCCCACGAGCACCCAGCCGCCCGCGGAGCGGGCGATCGGCGAGGTCGTCGGTACCGGCATCAAGACCCGCGCCGGCGAGCTCGTGCTCTACGCGCGGGCCATCGACTTGCCAGGGCGGCTGGACATCCACTTCGGCCTGGTGGCGGGCTTCCGGTCCGGCAGCTCGCTGCAGCCAGCGCTGGCGACGAACGAGGTCCGCGGCTCCGACCGGTCGTTCGGCTTCCACGCCACCGACGGCGGCGAGGTCGTCGGCGATCAGCTGATGCCGGTCTTCGGCTACTTCGCCGGCCCGGCGGCCAGGATCACCACGACCGTCCGCGGCGCCACCGTCGAGGCCAAGCTGGCGAAGTGGACCGCGGACCCGAACGTGGTCATCTTCTGGTTCGACCCCGACGCCGTCCCGGACTCCGCCGTCCTGACGCCGCTGGTCGCCTACGACGCCGACGGCAAGCGGCTCACCAAGTAGCCCCTCCGGTCACCAACTTGGCCGTTCCGGTCACCAACTTGGCCCCTCCGGTCACCAACTTGGCCGTTCAGGCACCCCGCCGAACCTTTCGCCGCCGGAGCGCTCCTTCGATCTCACTCAGAACTCTCCCCGGCGAATCGAATACGTCCTTGCGCGCGCGGATGACGATCCACCCCCGTGCGGTCAGCCTCCGGTCACGATCGGCGTCTTCGGCGGTGCGGTCTTCGTGTGCTTCGTAGCCGTCATATTCGAGGGCGATCCGCAACGACGGCCACGCGAGGTCGAGGCGATACATGACCGCGCCGGACAGCGAGAGAACCTCGTGCTGGAGCACCGGAGCCGGGAAGCCCGCCTGGATCACCAGCAGCCTCAGCCGGCTTTCCTGCGGTGACTCCGCTTTCCCCGAACCCAGGCAGAGCAGTGATTCGGCGATGCGGGTACCACGACGGTCCGCACGGTCAGCCAGCTGCCGATCGATCTTCGCGACCAGTGCCCGGGCCTGCGGGTCACCGAGCCCGGACAAGGCTTCGTCCAGACAGGCAAGAGCACGCCACGATGGCGGGCAGCACAGGACGTCCGCGATCACCGCTTCGAGTTCGAACACCGGCAGACCATGCCGTTCGACGACATCTTCGCGGGCGAAATGGCGGTGGTGAACGACGAGCCCCTTCCTGGACTTCGCCCAGTGTGAGTAAGGGACTGTCACGTGCACGTCGGTGGTCGTCAGCACGGTGCAGCCGTGCAGAGCGGCAGCTGTGTCATGGGAGAGAACGGCTTCCGAGCCGACCACCAGCAACCCCGCGGCCGCGCGGGTCAGCGGATCCAGCTCCCGGCTGCCCAGGACGACCACCCCTCGCCAAGGCTGGACCAAGGAGCGGTTACCGAGGGCAGCGCGCAATGCCCGGTTGCCGATGGTGCTGCTTACCTGTTGACGGGATTGGGCGCCGTGCCGCGCAGGGAATGTCGGGTCCATGTCTCACAGCGTGTATCACCGGTGTCGCATTGGGTGAGAAGACCGCAGATCTGTGGACAACTTGATCCGATGTGGATAACTCGGGCGACCCGTTGGCCAAATTGGTGACCGGGGCGGCCAACTCGGTGACCGGGGCGGCCAAGTGGGCGGTACCCGCTAGGCCGCCGCCTGCGTGAGGACCTGCTCGACGACGTGGTGCGACGGCAGGATCAGGTCGCGCTCGGTGTCGGCGTCGATCTTGCCTTCGAGGAGGTCGCAGAAGCGGTCCAGCTGGGTGGCCAGCGGCTCCCGGGCCGTTACGAGCTCCGGGATCTCGATCACCGTCTGCTGCCGGTAGCCGAGGCCGTCCGGGGTGACGGAGTCGTGCGAGATGTGCCGGTAGATCGTGACGTCGCGGCGCAGCAGGTCGATCTCGATCAGCCGGTCGAGCTCCGACACCATCAGCGACCGGACCTTCCGCTGCCCCAGCCGGGACGCCGACACCGTGGCCAGGCCGGTCGGGAACGACAGGACCGTCTCGATGGTGTCCTCGGCGCCCTCGGCCGACTGCGGGTGGAAGTAGCCCGCGCCGGAGGTCACCCGCGACGGCGTCGCGCCGCCGAAGAACTGGATCGCCAGGTCGACGTCGTGCACCAGCAGGTCCCACGCGACACCGGTCTTGATCCGCGGCGCGTACGGGCCGTGCCGGCGCGCCATCAGGTGGATCGGCTCCTGCACCAGCGCCCGCGCGGTCATCACCGCCGGGTTGTAGCGCTCCAGCAGCCCGCACATCAGCGGGATGTCGTTCTTCGCCGACAGCGCGACGATTTCCTGGGACTTCTCGAAGCTGTTGCAGACCGGCTTCTCGACCAGCATCGGCTTGCCCTGGCGGAAGATCTCCTGCGCCAGGTCGTAGTGCACCTCGGTGGCCGACGCGAGCACGACAGCGTCCACATCGGACAGTGAGCCGATCTCCGGCGTCCACTGCGTCTCGTACCGCTCGGCGACGGCCCGGCCCGCTTCCTCGCGCGGATCGATCACGCGCACCAGGTCGACGCGCTCGTTGCCGGCGAGCACGCGGGCGTGGAGGGAACCCATGTTCCCCGTGCCGACAACAGCGATCCGATGCGTCATGCGCCCAGTACCTCGCGAACGGTTTCGATGATGGTGTCCAGGTCGGACTCGGTCAGGTGCGGGTGCACCGGCAGCGAAAGCGCCTGCTCCGAAACGGCGCGAGCCACCGGGAAGTCCTCGACGCGCGCGCCCGGGATCAGGTCGTGACCCGCGTAGCAGTCGTAGTCGAAGACGATCTTCGGGTAGTAGATGCCGTTGCCGATCCCGCGCTCGGTCAGCGCCGCGGCGAGCTCGTCGCGCGAGAGGAACGCGTGCGGCCCGACCAGCACGGTGTACTGGTGCCAGACGTGCTCGCGGCCCGGCAGCACCTTCGGCACCTCGAGGCCCGGCGTGCCGGCGAGGCCCTCGGACAGGCGCTTCGCGTTCGCCTGGCGGGCGGCGGTCAGCTGGTCGAGCTTCGCCAACTGCGGGATGCCGACAGCGGCGTGCAGGTCGGTCATCCGGTAGTTGTGGCCGGCGACCTCGTACTGGTAGCGGGCGCGCATGCCCTGGTTGCGCAGCACGCGCAGCTTGTCGGCCAGCGCGTCGTCGTCCGTGGTGATGACGCCGCCCTCGGCGGTGGTGATGTTCTTCGTCGCGTACAGCGAGAAGCAGCCGATGCCGAACGAACCGGCCTGCTTGCCCTCGAACGACGCGCCGACGGCCTGCGCCGAGTCCTCGATCACCTGCAGGCCGCGCTCGGCGGCCAGAGGCGCGAGCTTGCCCATGTCCGCGGTCTGGCCGTAGAGGTGCACCGGCATGAGCACCTTCGTGCGGTCCGTCACGGCGGCCGCGGTGCTTTCGGGGTCGATCGCGAAGTCGTCGCGCCGGATGTCGGCGAAGCGGACGGTCGCGCCGGCCTCGAGGATCGCGTTCAGGGTCGCGACGAAGGTGAACGGCGAGGTGATGACCTCGTCGCCCGGCTTCAGGTCCAGGACCTGCAGGGCGGCGACCAGCGCGGTGGTCCCGTTGTTGACCGCGACCGCGTGCTTCGTCCCGGAGACCGCCGCAAAGGCGTCTTCGAAGCGCTTGACCATCGGTCCCTGTGCGATGGCGCCGGAGCGCAGCACCTCGACGACGAGGTCCTCCGCGTCGCGGACGTCGACCACAGTGATGGGGATCATGGGGCAGTCTCTCTCGGCAGGCGATTTCGGTGCGTCCGGTACAGTGAGCCGCCGGTTCTGCGCCCGGCCGCCCTGCAGCAACGCGGGCCACACGTTACCGGGCGCGGTAGCACGCCCAGTACCCAGCCGCCGACGAACGGATACCCGCCCGTGGCCAACCGCATCCACCCGACCGCCGTCCTCGGTGAAGGCGTCGAACTCGGCGACGGCAACGTCATCGGCCCGTTCGCGGTGATCGCCGGGCCGGCCCGGATCGGCGACGGCAACTGGATCGGCCCGCACGTGACGATCGGCACGCCCGGCGAGGACCGCAGCCGTCCGCACCCGGCGGCTTGGGAAGATGCACCGACCGGTGACCCGGATCACGACGGCCACGGCGTCGTCATCGGCAGCCGCAACCGGATCCGCGAGTACGTGAGTGTCCACCAAGGGACCTGGCGGACAACGACCGTCGGCAGCGACGGCTACTACCTCCGCAACAGCCACATCGCGCACGACTGCCTGGTCGGCGACGGCGTGACGATCGCCTCCAACGCCGTGACGGGTGGCCACTGCCACGTCTGGGACGGCGCGAACCTCGGCATGGGCGCGATCCTGCACCAGAAGGTCGTGATCGGGCCCGGCGCGATGATCGGGATGGGCTCGGCGGTGCGGCGGGAGATCGGCGCGTTCACCATCGCCGTCGGCAACCCGGCCCGCGTCACCGGCGTCAACGTGGTGGGCCTGTCGCGCCGCGGCCTCGACGAGGCGACCATCGAGGCGCTCGGGCCGTGGCTGAAGGGCAAGGAAGGTCTCCCGGACGTCACGCTGCCCGAAGACCTCTCTACCTTGGTAAAGGCGTGGGACGCCCGCCCGCGCGAAGAGCACTAGGAGCAATGCAGATGTCTGAAGTCGCCCCCAAGCTGCGCGAGGTCTTCGTCGAGGCGCTGGACCTCGATGGCGGTGTGGACGTCGAAAACCTGAAGTACCGCGACCTCGAGGCGTGGGATTCGGTCGGCCACATGGCGCTGGTCGCGGCCATCGAGGACGAGTTCGACGTCGAATTCGACACCGACCAGGTCATCGACATGTCGAGCTTCAAGGTCGCCGTGGACATGGTGACCGAGCTGCAGTCGAAGAATGACTGATTTGTCGCTGTCGGGTCGCGTCGCGCTCGTCACCGGCGGGACGCGGGGGATCGGCCTGGCCACCGTCCGCGCGCTCGTCGAAGCGGGCGCGACGGTGGTGCTCACCGGCCGTGACGAAGCTCGCGCGAAGGACGCCGCGGCCGCCGCGGGTGCCGCAGCCGGGCTCGCCCTCGACGTCACCGACGCGAAGGCAGTGTCTTCGCTGGTCAGGGGTGTCGCGAAGGAGCACGGAAAGCTCGACATCGTCGTCGCGAACGCCGGGATCATGGAGGACGCGCTCCTCGGGATGATCAAGGAAGAGCTCGTCGACACCACGCTGAGCACGAACGTCGCCGGCACGCTGCACACCGTCCAGGCCGCGGCCCGGGCGATGATGCGCAAGAAGACCGGTTCGATCGTGGTGCTCGCGTCGATCGTCGGCGAGTACGGAAGCGCTGGTCAGACCGTGTACGCAGCCTCGAAAGCGGCGGTGGCGAACATCGCGCGGTCGGCGGCGAAGGAACTCGGCCGGTCCGGTATCCGCGTCAACGCGGTCGCGCCCGGCGTGATCGAGACCGACCTGACCGCGGGCCTGAGCGAGGACGCGAAGGCGGAGAACACCGGCAAGACACCGCTCGGGCGGCTCGGCCGGCCCGAGGACGTGGCGAAGGCGATCCGGTTCCTGGTGAGTGATGAGGCGTCCTTCATCACCGGCCAGGTACTGGGCGTCGACGGAGGCTTGGTGCTGTGACGTTGCTGGGTGCGGGAGCTCGGCTGGTGGACGTGGCCGGGGGCCGCACGCTGGCGGGGGCGGAACTGGCGGCCGAGGTCGGCCGCGCGGGGGAAGCGCTGCGCGTGCTGCCCACCGGTGTCGTGTTCGCGCGGATGGCGATCGACCTGCCGAGCGTGCTGACCTACCTCGGCGCGTTCGAGACCGGGCGGGCGATCGCGCTGATCGACCCGGCACTCGACGTCGACGTGCTGGCCGGACTGGTCGAGCGCTTCCGGCCGGCGGCCGTGCTGTCGGCAACCGGTGCCGCGCCGGCCGGCTACACCACGCGGGGGGCCGACTGGGTCCGGGCGAGCGACGAGGGTGTCCAGCCGCACCCCGACCTCGCCGTCCTGCTCCCGACCAGCGGATCAACCGGCAACCCGAAGCTTGTCCGGCTCAGCAGGCAGAGTCTTCTGGCCAACGCCGACGCCATCGCCCAGGTGCTGCACATCGACGCCGATGAGGTCGCGCCCACCTGCCTGCCGCTGCACTACAGCTACGGCCTCTCGGTGCTGAACTCGCACCTGGTGCGGGACGCGACCGTCGTGATCGAACCGTCCGGCGTGCTCGGGCGCGGGTTCTGGGACGCGGTGAACACCCACGGCGTCACGTCGCTTTCGGGCGTGCCGTACCACTACGAAATGCTGCGGCGGCTCAAGTTCGACCCCGCGAAGTACCCGACGCTGCGCACCTTGACGCAGGCCGGCGGGAAGCTGCGCGACGAGCTGATCACCGAGTTCAACGAGAAGATGCTGGCCGTCGGCGGCCGGATGTACGTCATGTACGGCCAGACCGAGGCGGCGCCGCGGATGACGACGGTGCCGGCCGAACGGCTGGCCGAAAAGCTCGGTTCCGCCGGGCCGGCGCTGCCGGGCGGGAAGTTCGCGGTGCGCCGGGACGACGGTTCGGAGACGACGCACCCCAAAATCGTCGGCGAGGTCGTCTACCGTGGGCCCAACGTGATGATGGGCTATGCGGACGACGAGTCCGGACTGGCCAAGGGCGACGAGTACGGCGGCGTACTGGCCACCGGTGACCTCGGGTACCTCGACCAAGAGGGGTACCTGTTCATCACCGGGCGCCTCAAGCGCATCGGCAAGGTGTTCGGCAACCGCATCAGCCTCGACGACCTCGAGCAGGCCGTGCGCACGGCGGCGGTGGGGATCGACGTGGTGGCCGCGGTACCCGCCGGCGACAAGGTGGTGCTGTTCGCCGAAGGGGCGGACAAGGACATCTGCAAGGACGCGTCGCGGGCGCTGTCCGAGCGGCTGCACCTGCACGTCAGCGGGTTCGACGTCCGCCCGATCGACACCGTGCCGCTGCTGGCCAGCGGCAAGATCGACTACCGGTCCCTGGAGGCGAAGGTATGAGTGTGTTCACTCGGTCGCAGGCCGACCGGGAAGCCTTGCTGCTGCCCGAGCTCGTGTCCCTGACGGCCCACCACCGGGACAACTCCGCGGGCTACGACCGGATCCTCGCGTCGCTGGGGATCGCGCCGGACGCGTCGTTCGCCACGATCGCCGACCTGCCCTGGCTCCCGGTGCGGATGTTCAAGACGCACGACCTGAAGTCCGTGCCGGACAGCGAGGTGTTCAAGACGCTGACGTCGTCGGGCACCACCGGCGCCGGCGCGTCGCGGATCTACCTCGACAAGGAAGCGGCGGGCGCGCAGACCAAGCAGCTGGGCGCGACGCTGCAGGAGGTCCTCGGCGGCGAGCGGCTGCCGATGCTGATGGTCGACACGATCGGCATCATCAAGAACCGCCGGTCGTTCTCCGCGCGCGGCGCCGGCGTGCTGGGCATGGCGAACTTCGGCCGCAAGCACACGTACGTGCTGGACGAGAACGACCAGCCGGACGTCGAGGCGGTCAAGAAGTTCCTGGCCGAATACGGCGGCAAGCCGTTCCTGATCTTCGGTTTCACCTTCATGGTCTGGCAGTACCTCTACGAAGTCGCGCGTGACCACAGGCTCGACCTGTCCAACGGGATCCTGATCCACAGTGGTGGCTGGAAGAAGCTGATCGACCGCGCGGTGGACAACACGGAGTTCCGGCGGCGGTTCAAGGAGGACACTGGGCTCACCCGGATCCACAACTACTACGGGATGATCGAGCAGATCGGCACGGTGTTCCTCGAAGGCCCGTCCGGGAATTCGCTCTACTGCCCGGACTTCGCCGACGTCGTCATCCGCAACCCGGAGACGTGGGAGGAGCAGCCGGTCGGGGAGCCGGGCGTGATCGAGGTCGTCTCGACGCTGCCGCGGTCCTACCCCGGGCACGTGCTGCTCACCGAAGACCTCGGCGTGTACAACGGCATCGACGACGGCGACTGGCCGGGCAAGCACTTCTCCGTGCTGGGCAGGCTGCCGAAGGCGGAAGCCCGCGGCTGCTCCGACACGTTCTCCGGAGCGGCGGCATGACTTCCCTGACTCAGCGTTTCCCCGCGGCGGCACCGGTCGAGGTCGGTGCCCTGGTCGGCGAGCTGCGCGCCGAACCGCCGGGTGGCCGGTTGAAGGTCGGCGACCCGCGGATCGTCGAATTCGTCACGAAGTTCGCGCGCAAGCTGCTGGCCCCGGCCACCGCGCGCCGGTTCCCGGAACTGGCGTCGCTCGGCTTCTTCCTGCGCAAGGGCGAACTCGCCAAGGCACTGTCCACCCTGGACACCCGGAACGGCGCACTGCGGTTCCCGCGCGGGCTGGTGTTCCACGTGCCGCCGGCGAACGTCGACACGATCTTCGTCTACTCGTGGGCGCTGTCCGCGCTGGCGGGCAACCACAACGTCGTGCGGGTCTCGTCGCGTTCGGCCGGCGCCGCCGAGGCGGTGCTGGAGGCGCTGAACTCAGCACTGTCCGAAGTGGACGCTTCGACCGCCGCCGCGATCACGGCCACCCAGCGGATGGTGACGTACGACCGCAGTGACGAGGTGAGCGGCGCCCTGTCGCTCGCCGCGGACCTCCGGGTCATCTGGGGCGGCGACGGCTCGGTCGCGGCCCTGCGGAAGTACCCCCTCGCCCCGCACGCGCGTGACCTGACGTTCCCGGACCGTTCGTCCTTCGCCGTCGCCTCGGTGGCGGGCTGGCAGCGGGCGTCGGCGGCCGAGCGCCAGGCGGCCGCCGAGGGCTTCTACAACGACTCGTACTGGTTCGACCAGGCCGCCTGCTCGTCACCGCGCGCGGTGTTCTGGATCGGCGACGAGCCCGGCGCCCGGGCGGCCGGTCAAGAGTTCCGGACCCTGCTGGCGGCGGTGCTGAAGACGAAGCAGCACGTCACGGAGCCGGCGATGGCGGTCCAGAAGCGCGTCTCGGCGTACGGCGCGGCGGTCGACGGGCTCGTCAAGGAGATCGAATTCCAGGGCAACGGCCTGGCCACCCTGGAGCTGGCCGATCCGGCGGTGCTGCCGCGCGAGTGGCTCGGCGCCGGCACCTTCGCCAACGCCCGCGTGTCTTCGCTGTCCGATCTGGTGCCGACCGTCCTCCGGAAGGACCAGACGGTCAGCCAGTTCGGGTTCACCGCCGAAGAGCTGACGGCGTTCGCGCATGAGCTCGCCGGCCGTGGCGTCGACCGGATCGTGCCGTTCGGGTCCGCCCTGACCTTCTCGGCGGTGTGGGACGGCTACGATCTGCTCTCCGAGTTCAGCCGCCTGGTCACGGTCCAGGCCTGAGGAGAGCCGTCGATGACGACAGTTGAGGACCTGCCGGCTGCGGGCAAGCAGCCGAAGTCCACCCGGGCGAAGATCCTCGACGTCGTCCGGTGGGTGGCGATCCTGCTGGTCATCGGCTTCGCGGCGAAGCAGCTGGCGGCCAACTGGGGCGAGTTCTGGCACACCCTGCGCGACGTCGCCTGGGAGTCGTCCCTGCTGAGCCTGCTCGCTCTGGTCGCCGCGATCCTGGTGTCCACCTGGGGCTGGCAGATGATGGTCGACGACCTCGGCGAGCCGATCGGCTACGCCCGTGGCGCGCAGATCTGCCTGGTCGGTTCGCTCGGCAAGTACGTGCCCGGCTCGGTCTGGGCGTACCTGCTGCAGATGGAGCTGGGCCGCAAGGCGGGCCTGGCCCGGGCCCGGATCTTCACCGGCTCCCTGATCCAGCTCGGCGTGGGCATCGTGTCGGCACTGGTGGTGTCGCTGCTGGCGGCGCCGGCGGTGTTCAGCAACAGCCCGCACGCGCTGTGGCTGTTCGTGCTCATCCCGCTCGGCCTGGCGATGCTGCATCCGAAGATCCTCACCTGGGGCACTTCGCTCGTCCTGCGGATCCTCCGCCGCCCGCCACTGGCGCACCCGCTGGGCTGGCGGGTGATCGGCAAGGTGTTCGCCGCCTCGACGGCGGCGTGGTGCCTGCAGGGCGTCCACCTGTGGCTCCTGGCCAACTCGGTGGGCACACCGGGACTCAGCGGCTTCGTGCTGTGCGTGGGCGCGATGGCCGTGGCCATGACGGTGGGCACGTTCGCGTTCATCCTCCCGAGCGGCGTCGGCGTCCGCGAGGTGGCCCAGGTCGCGGTCCTGACGGCCAGCGGCCTGACGGTCGGCCAGGCCACGGCGTTCGCGGTGGCTTCCCGCGTGATGTTCACGGTGGCCGACCTCCTGACCGCGGGCCTCGCGGCCGTGGCGGCCCGCTCGGCCCGGCCGGCGGTCACCCCGGCCTGAGCCGGTTGTCCACCGGTTGTCCACAGCTGTTGCGCACATGTGGACAACTCGCGCCTCAGGCCGTCAGCCGGTAGATCACCGCGTCCGGGTTGCGGTAGACCTCCGTCAAGAACGGCTCGTCCGCCAATCCGACCAGGCCCGGTTGATAAGGCTTGCCGGGTTCGGTGGACGGCTTTCCCAAAATCACCCACCGGACGTTCAACCGCCGCACCGCCGCCCGCACCTCGGAGTCCGTCGAATAGTCGCGAAAGCGGTTCGCCAGCACCACCGCGTCCCGGGGTGGGGAAGTTTCGTCGAAATGCCCGGCGACCGTTCGAATTCCCGTCAAAGCGTACGTCCAGGCGGTTCCGTCGAACCGGTCGTTCATGGCCCACTCGCCGGGCTTGGCCAGTGCACCGAGTTCCGCCATCGCCGACTCCTCGCCGGGCGTCACGCGGAGCGTCGACGGGTCCGCCGCGTGGTAACCCAGGGACACCTGGGCTCCGTTGGACCGGACGTACAGCCCGTTCGAAAGCAGCACGAACCCCAGCAGCACCACCACCGCGAGGGCCGCCGACGGCACCCGGGAGGGCAGCCGGTCGCGCAGCCACGCCTGCGTCGAGGCCAAGCCGTGGGCCGCCAGGACCGACAGCGGGATCGCCGCCATCGAGAAGAACCGGTACGGGTCGTCCCACCAGGGCCGCGACAGCGCCATCACGAGCGGCGCGTTCGACGACGCCACCGCCAGGTACGCCAGGCCCGTCACCGCCGCAGTCAGGCCGATCCAACGCAGCTCGCCCGCCCGGGCGAAGAACACGATCCCCAGGAACAACGCGACCGACAGCCACACCTGCGGGTGCGCCTCGAAGTGCTGGAACCCCAGCAGCGCACCCAGTGCCGTCGAGGCGCGGTACTCGCTCGGCCAGCCGTAGTACGGCAGCGTGCTCGTCGCCAGGCCCAGCGCGCCGAACAGCTGCAGCCACGCCACCAGCAGCGACACCACCGCGATCGGCAGCAGCGCGAGCAGGTCCCGGCCGAGCCGGCGCCGCTCCACGAGCCAGCGGTGCACCAGCAGCGGCCCGGCGAACAGGAGCCCGCCGAACAACGTCGACGAGTGGACGCACAGCAGCCCCACCGCGGCCAGCACCAGGACGAGCCCGGTGTCCGGCGCGACCCGGTCCAGGTACCGCCGCAGCGCCACCGCGGCCAGCGGGGTCAGCGTCACGCCCAGCGCGAACGGCAGCAGCGGCCCGCGGTCCATCGACTCGTAAACGCCCATCACCGGCGTCACCGCCGTCAGCGCCACCGCGCCGGCCAGCACCGCCCGGCCGCGGAACTCCCGCACCAGCGTCACCAGCGACAACGCCAGCAGCGCGGGCAGGAGCACGGTGTTCGCGTCCAGCGTCTCCGGGATCGACGCCCCGCTGAGCCGGTAGGTCACCGCCGCCACCAGGTGGTAGGCGTTGGGGTAGAACACCGGCGCCGCGTCGCCGTACCAGTTCACGTGGCCGGTGCCGAACAGGCTGCCGTCCCCCGTGTCGGCGATGTAGCGGACCGCGTTGCCGTGGTAGACGGCATCGAAGCCCTGGGGCAGCACGCCGAGGTGACCCAGCCCGAGCAGCGTCGCGGAGAAGCCGATCGCCGCCGCGAACAGCAGGCACGCCACCACCGCCAGGTGCCCGCGCTGCGCCCACAGGCCGGGTTCGGGCGCCGGCGGCCGGCGGCGCACGGTGAGCCTCCGGGCACCGAAGGCGACCGCGGTGAACGCGACGGTCGAACCGGCGTAGGTCAGCGGGGTGAACGACACCCCCACCGCGGCGGTCCACGGGCCGGTCAGCCCGCCGATGGCGTAACTCAGCAGCGGCGCGAGCCCGGCGAGGGCCCAGCCGCGCAGACCCGCGGCGAGACCCGCCAGGAGACCGGGCACGGCGATGACGAAAATGGCGATGCCGACGGAGAGCACGGTGGAGCCTAAGCCGGTAATGGTCAGCCGGATGCGCTGGGTGGATACCCCGTTCGGCGCTTTTCCGAGACGTCACTTCAGCCGTCGGACGCAACACCCGATCGGGTTATATTGACGGGTGAATTTCCCTGCTTGACTGTCGCCGGCGAAGTGATCTACCCCCATTCGGGCAAGTGATCCGTCCACGGGAAACGCCTCGCCGCCGATGATCGATAACCTGGCGAGAGCCGGCCGGGCAGGTGCGGCGCGAGGCGGAGGGGGCCGGGTGGTCTACGCGGTCGTGGTGGCGTGGCTGGTCGTCGCCGCGATCGTGGTGCTGACCTGGAACCGTCTCGACACCGACCGTGGCTGGCGCGGCTTCGTCCTCACGCTCACCCTCGGCCTGTCCCTGCTGCACCAGCTGCTGTTCGCCACCGTGACCGAGGATGCGCTCGTCACGTTCCGGTACGCGCAGAACATCGCCGACGGCAACGGCCCGGTCTTCAACCCCGGCGAACGCGTCGAGGGGTACACGAACTTCCTCTGGCTGGTGCTGGTCGCCCTCCCGCGCGCTGCGTTCGGCGCCGACGTCCGCACCGCGGCCGTGGTGTTCGGGGTCCTCGCCGCACTCGGCTGCGTGCTCCTCTCCTGCTTCCTGGTCAACCGGGTCGTCGCCGCGGCCGCACCGCGCGGCGCCGAGCCGCGTCCCGCGATCGGAGTGGCCGCCGCGGTGCTCACCGCGAGCGCCGGCGGCCTGGCCGTCTACGGGGCGTCGGGCTCCGAAGTCCCGCTGTTCGTGCTGCTCGTCCTCGCCGTCGGCTACTCGCTTGCCGCGCGCCGCCCGGTGGTCGCCGGGGTGCTCGTCGCCTTCGCCGTCATGACCAGTCCGGAAGGCCTGCTGGTCGCGGTGCTGGCCGGCCTCTGGCTGGTCGGCGCCGCGCTGAAGCGGAAGCACAGCTGGTGGGCGCCGGTGGGGTACGCGCTGGGCGCACTGGTTTTCCTGATCCCCCGGCTGGCTTGGCGAGCCACGTTCTACCAGCACTTCCTCCCCGCGCCGCTGGCCGCGAAGCTCGGCGGCTCGCTCAGCTCGAACCTCGCCGCCGGCTGGCCGTATCTGTCCGGGTTCGCCTTGGCGCACCAGGGTTTCCTGCTGCTCGGCCTGGTCGCCGCGGTCGCGCTGCTGCTGCGTCGCACCCGGGTCCGGGGCGATGCCACGGTTGTCCCAGCGACCGAGGCCGGTGCCCTGCTCTGGCTGCTGTTCGCGCTGGCCGTGGGGCTGGCCGCGGCCGCGGTGCTGATGGGTGGCGACCCCGGTCCGTCGTGGCGGTTGCTGGCCCCGGTGCCGCCGCTGCTGGCCGTGGCCGCCGCGGGGGTCTACGGCGTGCTCACCGTGGAGGCCGCCGGGAAGCCGTCGCCGCGGCCGAAGCCGTGGCCCGTCGCGACGCGGCTGGTCCCGGTGACCGCCTGCGGACTGGCCGGCATCGCGGTCCTCGTCTCGGTGTTCAGCCCCGAGATGCTCGACCGCGTGCGCGACTGGCACTCGTACGGCACCGAGCTCGTCGAGATCGGCGGCTGGCTCGGCGACTACCTGCCGCCCGGGTCGGTGGTCAGCGCCGCCGCTCCCGGGGCACTGGCCGAGCAGGGCGGCCAGCTGCTCATCATCGACGTTCTCGGCCGCACCGACGACCACATCGCCCGCGAAGGGCAGCACGACGGCGGCGTCGCGACCGACTACGACTACGTCGTCAACGGCCGCCGCCCGACCGTCGCCGTGCCCGCGGACGGTGGCTACGCCGACCGTCAGCACTGCGTGATCGACCCGGTGTACGCGGGCAAGTACGAAGTCGCGACGTTCCGCCGCGTCGGCACGCCGTACTGGGTCTCCGTGTACCCGCGGGCGGAACAGGCGAAATCCCTGGTCGCCGACCTCGACAAGGGCCCGGACTTCCGCTACGTACCCTGTCCCACGTGAAGCTCGAGGCCCCGGAACGGCAGCTCGGCGCGCAGGCGCGGCTCGGGATGGGGGTGTTCGGGACGGCGCTCGCCCTGCTCGCGGTGCGGTTCCTGGTGCCGAGGCCGATCGCGATGTCGAACAACGGCGACGGCGCCCGGGTGCTGTGCGGTGCGGGGATCACCTGGCACGGCGGGCCCGAGCCGTTCGTCCACCTGGCGTACACCGCCGAGCCCGGCGCGACGCCGTGCCGGCCGACGTACCTGCTCACGCAGAGCTGGCTCGCGGACCTCGCCGTCCGGATCGGCAGGCTGATCGGTCTCCACACGACGCTGAGCCTCGTCGTGCTGGGCCTGCTGAGCAGCGTCATCGCGGCGGCGGCGATCACCGCGATCGTGCTCGGCCTGCCGTACCGGCCCCGGGTTCGGTGGGCCGTGGCGGCCGGGCTCCTGCTGGTCGTCGCGGACTCGGCGTTCTTCGGGTACTTCGCCGCCGTGCTCGGTGAAGGCGCGGCCTTCCTGGGCGTGCTGCTCGCCGTCGGCGGCCTGCTCCTGACCGCCCGGGAGGGCCGGTGGAGCTACGCCGGCCTGGCCGTGACGTTCGCGGGTGGCGTCCTGGTGGTCAACGCCAAGGTCCAGACGCTGACCATTCTGCCGATCCTCGCGCTCGCGATCCTGTTCGTCCGGCCCGGCACCCTGCGCGGCGCCCGGCGGTGGGCCGCAGCGGCGCTCGTCATCGGCGCCACCGGGGCGGTCACGCTCTACGCGCAACAGAGCGTCGAACCGGCCGTCGCCCCGGACGGCACCCTCGCCGCGCGGCCCGGCGACGACTCGCGCGAGATCAACGCCTTCAACTCGATCTTCCTGAACATCGTCGACGGACGGCACGACACGCAGGCCGACCTGGCCGAGCTCGGGCTGCCGCCGTCGTTCGCGCAGTACGCGGGCAACGGCTGGTGGCACCCGCACCCGGCGACGATGGACCCGCGTTACCCGCAGTACCGCGACCGGGTCAGCCGCCGGAACGTCGTGACGTACTTCGCGACCCACCCCGGCCGGACCCTCGAAGTGCTCGACCGCGCCGCGACCGACCAGCTCACGGCGCGGCCGGACTACCTCGGCAGCTTCGACCGGAGCGCCGGGTTCGCGCCGCACGCGCAGGAGTACCGGGTGCCGGTCGTATCGGGGCTGACCGGCCTGATCGCCCCGCTCGGGCTGTTCGCGCTGGTGCCGATCTGGCTGTTCGTGCTGGTCAGCGCCTGGGTGCGGCGGCGGACCGCGCTCGGCGTCGCGCTGGCGTTCCTGTTCGCCGTCTCGGTGACGCAGTTCGGCACCGCGGCTTTGGGCGACGGCATCGAGGGCATCAAGCACCAGTCCGTCGCGCTGTTCACGCTCCTGGTGGCCCTCGCGTTGTGTTCTTCCCCGCTGAACGGCCGTTCCGAACCTACGGTCCCGTAACCTTGCCGGATGGCTGACCTGGTGTACCCGCCCGTGATCGCGGCGGCCCGGACGATGTTCCGGGTACTCGACAACCGCATCCGGATCGAGGGTGCGGAGCACATCCCGCGCCGTGGCGGCGCGGTCATCGCGTGCAACCACGTGAGCTACCTCGACTTCATCTTCTGCGGGCTCGGCGCCCGCCCGGCCAAGCGGCTGACGCGGTTCATGGCGAAGAAGGAGATCTTCGACAACCGCATCGCCGGGCCGCTGATGCGGGGGATGCACCACATCCCCGTCGACCGCTCCGCCGGGCTGGCGTCGTACCGCACGGCGCTCGAAAAGCTGCAGGCCGGCGAGGTGGTCGGCGTCTTCCCCGAAGCCACCATCAGCCGGTCGTTCACCGTCAAGGAGATCAAGTCGGGCGCCGTTCGGATGGCCGCGGCGGCCGACGTCCCGGTCGTGCCGATGGCGCTGTGGGGCACGCAACGGCTCTGGACCAAGGGCCGGCCTAAGGACCTGACCCGGCGGCACGTGCCGGTCTCGATCCTCATCGGCGAGCCGATGCACCCGGCGAAGGGTGACGACTGGGACGTCGTGACGAAGGAGCTGCGCACCCGGATGAGCGCGCTGCTCGAGCGTGCCCAGGCCGAGTACCCGGATCGGCCCGCGTCCGACGAGGACCGCTGGTGGCTGCCCGCGCACCTCGGCGGCACGGCGCCGACCCCGGCCGAAGCGGCCGAGCTCGACCGGCTGTGACATCCGGGGCTCCGCCACCCGGACCCCCGCAAGACGGCTAGAACCAGCGCTCGAGGACCTGCGCGACACCGTCCTCGCCGGCGGGGCCGGTCACCTCGTCGGCCACGGACAGGACCGCCGGGTGCCCGTTCTGCATCGCGACGCCGTGGCCGGCCCAGCGGAGCATCTCGACGTCGTTGGGCATGTCGCCGAAGGCGATCACCTGCGCCTGCTCGACGCCCAGCCGCTCGGCGACGTCGGCGAGACCGGTCGCCTTGGTGATGCCGTGCGCGGACAGCTCGACCAGGCCGCCGGACGACGAGTACGTCACGTCGACGTCCCGGTCGAACAGCGCGTTCACCGCGTCCGCCATTTCCGCGGAGGCCATGCCGCGGTGGCTGACCAGCAGCTTGATCGCGGGGTGCCCGAGGACCTCGGCCCGCGGCCCGGTGCGGCCCTCGCCGTCGCCCCACGGGTTGTGGTAGTCCGGCTCGATCACGAAGTTGCGCATGTCGTGGTCCACCGCGCCGGTGCTGACGCGCTCGGTCGCCAGCCGGCAGCCCGGCAGCGCCTTGTCGAGCGCGTGCGCGATGTCGTGCAGCAGCATGGGCTGGAGCAGGCCGTGCACCTCGACGATCTCTTCGCGGGCGCAGTCGTACAGGACCGCGCCGTTCGCGCACACGGCGTACCCGGTGAGCTCGAGGGGTTTCGCGATCGGGGCGATCCAGCGCGGCGGGCGGCCGCTGGCCAGGACGAACGGCACCCCCGCCTCGATCACCCGGCGGACGGTCGCGATCGTGCGGCCGGTGAGGGATTCGGAGGGGCCGAGCAGGGTGCCGTCGACATCGGACGCGATCAACTGGGGTCTCTCCACCCGGCCATTGTCCCTGACCCGTCCGGGCGAAGGCTTGCCCGTCCGTGCGACAGTCGGCGGCGACCCTCCGCCTTCCTCCCCTCCACCACCCTCAATGGAGAAGCTTCGCTTCACTGCTACGGTCCGGAACTGTGCGAGCTGGCATCGTCATTCTCCCGGAAGATCGTTGGTGGGCCGCCGAGCCGAAGTGGCGTGCCGCCGAGGAGTACGGCTTCGACCACGCCTGGACCTACGACCACCTGGGCTGGCGCCACCTGGTCGACGGCCCGTGGTTCTCGGCGATCCCGACCCTGACCGCGGCGGCGATGGTCACGTCCCGCATCCGGCTGGGCACCTTCGTGGCGTCCCCGGTCGCCCGGCACCCCGTGCCGTTCATGCGCGAGCTGAACACCCTCGACGACGTCTCGGACGGCCGGCTCGTCCTCGGCGTCGGCGCGGGCGTCGACCACCAGCACTACGACGGCGCGGTGCTCGACGCCCCCGAGCTCACGCCGAAGGAGCGCGCGGACCGCTTCACCGAGTTCGTCGAGGCGCTCGACGGGCTGCTCATGACCGACAAGTTCGACTTCGCGGGCGAGTACTACCGGGCTCGCGGGGCCCGCAACCTGCCGGGCCCGGTGCAGCGGCCGCGGCTGCCGTTCGTCGTCGCGGCGAACGGCCCGCGCACGATGACCCTCGCCGCGCGCTTCGGCGCCGGCTGGGTGACGACCGGCAAGGGCGGCGACACGGCCGACGAGTGGTGGCGCGGCGTGGCGGACCTGTGCACGGTCTTCGACCGGCGGCTGGACGCGGTGGGCCGCGAGCGGGCGAGCATCCAGCGGCACCTCAGCCTGGACGCGTCCCCGGTGTTCTCGCTGAGCAGCGTGGAGGCGTTCCGCGACGCCGTGGGCCGCGCGGGGGAACTGGGCTTCACCGACGTGATCTCGCACTGGCCGCGGTCGTCGTCGCCGTATGAGGGGCGCGAAGCCGTCCTGGAGCAGGTCGCGAGCGACGTCCTGCCGGAGCTGCGCTAGTCCGAACGGGTGAGATCCGGGGCGCCGGGAAACCAATTGCCGGTGCTGAGGCGTCGGTACTTGCAGACGATCCGGATCACCCCGGGGGTGCGGGGGCCCTCGTGGCCGCGGAGGGGCGCCGCGGCCACGAGGGCGTTCTACTTCGTGATCCGGTAGATCACCGCACCCGGGTTCCGGTACACGACGTCCAGGAAGTCGTGCCCGTCCAGGTGCTGCAGGCCCCACGCGATGGGCGTGTCCCGCCGGATGGTGCCGCTGCCCACCAGGACGTAGTGGATGTTCAGGCGCCTGGTGGCCGCGCGCACCTCGGGGTCGCTGTCGTAGTCGGCGAAGTGCTGGGCGAGGTAGAGCGCGTCCGGGGGAGCCACGCCCGCGTCGTAGTGGCCGGCCACCGGGTGCACGCCGGTGAGGGCGTACATCCAGGCCGTGCCGTCGAGCCGGTCGTTGAGCACCTTCTGGTCGGCGGGGATCCCGAGCGTGCCGAGCCGCTCCATCGCGTCGATCTCGTCCGCGCTCACCGGCGGGACCACTTCGCCGGGCAGGCCGTTGTAGTACAGCAGCGACACCGTCTTGGCGTTGGCCGCGCGGTAGAACCCGCCGGTGAGCACGCCCATAGCCACGACCAGCAGCACCGCCGACACCAGCCCGACCCGGCCGGTCAGCCCCGGCCGCGCCCGCACCCACGCGCGTCCGCTCGCAAGCTTCGCCACCCACCGCTGGGTCTCGCTCATCCCGTGCGCGGCGAGCAGGCACAGCGGGATCGAGGCGAGCGCCATCAGCCGGAACCGGTCGTTCCACCAGGGCCGCGACAGGCTGATCACCCAGTCTTCCCCGCCGAAGCACGCGACGACCACGAACAACGCCGACAGCCCGAGTGCCGAGAGCACCAGCCAGCGCATCCGCCGCAGCGCGACGAGCGTCAGCACGCCGATGGCGAGGAACACCGTCAGCCAGATCTGCGGCACCGGCAGCACCTGCTTGAACGTCGCCAGCATCGCCAGCGCCTTCCACACCGGCATGTGCGAGCCCCAGGCGTGGTACGGGTACGAGCCGGACGTGAAGCCGATCGCGCCGAGGATCATCGGCGCCCCCAGCAGCCCGGCCGCCACCATCACCGGCAGCATCCGCAGGACGTCGCCGCCGAGCACCCGCCAGGCGCGCTTGCCCGCGGCGACGCCGTCGACGCGGCGCCCCCGCACGGCGCGGTACCAGCGCTGCACGACCAGGGGGAACGCGAACAGGATCGCCCCGAACAGCGCGCTCGAGTGCGCGGCGAGCAGGCCGGTCGCGCTCAGCGCCAGCACCGCGCCGGTGTCGACCCCCGGCCGCACCACGAACCGCTGCAGCGCGATCACCGCCAGCGGGGTCAGCACGATGCCGAGCGCGAACGGCAGCAGTCCGCTCGACACCGATTCGTAGGCCCCCGTCGTCGCGCCGCCCGCGACCAGCGCGGCGCTGCCGGCGAACACCGCACGGCCGCCCAGCTGGCGCACCAGCGCGGCCATGGCCAGCGCGAACAGCCCGGCGATGGGCATCGTGATCGCGTTCAGCGTGACCGGTATCGACGTGCCGGACAGCTGGTAGACCAGTGCGCCGGCCAGGTGGTAGGCGTTCGGGTAGAACGAGCCGTCCGGGTACCAGTTGATGGTGCCCATGCCGGTGAGGGAGCCGTCCCCGGTCTCGGCGATGTAGCGGATGCCGTTCGCGTGGAAGACGGTGTCCCAGCGCTGGAACACCGCGGTCGTCCCGCCGCGGCCGGTGATCACGACGGCGATCGACACGGCCACGGCGATCGCGACGCAGGACGCGACGGCCAGGTGCGCCCGCCGCGTCCACGGCACCGCCGGCTCCTCGGCCCCCGGTGTCATCCAGCCGCGGGTGACCGCCAGCCGGCGCAGGCCGGACAGCGCGGCGGCGAGGAGCAGGGTGCAGGCGGCGACGCTGAGCGGGCCGTACGGCACGTGCGCGATGGCCAGCCACGGCCCGGCCAGGCCGGTGATGGCGTAGCTGAGCAGCGGCGCGAGCCCGGCCAGGGCCCAGCCGCGCAGGCCGGCGGCCCACCCGACGACCCCGCCGGGGACCGCCAGCACGGCCACGTAAGTGGCCACCGCGGCGAAGTAGCTCCAGAAGTCCTCGGGTGCAGGCACTGCTTTCCAGGTGTGTCGTAGGCCGAAATGTGATAGTCGGGTGCGAGCCGGGTCAGCGACCCCCGTACCCTCGACGCCCGTGAGCGCGCACACGAACCCCGCCAAGATTACTGAAGCCGATTTCGCAGGTTACGACCTCGTCATCGTCGGGTCCGGTTTCTTCGGCCTGACCGTCGCCGAACGGGCCGCGGCCGAGCTGGGCAAGAAGGTCCTCATCCTCGAACGGCGCAGCCACCTCGGCGGCAACGCGTACTCGGAGCCCGACCCGGAGACCGGGATCGAGGTGCACAAGTACGGGGCGCACCTGTTCCACACCTCGAACAAGCGCGTGTGGGAGTACGTGAACCGGTTCACCGAGTTCACGAACTACCAGCACCGGGTGTTCGCCAAGGTCAAGGACCAGGTCTACTCGTTCCCGATGAACCTGGCCCTGATCAACCAGTTCTTCGGCAAGTCGCACACGCCGGACGAGGCCCGCGAGCTCATCGCCAAGCAGTCGTCCGAGTTCGAGACCGACGCCGCGCAGAACCTCGAGGAGAAGGCCATCTCGCTGGTCGGCCGTCCCCTCTACGAAGCCTTCATCCGCGGGTACACCGCGAAGCAGTGGGAGAACGACCCCAAGAACCTCGGCGCCAACATCATCACGCGCCTGCCGGTTCGCTACACGTTCGACAACCGGTACTTCAACGACACCTACGAGGGCCTGCCCGTCAACGGGTACACCGCGTGGCTCGAGAATATGGCCGAGCACGAGAACATCGACATCCGGCTGAACGTCGACTACTTCGACGTGCGCGAGCACATCCCGGCGGGCACCCCGACCGTCTACACCGGGCCGCTGGACCGCTACTTCGGCTACTCGGCGGGCCGGTTCACCTGGCGCACCGTCGACTTCGAGTCCGAGGTCGCCGAGACCGGTGACTTCCAGGGCACCTCGGTCGTCAACTACAACGACCAGGAAGTCCCGTACACCCGCATCATCGAGTTCCGGCACTTCCACCCGGAGCGGGACTACCCCAAGGACAAGACGGTCATCTTCCGCGAGTTCTCCCGCTTCGCGAACGAGGACGACGAGCCGTACTACCCGATCAACACGCCGGAAAACCGCGAGAAGCTCGAGGCCTACCGCGAGCTGGCCAAGACCGAGGCGCGCGAGCGGAACGTCCTGTTCGGCGGCCGGCTGGGCACGTACAAGTACCTCGACATGCACATGGCCATCGGCTCGGCGCTGTCGGCGTTCGACAACAAGATCGCCCCGCACCTGACCGACGGCGCGCCGCTCGACGGGTCCCTCGATGCTTGAGAAGGGGCAGCCCACCGGAGAGGTGGCGGTCCTGGCCAAGGCCCAGGGCTTTCTGAAGAGTGAAGTTTCGGTGAAAGCCGCGCGCGGGCTTTCGCACTTCGGCGAGCACAGCGCCGGGTGGTTCGCCCTCGGCCTGATCGGGGCTGCGGTCGACAAGAAGCGCCGCAAGGACTGGCTGGTCGCCTCGGTCGGCGTCGTCGGCGCCCACGCCGCGTCGATCGCGGTGAAACGCGTGGTCAGGCGCCCCCGACCGGACCACCCGAGCGTCGAGGTACTGGTCGGCACGCCGAGCAAGCTGAGCTTCCCGTCGTCGCACGCGACGTCCACGACGGCGGCGGCGGTGCTCTACTCCGGATTGACCGGGCGTAACCTGGTGCCCGCCCTGGTACCGCCGATGCTCGCCTCGCGGCTCGTGCTCGGCGTTCACTATCCGACAGACGTCCTGGCCGGTGCGGCCCTCGGGGGACTCGTCGGCGGATTGATTCGACGGAAGCTGAAGAAGAACCCATGAGCGAAACGACCGAGCGCAACAGCGATGAAGCGGCCGTGACTCCTGAGGCGCCGGAGACCCCGGTGACTGTGCAGTCTTCGGAGCCGACGACGGCGGCAGCCGGGCGGTTCGGCCTGGTCGGCGGCGTCATCAAGACGGCGCGGCCGCGCCAGTGGGTGAAGAACGTCCTGGTCTTCGCGGCCCCGTTCTTCGCGTTCTCGAAGTCGACCGACCGCACCGGTCTCCTGATCGACGCGATCATCGCCTTCGTGGCTTTCTCGCTGACGGCGAGCTCGGTCTACCTCATCAACGACGCCATCGACGTCGAGGCCGACCGCGCCCACCCGACCAAGCGGAACCGGCCGATCGCGGCCGGGATCGTGCCGGTCCCCGTCGCGTACGGGGCCGCGGTCGTGTTCTTCCTGGCCGGTCTCGGCGTGTCGTTCACGGCGAGCTGGCAGCTCGCCGTGGTGCTGGGGGTCTACGAGGCCGTCCAGCTCGGCTACTGCTTCGGCCTCAAGCACC
Source organism: Amycolatopsis sp. NPDC026612 (assembly GCF_040638285.1). Classification (NCBI taxonomy): domain Bacteria; kingdom Bacillati; phylum Actinomycetota; class Actinomycetes; order Pseudonocardiales; family Pseudonocardiaceae; genus Amycolatopsis; species Amycolatopsis sp. NPDC026612. The sequence goes on from NZ_JBEZYB010000066.1 coordinate 36,636, forward strand.
AGCCCGTGGTCGACCTGGCCATCGTCGGCTCGGGCTTCCTGATGCGGTCCATCGCCGGTGGTGTGGCGGGCGGCATCGCGCTTTCGCAGTGGTTCCTGCTGGTCACGGCGTTCGGTTCGCTGTTCATGGTGGCCGGGAAGCGCTACGCGGAGATCATGCTGTTCGAGCGCACCGGCGCGAAGATCCGGTCGTCGCTGAAGAAGTACTCGGCCAGCTACCTGCGGTTCGTCTGGGCGACGTCGGCGGCGATCCTGATCATGTCCTACTGCCTGTGGGCGTTCGAGATCCGCCAGACCGAGCACAACTCGGTGTGGGCGCTCATCTCGATGGTGCCGTTCCTGGTGGCGGTGCTGCGCTACGCGGTCGACGTCGACGGCGGTATCGCGGGCGAGCCCGAGGAGATCGCGCTCAAGGACCGCATCCTGCAGGTCCTCGGCGCCTCCTGGGTGGTCACGCTGTTCCTGGCGTTCTACCTGTGATCCACGGCCGGGTTCATGGCGGATCGACAGGTTCGCTTCAGCCGGCACACAGCTGAGCGGCGCACGCTGAGGTGGTGGGGGCGGGCACTGCGCCCGTCCCCGTGACCACAGGAGTGACGACGATGAACGACCAGCCGCGCGAGGAGAAGGCCCCGGAGCGGGCCGACCAACCCACGGTCGAGCAACCCACCGCGGCCGACCAGCCGACGGCCGTGCACGGCACGCCGGCCGCGGCGCCAACCGAGCCCCCTGCAGCGCCTGAGGCGGCCCAGGACCAACCCGCGGCGCCCGGCCAGGCGGCTTCGGCCGCCCCGGCTGCCGCTCACGGCCAGCAGCCCGCTGCCGCGCAGGTTCCAGGCGGGACCGCCGAGCAACCCAGTCCCGCGGACGCGCAGGCTCCGGCCGGGACGGCGGACCAGACCGCCGTGCACGGCCAGCAGCCCCCGCCCGGGCCGCCCACTCCGCAGCTCTCCCAGCCCGGCCCCGCCCAGACCTACGCCGCGTGGGGCCCGCCGCAGGCGGCCCCTCGGCAGTCCGGCGGCTTCCGGCGGTTCGTCGGGCACCGCGCCACCCAGCTGGTCGGCGTCGGCCTGCTCGGGGTCCTGCTCGGCGGCGGCATCGTCGGCGGCATCGCGGCGGCGAGCCACCACGGTCCCGGTGGCGGCCGCCCCGGCATCCACCGCCAGCACAACGGCCCGAACAACGGCCCGAACAACGGCCCGAACAACGGCCCGAACAACGGCCCGAACGGCGGCCAGGGCTTCGACGGCCGCGGTCCCGGCTTCGGCGGCCGTGGCAACGCGGGCTCCGGCTCCGGGGACGGCATCTGACCCGGAACTGTGGGCTGGGCCACCCCCGCCCGGTTGAGATCACGAAAGCATCACGGGCGGGGTACGGTGGCTCCGATGCGAAGCGCCTCCGCAGAACTCCCCCAAGCCGTCCGTGCGCTGCCGCCGGCCATCCCCGTCGCCCGGTCGTGGGCCCTGCCGACCGGGGCCGCGGCCGCCTCCGCGCTGGTGTTCGCCCTGGTCAGCAGCCATCTCATCGATGACACCTACATCACGCTGTCCTACGCGAAGAACCTCGCCTTCCACGGACACTGGGGCCTGATCGAGCAGGGGACGGCGAACACCGCGACGTCCCCGCTGAACGTCCTGGCCCTCGGCGCGGTCACGTTCGTGGTGCGCGACGCGGTGCTCGCCGCCGGGGTCGTGTTCGTCGCGGCGCAGGTGATGCTGGTGCTGGGCCTGCGCCGCCTGGGCGAGCGCACCGGGCTGCCATCGGCGTTCGCGCCGCTGACGTTCGCGTTGCTGCTGGTCAACCCGCTGCTGCTGTCCTCGATCGGGCTGGAGGTGGCGCTCGGCGCCACCGGCGTCGTCTGGACGCTGGTCTATGCGGGCGAGCGGCGGCCGGAACGGCTCGGCGTCGTGGTCGGGCTGCTCGCACTCGTCCGGCTCGACCTGCTGCTGATCGCCGCGGTGCTGTTCCTGGCCCGCCGCGAGTTCTGGACCGGCATCTGGCGGACGGCGTTCGCGGCGCTCGCGGTGACGCTGCCCTGGTTCGGGTTCAGCTGGGTGGTGCTCGGCTCGGCCGTGCCGGACACGCTCGTCATCAAGATCAGCCAGCAGTCGTGGGGACCGTTCAGCTTCACCAACGGCCCGCTGCTCTACTGGCGCAACTTCCCGGCCGCGGCCACGCTGTCGTTCCTGCCGCTGGTGCTCGCGGGCCTGGCCGGGGTGGCCTGGATCGTCCAGTACCGCCGCGGCTCCGAGACCGCCCGCCGCCTGACGCCGTTCGCGGCGCTCGCCGTCGCGGGCGCCCTGCACTACCTGGCCTACAGCCGGCTGGGCGTGCCGCCCTACCACTGGTACTACGCGCCGAGCATCATCGGCGCGACGATCTTCCTCGCCGCCTGCGCGTCGGCGGTCCCGGAGCGGGTGCGGCGCGGGACGTGGACGCTGGCCGGGCTGGCGCTCGCGGCGAGCGTCGCCGTGTACGCGCTGCCGGGCATGCCCCGCCAGTTCGCGCCGATCACGAGCAACCACGCGTCGACGACGGAGTACCGCGAGATCGGCCAGGAGCTCGCGGCGATCGCGCACGGCCGCAAGGTCGAGACGGCGGGCGAGGTCGGCGCGCTGGCGTACGCGTGCGACTGCGAACTGGTCGACGAGTTCTCCGACCGCGGCGCGGTCGACCCGGCGATCACCGAGACCAAGCGCCGCAGCGACGACCTCGGCCGGGCGTTGCTCGAAGCCAACTTCCACAACTTCGACCACAGCGTGGCGCCGATCAGCCCGGACCTCGTCCTGGCGACGACCCGCCGCGAGCCGCCGCCGTCGGCGCTGGCGAGCTGGCACATCGACTCGCCGTGGATGGGCAGCCAGAACCTCTACCTGATGCCCGCCCACGCCGCCGGCGGCTGAGCTGGTCTGTCCACAGGCACCCGCCAATGTGGACAGCTGCCGCGCTGGGCGCCTTTCCGGCGGATTCCGTCGCCCCTCGCCGATAGACTGGACTTGGGCACGCCCCCCAAGGGAGGGCGGGGGAGTTCCGGCCGATGTCCAGCCGCACTCCGTGAGCTCAGATCGGGAGCTTGCGGAAGATCGGCCGCGGGACGTGCCGCAGCGCCGACATCACCAGGCGGAACGGGGCGGGCGCCCACACCAGGTCCTTGCCCGCGCGGGCCGCGCCGACGGCGATCTCCGCCACCTGCTCGGCCGTCTGCGCCAGGGGAGCGTCCTTCAGGCCTTCGGTCATCTTCGTCTTGACGTGCCCCGGACGGACGACCGTCACCTTCACCCCGAAAGGCGCGAGAGCCTCACCCAGGCCCAGGTAGAAGCCGTCGAAGCCGGCCTTGGTCGAGCCGTAGACGAAGTTGGACCGCCGGACGCGCTCGCCGGCCACCGACGACAGCGCGATCACCGTGCCGTGGCCCTGGACCTTGAGCTTCTCCGACAGCGCGACGCCGACCGACACCGCGGCGGTGTAGTTCACCGTCGCCAGCTCCACGGCCTTGGCGTGGTCCTGCCAGACCTCTTCCGGGTCGCCGAGCAGGCCGAACGCCACGACCGCGACGTCGACGTCGCCGCCCTCGAACGCCTTGTCCAGCACGCCGGGGTGCGCCGCCGTGTCCTTGGCGTCGAAGTCCACGGTGGCCACCTCGGCGCCCTTGTCCTTCAGGCGCTGTGCGGCCGCGTCGAGCCGCGGCGACGGCCGGGCGGCCAGCACGACCCGCAGCGGCTTCTCGGCCAGGTACTTCTCGGCGATCGCCAGCGCGATGTCGGACGTGCCGCCGAGCAGGAGCAGGGATTGGGGGTTGCCCACCGCGTCGATCACAGTTCGAGCCTCCGGCTCATATCAGAGGCGAAAACGCCTTCGGGGTCGATGGAAGCGCGGACCTTGCGCCATTCTTCGAGCCGCGGGTACATCTTCGCGAACGTCTCGGGCGACGTGCGCGAGTCCTTCGCGGTGTACAGCCGCCCGCCCAGCGCCAGGACGTCTTCGTCGAGCTCCTGGCAGAACCGGCTCAGGCCGTCCTTGATCGGGAAGTCGACGCAGATCATCCAGCCGGGGTGCGGGAACGACAGCGGCGCCGCGTTGCCCGCCCCCATCCGCTTGAAGACGTTGAGGAAGGACACGTGCCCCGACTCGGCGATCTTCTTGACGATCTTCCGCAGCGGCTCGTGCGCGTTCAGCGGCGTCGAGAACTGGTACTGCAGGAAACCCTTCGAGCCGTAGGCGCGGTTCCACTCGCCGAACATGTCCAGCGGGTGGTAGAAGGCCGTCAGGTTCTGGATGACGCCGCGGGCTTCCTTCGGCGTCTTCCGGTAGTACAGCTCGCCGATCGCGCCGAAGGTCAGCTTGTTCGCCAGGCCGTTCGGGAAGGCGTCCGGCAGCGTCACGAGCTGCGGGGCGTCGAACTTGAGCGGGTTCGCGCGCAGCTTCGGCGGCAGCTCGTCGAGCTTGGCCAGCGAGCCGCGGCCGAAGGCGGCGCGGCCCAGCTTCGCACCGGTGGAGATCGTGTCGAACCACGCCGACGAGTACGTGTAGTTGTCGTCGGAGCCGTTGCTGACCAGTTCGAGCGTCTCGTCGACGTTGTTCGTGCGCTCGTTGTCCGCGATGAAGTACGCGGTCTCGGTCTTGGTCATCCGGATGGTCGCCCGGACGATGATCCCGGTCAGGCCGATGCCCGCCACGGTCGCCCAGAACAGCTCGGCGTCCGGGCCCTCCGGCGTCAGCGTGCGGATCTGCCCGTCGGCGGTGATCAGGTCCATCGACACGACGTGGTTGCCGAAGCTGCCCGCGCTGTGGTGGTTCTTGCCGTGGATGTCGTTGGCGATCGCGCCGCCGATGGTCACCTGGCGCGTGCCCGGCAGCACCGGGACCCACAGGCCGTACGGCAGCGCCTCGCGCATCAGCTGGTCCAGGCTCACCCCGGCGTCGACGACGACGAGCGCGGAATCCGGGTCGATCGAGTGGATCCGGTTCAGCGCCGTCATGTCGACCACGAGGCCGCCCGCGTTCTGCGCGGGGTCGCCGTAGGAGCGGCCGAGGCCGCGGGCGATGACGCCGCGCGCACCGGCCTGGGCCACGGCGCGGGCGATCACCTCGACATCCGAGGTGGTCAGCACGTCGGCGATGGTCGGTGAAGTCCGCGCCCAGCCCATGAGCGTGCGACGCTGTGTCTCGGGTCCTTGGGTCACCCGACCAGGGTAGCCACGCCGAACGACGCCCGGAACGTGACCCTGAAGTGCCCGCTTCTACACTTTGCGCATCAAGGCACAAGCGCCCGCGCGGGTGACCGTGACACAGGTGACGAGGTAATGCAGTGGTGGCGACCGATCCGCAAGCCGAGGTAACGGCTGCACAGTCCTCCCCAGGACTGCTGGGCCAGCTCATCCGCTTCGCCCTGATCGGCGGCTTCTGCGCGCTGATCGACCTGGGCACGTACACGCTGCTCACCCAGGTGGCCGGGATGGCGACTTCACCGTGGGTCGACATCGCTCGCGCTATCAGTTTCATCGTGGGCACGACCACGGCGTTCTTCCTGAACCGGAAGTTCACCTTCTCCGGCGGCCGCCGCGACGGGAAAGCGCAGGTCGGCTCGTTCGTGCTGCTCTACACCGTGACGTTCTTCGTCGCGGTCGGGGTGAACCAGCTCATGCTCCAGGTGCTGCCGGAATCCGCGTGGCAGCACACGCTCTGCTGGGCCGTGTCGCAGGCCACGGCCACCGTGATCAATTTCGTGATGCTCAAGTGGGTCGTCTTCCGCGAGCCGTCGACTGAGGAGAACTGAGGAACTCAATGCCCGGTAAAACAGCAACCCCGGCGCCGACCACCCAAGCCGGCGCGGCCGCCGAGACGCGGTTCACCGAGCACACTCCGCAGGGTCGCCTCACGGCGCAGCGCGGTCTCTACGCCGGCCCGGCGCCGATCGTCAGCAAGGACCTCTACGCCGAGCTCGAGTGGGGTTCGGCCGTGCGGGATCGTGCGGTGATCACCCTCGAGCCCGCCTCCAAGGTGTCGGGCAACACGTACTTCGGGCGGTTCCCGGCCAGCTACTGGCAGCGCTGGACCACGGTGACCGAAGTCTCGGTCGAGGCCGTCGTCAC
>NZ_JBEZYB010000067.1:0-42070 GCF_040638285.1 Amycolatopsis sp. NPDC026612
CGCCCGGTCCCATTCCGAACCCGGAAGCTAAGCCTGATAGCGCCGATGGTACTGCAACCGAAGGGTTGTGGGAGAGTAGGACACCGCCGAACTTAACATGTGAAAGGCCCCGGTTGAGAACTGTGATGGTTCTCCCGGGGCCTTTCCGCATACCCACACCCCGCCCGGTCACGCGACTCCCGCCCCCAATCACGCGACTTCCGCTCCCAGTCACGCGAGTTCCGGCCCTAATCACGCGAGTCCCGGCCCCAGTCACGTGACTCCCGGCCCGGATCACGCGACCGCGGCCGAACGCCGGCGCTGTGATGCCTCAAACGGATCCCGGCCGAGCGAGCGGACGCCGCTTCAACGGGGACGACAACACCAGTGACGTCGTCGTCTCCCCGTACCGCTGGACCTTCTCGACCAGCGTCTCCAGTTCCGCCGTATCCCGGCACAGCACCCGCAGGATCCAGCACTCCTCACCCGTGACGTGGTCCGCCGCCACGACCTGGGCCAGCGGCAGCACCGCCGTCCGGAACCGGGGTGTGTCGAGGCTCCGCACCCGGGCTCGCACCAGCGCCTCGATCGGCAACCCCAGCTTTGTCGTGTCGATGCTCGCCGCGTAGCCGGTGATCACGCCGCGCTCCTCGAGACGGCGGACGCGTTCCGTCACCGCCGAGCCGGACAGTGACACCCGGCGGCCCAGCTCCGTGAAACTCAGGCGGCCGTCCGCCTGCAGGAGCTCCAGCAGACGCCAGTCGACGTCGTCGAGGTGGTCCACCGCAACTCTCCCGGGTTCGCAGGGCCGGAACGGGGAAATCCCCGGCCGTTCCGGGCTTCCACCCCGATTCTGCCCTGTCCGGAAACCGCCTGCCCCAGCAGGATTTACCCCATGACACGCACTCTCGCCTTCCCCGCCGCGACACCGGAAGCCGCTGTGAAGTACTTCGGCGCCGAACTCGGCTTCGAGGTCGATCCCGACGACCTCGTCCGGGACCTCGACGCCGGACGCACCGATGGCTACGTCGTCGTCGAGACCCGGGCGCCCGAAGCCTTTGCCCAGGCACACATTCCCGGCGCGATCAACCTGCCCTACCGCGACCTGACGCCCGAGACGACCGCGCACCTCGACCGGGACGTCGTGTACGTCTGCTACTGCGAGAGCACCAACTGCAACGCCGCCACCAAGGGCGCGCTCAAGCTGGCCGAGCTCGGCTTCAAGGTGAAACGGCTCTCCGGCGGCATCACGAGCTGGATCGCTGCCGGCCACCCGATCGAAGGCACCGCGGCGCAACCAACGGCGAAGCAGGCAACCGCGAGGCAAGCAACCACGACTCAAGGAATCCGCTGCGCCTGCTGACCTACCCTGGAAGGCGTGACCCGAATCCTGATCATCCAGCCGGACCCGTCGGACCCGGTGGGCCCCCTCGGCGACTGGCTGACCGCGGCCGGCGCGGAACTCGACATCCGTCTGCTGCCGGAAAACGACCTGCCCGCCGATCTCGACGGCTACCAGGGCGTCGTCTGCCTCGGCGGCGGCATGGCCGCGGAGGACGACGCCAAGCACCCGTGGCTCGCCGACGTCCGGCGCCTGCTGGCCAAGGCGGCGGCGAAGAGCACGCCCACCCTCGGCATCTGCCTCGGGGCCCAGCTGCTGGCCGTCGCGACCGGTGGCCGCGTCGAGGTCGGCCCGGACGGGCCCGAGGTCGGGCCGCACCTCGTCAGCAAGAAGGACGCGGCGTGGATGGACCCGCTGTTCGCCGATCTGCCGCTCGTGCAGGACGTCCTCCAGTTCCACACCGACGCGATCACCCGGCTTCCGCCCGGCGCCGAGTGGCTCGCATCTTCGCCGCTCTACCCGAACCAGGCCTACCGGATCGGGCGTTGTGTCTACGGTGTCCAGTTCCACATCGAGACGACGCCCGCCGTCGTCGAGAGCTGGGCCGCGGAGTGCCCGGACGAGGCGGAATTCGCGCGGCCGGGTTCGCTCGACCACGACGCGTTGGTCACCGCGCACGCCGACATCGAGGAAACCTGGCGTCCGTTCGTCCAGCGGTTCGTCCGGTTGGCCGCCGGGGAACTCGAGCCTGCCGCGGGAAGGCAACGCACCTTGCCGCTGGCTTGACGACAGAGGTCACAACCGGCAACACGCTGTTAACGCCGGGCGTACCCGTCAGGTACCTTGCGGGAGGAGTCCCCACAAGGGTGCGGAGGTCGGGGTGCAACCCTCGTTGCTGGTCGTGGTCGTCGTCATCACGGCCTTGGTATTCGATTTCACGAACGGGTTCCACGACACCGCGAACTCGATGGCGACGTCGATCGCCACGGGGGCGCTCAGGCCCCGCGTGGCCGTCGCGATCTCCGCGGTGTTGAACCTGGTCGGCGCGTTCCTGTCGGTGGAGGTCGCCAAGACGATCTCCAGCGGTCTGGTGGACGACACGAAGATCGGCCCGGCGATCGTCTTCGGCGGGCTGATCGGCGCCATCGTCTGGAACCTCGTGACGTGGTTCGTCGGCCTGCCGTCGAGTTCGTCGCACGCGTTGTTCGGCGGCCTGATCGGCGCCACCTGGGTGTCGGCGGGCAGTGATTCCGTCCACTTCGGAAAGATCGTCGAGAAGGTCCTGATCCCGGCCGCGGCCAGCCCGGTCATCGCCGGGCTCGTCGCGATGGTCGCCACCTACCTGGTCTACCGCTTCGTGGTGCGGGGCCGCCCGGCCACGCGCGGGTTCAAGGTCGGCCAGATCGTCTCGGCGTCCCTCGTCTCGCTTGCCCACGGCACCAACGACGCGCAGAAGACGATGGGCGTCATCACGCTCACCCTCGTCAGCGCCGGCACCCTCCCGTCGGGTGCGTCGCCGCCGGTCTGGGTGATCGTCAGCGCCGCGTGCGCGCTCGCGCTCGGCACCTACCTCGGCGGCTGGCGCATCACCCACACCCTCGGGAAGGGCCTGACCGACATCGAAGGCCCGCAGGGCTTCGCCGCCCAGACGAGCTCGGCGCTGGTCATCCTCGTCTCGTCGCGGCTGGGTTTCCCGCTGTCGACGACGCACGTCTGCTCCGGCGGGATCGTCGGCTCCGGCGTCGGCCGCCGGGATGCGCCGGTCCGCTGGCGGATGGCGGGCCGGATGGTCGTCGCGTGGCTGTTCACGTTGCCCGCGGCGGCGATCGTCGGCGCGGTCTCCGGCAAGGTCGCTTCCCTCGGCACCGCGGGCACGATCGCCGTCGGTGTCGTCGGGATCGGGGTGGGCCTCGGCATCTACCTCCTCTCGCGACGCCACCCCGTCACCGCGCACAGCTTCCAGGTGCCCGAGCCGACGCCCGCCGGGGCCGAGCCGGGCCGGCTGGCCGCCTGAGCCGTGTTCCCCGGCTACGGTGGTCGGTGATGGCAGACCGCGCGCGAACGACCGCTTCGGCGGCGAGGTACGGCTTCACCGATTCCCGTGCCGAGGGCCGGTTGCGCGCGGCCGGCTGGTGGGCCGACGCCGGCCCGGTCGACGCGGTCGCCGACGTGCTCGCGGCGCTGTCCCGTACCGCCGACCCCGACCTCGCCCTGCTGAGCCTGGACCGGATCCGCGAGGCCGACGCCGCGGAGTGGGCCGACCTCGAACAGCAGCTCCGCACCCACCGGACGTTCCGCGGCCGCTTCCTCAGCGTGCTCGGGACGTCGAGCGCGCTCGCCGACTTCCTCGCCGCGCACCCGGAGCAGTGGCGCTCGCTCACCGGGGACAAGTGCACCGACTCCGCCTGCTACCGGGAAGCCTTGCGCGCGGCTCTCCTCGGCGACGACGGTTCGGTGCTCGTCGGGCTCAAAGCCGAGCAGGCTCTCAAGGTCGCCTACCGCGGCCAGCTGCTCGGCATCGCCGCCGCCGACCTCGGGCACGTCGTCGAGGCCGGGCTCGAGCACCCCGGTTACGCCGAGGTCGCCGCGCAGCTGACCGAGCTGGCCGAAGCCGCACTGGCCGCCGGGCTGGTCGTCGCCGAGGCGGAAGCCGGCGCATCCGTCGAAGGCACCCTCGCGGTCATCGCCATGGGCAAGTGCGGCGGCCGGGAGCTCAACTACGTCAGCGACGTCGACGTCATCTTCGCCGGCGAGGGCGACCTCGGCCTCGCGACGCGGCTGGCGAGCACGATGATGCGTGTCGTCGGGAAGGCGTGTTTCGAGGTCGACGCGGCGCTGCGCCCCGAAGGCAAGGCCGGCGCGCTCGTCCGCACACTGGACGGCCACCACGGCTACTACCAGAAGTGGGCCAAGACCTGGGAGTTCCAGGCGTTGCTCAAGGCACGTCCGGTGGCGGGCGACGCCGAGCTCGGCCGCCAGTACGCCGAGATGGTCGCGCCGCTGGTGTGGTCGGCGGCCGACCGGGAGAACTTCGTCGGCGAGGTGCAGCAGATGCGCCGCCGGGTCGAGGGGCACGTCCCGTCCGAACACGCCGAACGCGAGCTGAAGCTGGGCCGCGGCGGCCTGCGTGACGTCGAATTCGCCGTGCAGCTGCTGCAGCTCGTGCACGGCCGGGTCGACGCCGATCTGCGTTCACCGTCCACGATGGACGCGCTCGCTGCGCTGGGCGAGGGCGGCTACGTCGGCCGTCAGGACGCCGCCGAGCTGGGTGCGTCCTACGAGTTCCTGCGGATGATCGAGCACCGGTTGCAGCTGCGGCGGCTGCGCCGGACCCACCTGTTCCCGGCGACGACCGAAACCGACGAGCTGCGGATCCTCGCCAGGGCCAGCGGGATCAAGGCGAGTGGCGGCAAGAGCCAGGGCGAGGCGCTGCTCGCGGAGTTCCGGCGGCACGGCAAGGGCATCCGGCGCCTGCACGAGAAGATCTTCTACCGGCCGCTGCTGCAGTCGGTCGCGAACGTGCCTGCCGAGGCGCTGCGCCTGACCACCAAGCAGGCCGCCAGCCGCCTGGCCGCGCTCGGCTACACCGCGCCCGACGGCGCGCTCCAGCACATCAAGGCCCTCACCTCGGGTGTATCGCGGCGCGCCGCGATCCAGCAGGCGCTGCTGCCGGTGCTGCTCGACCTCTTCGCCGACACGCCCGATCCGGACGGCGCGCTGCTGTCGTACCGGAAGGTGTCCGAGGCGCTCGAAGCCACCCCGTGGTATCTGCGGGTGTTGCGCGACGAGGGCACGGTCGTGGAGAACCTGGCCCTTCTGCTGGGCACGTCACGGTTGGTGCCGGCCCTGCTGGTCCGCGCGCCGGAGGTGTTGCAGCTGCTCGGCGATCCGGCCCGGCTGGTGGGCCGCACGCCCGCCGAGGTGGCGAAGTCGCTGCGGGCCGCAGTCCGGCGTCAGCCCGGGTTGAACGCCGCCGTCGCGGCCGCGCGTTCGCTGCGGCGGCACGAACTCCTGCGCGTCGCCTGCGCGGATCTGCTGGGACTGCTCGAAGTGCCTGCTGTCTGCGAAGCACTCTCGAGCGTCTGGGTGGCCGTGCTGCAGGGCGCGCTGGCCGCGGCGTTCCGCCAGCGGCAGGCCGAACTCGGCCGGACACCGGCGCGCATCGCCGTGATCGGGATGGGCCGGCTCGGCGGTGCCGAACTCGGCTACGGCTCCGACGCCGACGTGCTTTTCGTGTGCGAGCCGTCCGAAGGGGTCTCGGACGCCGACGCCGTGAAGTTCGCGTCGTCGGTCGCGGAGACCGTCCGGAAGATGCTGGGCGCCCCCAGCTCGGACCCCGCGCTGGAGGTCGACGCCGACCTGCGGCCGGAGGGGCGGAGCGGACCGCTGGTGCGGACGCTGGAGTCGTACCGCGCTTACTACGCGCGGTGGGGCGAGGTGTGGGAGGCACAGGCGCTGCTGCGGGCGCGGTTCATCGCCGGCGACGACGACCTCGGCACGCGGTTCATCGCGATGATCGACCCGATCCGCTACCCCGAAGGCGGCTTGGACGCGACGAAGGCACGGGAAATCCGCCGCATCAAGGCCCGCGTCGAGACGGAGCGGATGCCGCGCGGCGCCGACCCGACGCTGCACACGAAGCTGGGCCGCGGCGGCCTCGCCGACGTCGAGTGGACGGTGCAGCTGCTGCAGCTGCAGCACGCGCACGCGGTCCCGGCGTTGCGGACGACGTCGACGCTGGACGCACTGGCGGTGCTCCCGGAAGCGGGCCTGGCCGAGCCGGCCGAAGCGAACTCGCTGACCGAGGCGTGGCTGCTGGCGACCCGGGTGCGCAACGCGGGGATGCTGGTGCGCGGCAAGGCCGTCGACCAGGTCCCCGGCTCCGGCCGCGACCTGGCCGCGGTGGCCCGGGTGCTCGGCCAGTCGGCCGGCGACGATCCCGGCGAGTTCCTCGACTCCTACCGCCGCATCACCCGGCGGGCGCACGCCGTGGTGGAGCACCTGTTCTACGCGAGCTGAGCGGTCGCTTAGAGTGGGAGAGTGACCGATCGCGAACCGTTCCGGACCCGGATCAAGGTCCGGCACTACGAGCTGGACACCCTGGGCCACCTCAACCACGCCGTGTACCACTCGTACGGCGAGGTGGCACGGCTGGAGCTGTTCGAAGCGGCCGGCGGCCTCGAAGGTTTCCGGGAAGCGAACCTGGCTTCGGTGCTGCTGGAGACGCACGTGGTGTTCCGCCGCGAGCTGCGCGCGGGCGACGTCGTGGACGTCACGTGCGAGGCCAAGTTCGGCAGCGGCAAGACGTTCAAGATGGACTCGGACATCATCAAGCTCGACGGCACGCTCGCCGCGGAGATCACCTGCACGCTGGGGTTGATGGACCTGGAGCGCCGCAAGCTGGTCGAGGATCCGCGCGGCAGGTTCGAGGCCGCGGGCGCCGACCTGAAGCTGCTGTCGACGGCGGAGTGACCATAAGAAACGCCGGTGGCGAGGGCTCTTCGCACCTCGCCACCGGCGTGTTCAGGGCCGTACTACCGGTGGATCACACGTCGTAGTACAGGGCGAACTCGTACGGGTGCGGACGCAGGCGCAGCGGGTCGATCTCGTTCTCGCGCTTGTACGAGATCCACGTGTCGATCACGTCCGGGGTGAAGACGCCGCCCTCGAGGAGGTACTCGTGGTCGGCTTCCAGCGTGTCGAGGACCGTGCCCAGGTCGCCCGGGACCAGCTTGACGTCCTTGGCCTCCTCGGGCGGGAGCTCGTAGAGGTCCTTGTCGATCGGCTCCGGCGGCTCGATCTTGTTCCGGATGCCGTCGAGGCCGGCCATCATCATCGCCGAGAACGCCAGGTACGGGTTGCCCGACGAGTCCGGGCAGCGGAACTCGGCGCGCTTCGCCTTCGGGTTGTTGCCCGTGATCGGGATGCGGACGCAGGCCGAGCGGTTGCGCTGCGAGTAGACCAGCGAAACCGGCGCCTCGAAGCCCGGCACCAGGCGGTGGTAGGAGTTCACCGTCGGGTTCGTGAAGGCCAGCAGGCTCGGGGCGTGCTTGAGCAGGCCGCCGATGTAGTGGCGCGCGGTGTCCGACAGGCCGGCGTAGCCCGACTCGTCGTGGAACAGCGGCTGGCCGTCCTTCCACAGCGACTGGTGGCAGTGCATGCCCGAGCCGTTGTCGCCGGCGAGCGGCTTCGGCATGAACGTCGCCGTCTTGCCCGCGGCGAACACCGTGTTCTTCACGATGTACTTGAACAGCTGCAGGTCGTCCGCGGCGTGCAGCAGCGTGTTGAACTTGTAGTTGATCTCGGTCTGGCCGGCGGTGCCCACCTCGTGGTGCGCGCGCTCGATCTCGAAACCGGAGCCCTGCAGGTTGCGGACGATGTCGTCGCGCAGGTCGGCGAAGTGGTCGACCGGCGGGACCGGGAAGTAGCCGCCCTTGAACTTCGTCTTGTAGCCCTGGTTGCCACCGACCTCGTCGGCGCCGGTGTTCCACCAGCCCTCGATCGAGTCGATCTCGTGGAAGGAGGCGTGCTCGGCGGAGTCGAAGCGGACCGAGTCGAAGATGTAGAACTCGGCTTCGGGGCCGAAGTACACGTTGTCGGCGACGCCGTACTCGGAGATGTACTGCTCGGCCTTGCGCGCGATGTTGCGCGGGTCGCGGCTGTACGCCTCACGGGTGAACGGGTCGTGCACGAAGAAGTTGAGCGCGAGCGTCTTCGCCTTGCGGAACGGGTCGATCCGCGCGGTCGCCGGGTCCGGCAGCAGCAGCATGTCGGACTCGTGGATGGACTGGAAGCCGCGCACCGAGGAGCCGTCGAACGCGAGACCCTCTTCGTAGGCCTCTTCGGTGAAGGCCTTCGCGGGGACCGTGAAGTGCTGCATCACGCCGGGCAGGTCGCAGAACTGGACGTCGATGACTTCGACGTCCTCGTCGGCGATGAGGCGCTGGATGTCGTCTGGAGTAGTGGGCACCCTCGGTGACTCCTTCTCGTTCGAGCTCGTACGGCAGTGCTCTCTTCGGCTCACGCTAAAAGTGCGGTGTTGCCCGACCGTCACCCGTATGTTTCGCCGGTGTTAACGGGTGGTCGATATCGGGTATCCGACCAGGTCGGATGTGTTCCACGCCACCGGCATACCCTAGACGGGTGGCGAGATGGACCGGCGAATGGCTACCCGGCACCGGCGACGGCGGCCCGGACACTGATCAGCACGGCTCACGCTGGCCGGGCGAGAAGTTCGGTTTGCCCGAATCGGGCGTCGGCTCGGCAGCCAGCGGAGGCGCGCGGCTGCTCGGGCTGATCGTCGACCTGGTGGTCGCGGCCCTGGTCACGGCCATTTTCCTACATCCCAGCCTGCAGGATCCGGCCGCGATGCAGAACTTCAACCTCTGGTCCGGCGGGGTGTGGGCGGTCATCTCCGTCTTGTCGGCCGGGTTCTTCGGCTTCACCCCCGGGATGGGCGCCGTCGGCATCCGCGTGGCCCGTCTCGACGGCTCCGCGCTGGTCGGGCCGCTGCGGGCACTGGTGCGCGCCGCGCTGACGTTCGTGCTCATCCCGGCGGCGGTCCGCAACGCCGACGGCCGCAGCTGGCTCGACCGGCTGACCGGCACCGTCGTCATCCGGATGCGCTGAGCGCGCCGAAATTCACCCGGACGTGGTGAGCGTGAAAAGGCCCCCGTCCGGTTCGGACGGGGGGCCTTTTCGTCGTGCGGGTCAGCGGCGGCGGATCGTCCGCTGGACGTTGCGCATCTTCGCGCCGGCCGGCATCGGGCCCTTGGGCATCGCCGCGCCGCGGTTGCCGAGCGCGGCCAGCTTCGCCTCGAGCGCGTCCACCTGGGCCGGCTTGAGGTTGCGGGGCAGCTTCATCAGGTAGCCCTGGAGCTTCTTCAGCGGGAGCTGGCCGTCTTCGTGGCCGATCATCACGTCGTAGATCGGCGTGTCGCCGATCAGGCGGGAAACGCGCTTCTTCTCCTGGGCGAGCAGCGTCTTCACGCGGTGCGGCGCGCCTTCGGCGATCAGCACGACGCCGGGGCCGCCGAGGACCCGGTGCACCGCGTCGAAGTGCGTCGTCGCCGCGACGGTCGGCGTCACCTTCCAGCGGCCGCGCAGGTTCTCCAGCGCCCACGCCGCGGCGCCGGGCTGGCCGTCGGCCTTCGAGTAGACCGTCTTCTGGACGCGCCGGCCGAAGATGATCATGGCGAGCAGGGCGCCGAGCACCAGGCCGAGCGGCAGGAGCACCCACTGCGCGTTGAAGAAGAACCCGATCCCGAACGCCACACCGGCGACGACGACGATCGACCCGGCCATCCACGGGATGAGCCACGGGTCTTCCTTGCGCTGCATCTTGAAGGCCTCGAAGAGCTGGCCACGGCGGGCCTTGCTCGCCGCGCGCTTCTCCTTCTTGGCCTGCTTGGCCGCTTCCTTGTTCTTACCCGAGTCCTGCTGTCCCGCCATATGACCAGGATACGGCCGCGTGCCCCTGCCCCGATTCCCCGTCCCCCTCTGCGAGGATGCCGGACGTGACCGGCGTACTTTCCACCAAGAGCATCAACCGTCTGCTCGATGGCCTCGACCCCGAGCAGCGCGCCGCCGCCAGTGCCCCACGGGGGCCGGTCTGCGTGCTCGCCGGAGCCGGCACGGGCAAGACCCGCACGATCACCCACCGGATCGCCCACCTCGTCCGATCGGGGCATGTTTCCGCTGGTCAGGTGCTCGCCGTCACGTTCACGACGCGGGCCGCGGGGGAGATGCGGACGCGGCTTCGCGGCCTCGGCGTCGAAGCGGCGCAGGCGCTGACCTTCCACGCGGCGGCCCGCCGCCAGCTGCGCTACTTCTGGCCGCGCGTGGTCGGCGACCGGCCGTGGGACCTGCTGGAGAACAAGCTGCGGTACGTCGGCCAGGCCGCGAACCGGGCCAAGCTGGGGGCCGAGGTCGAGGTCCTGCGTGACCTGGCGAGCGAGATCGAGTGGGCGAAGGCGTCGCTGATCAGCCCGGAGGACTACCCGGCCGTCACCGCGCGCGCCCAGCGGGACATCCCGGCGCCGGCGGCGCAGGTCGCCGAGGTCTACCGGATCTACGAAGAGCTGAAGAACGCCGCGCAGGTGCTCGACTTCGACGACCTGCTGCTGCACACGACCGCGGTGCTCGAGGAGCACGGCACGGTCGCCGAGGAGTTCCGCGACCGCTACCGCTGCTTCGTCGTCGACGAGTACCAGGACGTCACGCCGCTGCAGCAGCGCCTCCTCGACGCGTGGCTCGGCGGCCGCGACGACCTGACCGTCGTCGGCGACGCCAACCAGACCATCTACTCCTTCGGCGGCGCGTCGCCGCGGGCGCTGCTCGAGTTCACGCGGCGCTACCCGGACGCCACCGTCGTCCGGCTCGAGCGCGACTACCGGTCGACCCCCGAAGTCGTCGCGCTGGCGAACCGGGTGATCGGCGCGGCGCGGGGGCGGCCGGCGGGCTCGCGGCTGAAGCTGATCGGCCAGCGGCCGCCGGGGCCCGAACCGCGCTTCGCCGAGTTCGACGACGAGGCGGTCGAAGCGGGGGCCGTCGCCCGCCGGGTGCGCGAACTGCTCGACGGCGGTGTCCCGGCGAGCGAAATCGCGGTCCTCTACCGGGTGAACGCCCAGTCCGAGGCCTACGAGTCGGCGCTGGCCGAGGCCGGCATCCCGTACCTGGTCCGCGGCGGCGAACGGTTCTTCAACCGGACGGAGGTCCGGCAGGCGATGTCCGCGCTGCGCGCGGCGAGCGGGGACGTCAGCTCCGACCTGGTCACGACGGTCCGTTCGGTGCTCGCGCGGGTCGGCCTGACCGAGTCGCCGCCCGCCGGCGGCGCGGCGAAGGAACGCTGGGACGCGCTCCTGGCGATCGTCGAGCTGGCCGAAGAGCTCGCTTCGGCGGTCGCGGACGCGGACCTGCCGCGCTTCAACGCCGAGCTGGACCAGCGCGCGGCGGCCCAGCACCCGCCGACGGTCGAGGGCGTGACGCTGGCGTCGCTGCACGCGGCGAAGGGCCTGGAGTGGGACGCGGTGTTCCTCGTCGGCCTCGCCGAGGGCACGATGCCGATCCTGCACGCCGGCGAGGACGAGGCGGCGATCGAGGAGGAACGGCGGCTGTTCTACGTCGGCGTCACCCGGGCCCGCGAGCACCTGTGGCTGTCCTGGGCACTGGCCCGCACGCCGGGCGCGCGGCGCAACCGGCGGCGCAGCCGGTTCCTCTACGGCCTGGTCCCGGAGGACCACCCGGCCGCCAGGGTGGCGCGGTCCCAGCAGAAGCAGGCGACGCCGGTCAAGGCGCGCTGCCGCGTCTGCGGCGGGCCGCTGCTGGAAACCCTCGACGTCAAGCTGGGCCGCTGCGGGCGCTGCCCGTCCACAGTGGATGAGGGTCTGCTGGAGCGGCTGAAGTCGTGGCGCGCCGACCGGGCGCGCGAGCTCAAGGTGCCGACGTTCGTCGTCTTCACGGACGCGACGCTGATGGCCATCGCCGAGCAGCGCCCGGCCGACGAAGCGGCGCTGGTGTCGATCTCCGGCATCGGGGCGACCAAGCTCGAACGCTTCGGCGCGGAGATCCTCGGCGTCGTGCGGGCGGCGTCGACGGAGTCTTGACCGCGTCCGAACCATGATCGACGCGGCGAACCCGCTGCTCAGGGGCGATCTTCGTATCTTCGAGGATTTTCCCGTTAATTGAGTTGCCCCGGTGCGGGCCGGGGCAATAACCTGCCAGTACCGAGCCCGAAGGGCTCGACTGGGGATCTACGGAAGGCCGCTCAGCGGCCGCGTGTGCAGAGTACAGAAGGAGGTGCCGGTGAAATGACCATCAACATGACGCTCACGAACCCGGGCACCCGTCTGTCCTGCGCCGCGGAAGTTGCGGCTGCTCAGCGCCCGGGCGCCGGTGTGCCCGTGAGCGCTCACGAGGTCCGTGGCATGCGGCGCGTCTCGCGTCGTCGGGCCACCGGTGTCGTCGTCTTCGGGACGCAGGGCGTTCTCGCCGCGTACCCGCAGGCTGATCTGCCGACCATCAAGCAGTTCCGTGTTCCGTTGTCGATACGGGAGCGAAGTTCCTGACCTAGTCAGGACACGAGGCTCACGAAGGCCGCGGAACCGGGAAAACCGGATCCGCGGCCTTCGTGCTTTTTGGCTGCACAACCCAAGAGGAACCAGCGTTGCCCCGCTCCAGCACCCAACCCAAAACCCGTACGACACAAGGAGGAACCACCATGTCTTCGGCCGTCGCCTACACCGCCGGTGAGGCAATATTCGTCGACTTGCTCGACCCGATCGCCGTTCCCGACGTCGCGCTGCCCTGCCGTTCCGGCGACGCGGACCTGTGGTTCGCGGAGTCCCCGGCCGAGCTCGAGCGCGCCAAGGCGCAGTGCGCCGACTGCCCCGTGCGCGAGGCCTGCCTGGCCGGTGCGCTGGCCCGGCGTGAGCCGTGGGGCGTCTGGGGTGGCGAGATCTTCGAGCGCGGCGCCGTGATCGCCCGCAAGCGGCCCCGCGGCCGTCCGCGCAAGAACGTCACCGTCGAGCCCGCCGCGGCCAAGGCCGACGGCGATCACCGGAGCGCTGCCGCATGAGCGTCGAACCGGTCACCACAAGGGACTACGAAGCCCACCCCCGCAGCGAGCAGCTGCAGTTGACGAAGACCGAGATCGAGGAGATCAGCGAGATGTTGCTTTACGAAGAACTGTCCAGGGCCCGAATACGGGATCTGGAGGAAGGGGTCCGCGCCCAGCGGGCCCGAGGTGGCGCGCGTGCCGTCCGCCGCTGGACGCGAGTAGCCCGATGGGCTGCTCGCCGGGCGGAGCGGTACCAGGACCAGAACTGAGCGCAGGGCCCATGCCGCCCCTCCCCGGGCGGCGGGGGCCTTCGCGCGCTCTTTTCTGGTGTTGAATGGGACGATGTCCGGACACACCCACGACGACATCGACTGGGCGGACCGCCTCGCCCAGCTGCGCATGGCCGACACCCTCGACGCCGAGGCGCTCACGCCCGTCGCTCATCGGCTCGTCGGCTCGGTGCCGGAGCGGCCGACGGTCGTCGACGTCGGGTGTGGCGCGGGCGGGATGAGCGTGCTGTTCGCGCGCGAGCTCGCCCGCGGCGCCGGGGGCACCGTCGTGCTCGTCGACGCCACGCCGAAGCTGCTCGCCGAGGCGAAGCGGGCCGTCGCCGAGGTGGCCGACGACTCCGTCGAGGTCGTCGGCCTGCCGGGGGACCTCGCCGACCCCGCGCTGGCCGTACCGGCCGCCGACCTCGTGTGGGCGTCCGGCGTGGTGCACCACATCGGCGATCAGCAGGCCGCGCTGCGCACGCTCGCCGGACTGCTGCGACCGGGCGGGGTCCTGGCCATCGCCGAGGGCGGCCTCGAGATGCGGTGCCTGCCGTGGGAGCTCGGAGTCGGCCGCCCCGGACTCGAGCAGCGGCTGCTCGCAGCTCGCGCCTCGTGGTTCGCGCGGATGCGCGCCGGAATCCCGGGCAGCATCGCCATGCCCTACGGCTGGCAGCGCGCGCTTCGCGAAGCCGGCCTCGAGGACGTCGAGTCGTTCGGCACGCTCATCGACCACCCGATGCCGGGCTCGGACCTCCTGCGCGAGTACGTGGTGCACCGCGTCGGGTGGTTCGCGGAGTCGGCCGGGGAGTGGCTCGACGCCGACGACCGCGCCGCGGTCACCGCACTGACCGACCCACGGAGCCCGGACTTCCTCGGCCACCGGGACGATCTGTACCTGTTCGGCGCCAAGGCAATCCACTGTGGACGCTCCCGGTGAGCGCGCCGGAACCGGTGGTGTGCACCCGCTGTGGTCGCACCCGCACCGCCGCCGCCGACGATCCGGTTACGGCGCTCGCGTGGGTGTCGACCCGCGAGCAGGGTGTGCTGCGGTGGCTGTGCCCGGACTGCGCGCGGCAGCACGTGCGGGACATCGAAGGCAAGCTGCCGGACGAATATTGGTGATCAATCGCGCTCCTGAGTGGTGACGGCGAGAGGCTCGCCGCGGGTGGCGTGGAATGGCGGGGCCTGGGTTGCGCGGTGGTTTGTGCCGGCGGGTGCCTGTGAGCGGGCCTCCCTCGGTGGGTTGGTGGGCGAGCCGCCTGGTGGTGGGGCCGGGGCCGCGCTTGGTGGGTGCGGGGGTCAGGCGGCGTCTCCCATCGGGGTCATCGGGATCGCGCGGACTCGGGGGCGGGGCGTGCGGGATGCGTCGCCGAATGCCCGGGCCAGCTCCTGCGCCACGTCCTGAGGAACCTGGCGCAGCTGGCGGACCGTGCAGCGGACCAGGACGATTCCCGTGGCCGCCAGGGCCAGGTGGCTGAAGCCGCCTCCGGGGCCTGGCGTGCAGCGGTACTGCCAGGCCAGGCCGATCTCGTCCCACCACGCGTCGGCCTCGCCGAGGCGGCGGCCGCGGCGGTCGCAGATCGTCAGGTCCCAGCTCGGGGGCGGGAGGTGGGCCATGTCCAGCACGTGCGTTGCCAGACCGTGGGCCTGGATCGGCCCCTCGTCGAGGTCGCGGAGCACCTTGCGGACCGCTGCCGTGCCGCGCTGGGGGCCCGTGGCGAGCTCCGTCAGCAGCTCTTGCCGGTCGCACAGACCCCAGTAGAGGGGCAACGTCAGCAGCTGGTGGATCCGCACCGGGTCGGGCTCGGACCGCGCCATGTCCAGCGTCGCCCGGGC
The DNA here is from genome assembly GCF_040638285.1 of Amycolatopsis sp. NPDC026612. Lineage (NCBI taxonomy): Bacteria > Bacillati > Actinomycetota > Actinomycetes > Pseudonocardiales > Pseudonocardiaceae > Amycolatopsis > Amycolatopsis sp. NPDC026612. The sequence continues at coordinate 14,987 of NZ_JBEZYB010000067.1, forward strand.
CGGCGGGGCGAACGGCAACCCGTCGATCACGACCGGCTCCGGTAGCCGGGCCGTCCGCGCCAGCCGGACACCTTCGCACGCCACCACCCGGCAGTGGTCGGGCACCAGCAGCCGGATCTCGCTCGCTGTCGGGCACTTCACGCCGTGGGCCTGCAGTGCGTCGGCGCCGGTGATCACCACTCCCGGCCCGTAGCGCACGAGCAGGGCGTGCAGCAGCTGCTGCCGCGTCGGGGTGGTGTTGCGCAGCAGGACGACACCGGGGTGCAGGCGGCGCCACGGCCCGCCGGGGCCGCAGAGCCGCCGGGTTCTTCGGTCGGACACCCCAGCACGGCGTAGCTGTTCGAGGTTCATCACCTCGCAGGCGCCAGGATTACGAAGGGCGATCGGGTCAGTGCATTGAGTAGCAGTCATGCTCCGAGCATGGCGGCTCGGCCAACCGGGTGGAACCCCGTTCCCCGCAGCTGTGGACAACTCGGCGGAATCCGTCCGTTCGCGGCGCCGCCTGTGGACAACTCAGGCGGCGAACCCGGGCTGCCAGCGCTCCACGATGCCGCGGGCCGGGATCTCCGCGTCGAGCTGGCAGAGGATGCCCGTCGACCCCGCTGTCACCCGGTGGATCATCAGGTACTCGGGCGGCAGGTTGAGCGAACGTCCGACCCGGAAGTCGTTGCCGCGGCTGTCGCCGACCCGCCCGGCCTGCTTCTGCATCCAGCGGCGGGTGAAGTGGAACGTCGGCGCGGCCAGCGGCTCGGTGAACGGCGCCAGGTACGCCAGCACTTCGTCCGCGGTCAGGTCGCTGTCCGGCCGGATGAACCGGTTTTCCCGCAGCAGGTCCATCAGCCCTGCGGACTCGCCGTCGAGGGCCAGCCTCGTCAGCTCGCCGAGGTGGCGGGGGATGCCCTCGGGCAGCCGGGCGACGCCGCCGAAGTCGATCACGCACAGCCTGTCGTCTTCGGTGATCATGAAGTTGCCCGGGTGCGGGTCCGAGTGCAGCAGGTGGACGCGTTCGGGCGACGAGTAGTGGAACTCGGTCAGCAGCCGGCCCGCCAGGTTCCGCGTCTCGCGATCCCCGTCCGCGATCACTTTCGACAACGGGGTGCCGCTCACCCATTCCGTCACGACGACCTTGGGTGCGCTCGCCACCACCCGCGGCACCAGGATGCCGGGATCGCCGTCGAACGCCTTCGCGAAGGCGCGCTGGTGCTGCGCCTCGGCCTGGTAGTCGAGTTCCTCGTTCATCCGCTCGGCGAGCTCCGCCAGCAGCGGCTTCACCTCGGTGCCCGGCACGAACGCCTGGAACAGCCTGCTGAAGCGCTGCAGCTGCCGCAGGTCGCTGCGCAGCGCCTCGTCGGCGCCCGGGTACTGCACCTTGACCGCGACCGTGCGGCCGTCGTGCCAGACCGCGCGGTGCACCTGGCCGATGCTCGCGGCGGCCGCCGGTTCGTCGTCGAACGACGCGAACCGGCTGGTCCAGGTGCGGCCCAGCTGCTCGGCGAGCACCCGGTGGGTCTGCCGGACCGACATCGGTGGCGCGGCGGCCTGCAGCTTCGTCAGGGCTTCGCGGTAGGGCTTCGCCATGTCGTCCGGCACCGCCGCCTCGAACACGCTGAGCGCCTGGCCGAACTTCATCGCTCCGCCCTTGAGCGTGCCGAGCACTTCGAACAGCTGCTCGGCGGCCTTCGCGGACAGCGTCGCGTTCACCTGCTCCGCGCTCTGGCCCGCGAGCCTCTTGCCCCAGCCGCCGACCGCCCGGCCGGCGATGCCGAGCGGGAGACTGGCGAGCTTGGCGGTACGAGCGGCACCTTTGCGCGGCATCGCGGTGTCACGATCGGCTGGGTCGCGGAAGTCGGTCACACCGGCGATTCTGCCCTGCGGCGTCCCCCGCGCGCAGCCTGCGCACGACGTCTTCGTGGACTACGTCTCCAGGATCACCTCCCGCGCCCCGCAACCGCACCGTGGGTGCGGCGGCCAGCGGCGGTGGCGGATGCGGCCGTCGAAGGCGTCGATCTCGAGGGTCGCGTTCCACGCCGGCGGGGCCGGCTCGCCCGGGGAGAGCAGCCGCATGGCCTGGGCGACGGCCAGCGATGCGCACGACTGGACCGCGCCGAGGTCGGGTCGCTGGTGCCGGCCGGCGAGCTGCCCGGCGACGCGGGGCCAGCACGGGTCGAGGTCGGTGCGGTGCAGGTCGGCGCAGCGCAGGCACGAGCTGCGGCCCGGCACCACCAGCGGCCCGACGATGCCCGTGCCGTCACGGACGCGCACCGCCAGGTGCGGGACGCCGTCCTCCATCAGCTCGGCGACGACCTCGGGAGCGGGCACGACGGCGTCGGTGAGCAGGGCCACCTCGGGGTACCGGTCGTGCAGACGGGTGACGCGGACCTCGGGATCCACCCGGCGGAGCAGGTCGGCGAGGGCCTGCCGCCGGGGCCGGCCCAGGTCCGCGTCGGTGAAGCCCGAGCCGAGGTCGTGTTCGGTCACCGCGCCGGACACCTGCAGCTCCACGTGCCCGATGCCGGCGTTGGCCAGCAGCACGGCGGCCGCCACCGCCACCCGGCCGTCGCCGTGCACCGAGACCGCGGCGGCCCGCCGCCGAGCGGCCATGGCCGGCTGGTGGTGCCGGGCCCGCAGCGACCAGAGTCCGGGCTCGCCGCGGAAGCCCGGGTCGTCGGGCCGGCCGGCGTCGGTGACCAGGCCGAGCGCGGTCAGCTGCCGCAGCAGCGTCCGCAACTGGTCGCGGTGTTCGCTTTCGGCGAGCAGAAGCCGCTCGACGGGCTTGCTGCCGTCGAGGGCGCGCACCCTCGCGGCGAGGTCCGGGGAGAGGTTTTCGACGATCACGCCGTGGCGCGGGTCGAGCCCGATCTGGATCTCGCGCGGGCCGCGTTCGAGCACGGTGAGGCCCGGGAGCAGGGCGGGGTGCGCCGGCAGCAGCACCGGTGGCATGTCCGCGGTGTCGAGGATCATGTCCGCAGGATTGCACCCGGTGGCGACCGGGAGGCCCGCGAAGAGGCCGGAACGGCCGAGTTGTCCACAAGTGGAGCCGGCTGTGGACAACTCGGGTCTGTGACCTGAAGGCGCTCGGAGTTGTCGGTGCCTGGCCTTACCGTTGTCGGGTGGTCGAAGCACGGATGCCCTCGCTGAGGAGCCGAGGGGAAACGAACCCCTCGTCGGACACACCCGGACACAAGGTCGAAGTGCGGCGCAGCCAGCGCCGGCACCGGACGGTCACCGCGTATTGGCACGACGACACGCTCGTCGTGCTCATCCCCGCGCGGATGACCAGGGCGGAGGAGAAACACTGGGTCGCCGAGATGGAGCGCAAACTGCAGCGCTCGGAACCACGTCGGCCGGCGTCCCCGAAGACGTCGGACGAAGCCCTGCTGGCGCGCTGCGCGCTGCTGTCGGGCAAGTACCTGGGCGGCACCGCGGTGCCGGCGAGTGTCCGCTGGGTACCGCCGATGCGTACGCGGTGGGCGTCCTGCACGCCGGTCGACGCGACCATCCGGGTCAGCGACCGGCTGCGCAAGGTGCCCCCGTGGGTACTGGACTACGTGCTGGTGCACGAGCTGGCGCACCTGCGGGAGCCCGGGCACGACGCCGCTTTCTGGGCGCTCGTGCGGCGGTACCCGAAGACGGAACGGGCGATCGGGTACCTCGAAGGGCTGTCGGCCGCAGCCGGGTGGGGGATCTCCACCGAGGACTGAGCGGGTGATGGTGGCCGGGGCGACCTGCGGAGGTGGGTCGCCCCCGCCGCTTCGATGGGCCGGGGCGCCGGTGGAGGGGAGGGGTGCTGAAGAGGCGCGGGAGGGTGGACGCCGGGGCGCCGGTCGGAGAAGGGCGGTGGCTGGCTGAGTCGGCGCGGGACGGCGATTTGTCGGCTGGAGCGGCGCCGGACCGCAGAAAGCCGGTGCCCCGCGATCGCGGGACACCGGCCATCCGGGACTCACCTCAGCTGGACCTTCAGCCCGGAGTGACGCAGCCCGGGAGTGACGCAGCCGGAGAGGGACTCAGCTCAGGAGGACTTGCCGCCTTCGTCCGTCGGCGGCTCCTCCTCCTTCTCACGCTCTTCGCGTTCCGAACGCTCCGTGCGCTCCAATTCGGCGATCGGGTCGAGGTCGTCGATCGAGCCGGCTTCGCCCACTCGGTCGGCGAAGTCGATCGGCTCGTCCAGGTCCTCGGCCGTCGGCATCAGGTCCGGGTGGGACCAGAGGCCGTCGCGCTTCTCCAGACCGTGGCGGTCGCCCACCAGCTTCCACAGCGCCGACGCCGCACGCATCCGCCGGGGGCGCAGCTCCAAGCCGACGAGCGTGGCGAACGTCTGTTCCGCCGGGCCGCCCGTTGCGCGACGGCGGCGCAGCGTCTCGCGCAGCGCGTCCGCGCCCGGGAGACGGTCGCCGACCGCTTCGGCCACCACCACGTCGACCCAGCCCTCGACCAGGGCCAGCAGCGTCTCCAGGCGGTTCAGCGCCGCCTTCTGCTCCTCCGTCGTCTGGGGCTCCAGGAGCCCCGACGACATCGCTTCCTCGATGCTGGCCGGGTTCGCCGGGTCGATCTGGCCGGCCAGCGATTCGAGGGCCGAGGTGTCGACCGAAATGCCGTGCGCGAACTCCTCGACCGTCGCCAGCAGCCGCTGCGGCAGCCACGGCACGTGCGTGAACAGGCGCTGGTGCGCGGCCTCGCGCGCGGCCAGGAACACCAGGATCTCGCTGTTCGGCAGCTCCAGGCCCTCGGCGAACTTCTCGATGTTCGCGGGCAGCAGCGCCGACGTGCCGGCCGGGGCCAGCGGCAGGCCGATCTCCGTCGAGGTCAGCATCTCCGACGCGAGCTGGGCCAGCGCGTTGCCGAGCTGGGAGCCGAAGGCCATCCCGCCCATCTGCCCCATCATCTGCAGCAGCGGTCCGGCGGCCTGCTTGGCCTCCTCCGGCAGCGCCTCCATCCAGGCGCCCGAAACCTGCCGGGCCACCGGGTCGCACAGCCGCTGCCACGTGGGGAGCGTCTTCTCCACCCAGGACCGCGGCGACCAGGCGACCGCCGACGTCGCGCCGGCGGGGTACACCGTCGCCGCGTCGAGCCACAGCTCGGCCAGGTGGGCGGCGTCACGCACCGCGGCGTTCGCGTCGTCGCCGCCGCGGAAGCCGAGCTTGCTCTCTCCGGTGTTGCCTTCGCTGCCCAGGGTCTGCAGGGCGATCTGCTTGGCGAGGTCGTAGTTCACCGGCCCGCTGGAGCTGCCGGCCTGGCTGAGCATCTGGCCCAGCTGACTCAGCATCTGCCCGAGCTGGTTGAAGGCCTCGGCGCCGGACTGCCCGCCTTCCGAGGGGTCGTTCTCACCTCGTTTGTCGGGATCGGAAGGTCCGAAGCCGAACGGGGGTTTGCTCATGCGTCCACCGTACGCGGGTCGGCGGTCCTCGAGCGCGTCAACCGGACCCATGTGCGTGGCCTTCACCGAGAAGCGAACGCGGTCACCGTACGCTGTCGGTCGTGACCAAGTCCTCCGAGGAGACCGCCCCCGCGAAGAGTGTCCCGGAACCGGCGGCGGAGCCCGCCGGCGAGGGCCGCCGGATGACCCGCCGCGGCTGGACACTGGTGGTCAGCGGCTCGCTGTTCCTGATCTTCGTGGTGCTCGGCTCGATCGTGCCGGTGCCGTTCGTGGCGATCAGCCCGGGCCCGACCTACGACACGCTCGGTCGCGACGCGGCGGGCAACCCGGTCATCCAGGTCACCGGTCACGAGACCCACCCGACCACCGGCGAGCTGCGGATGACGACCGTCTCGCTGCACGACGGCGTCACCCTCTTCCAGGGCCTCGGCTTCTGGGCGAGCGGCCGGTACGCGCTCGCCCCGCGCGAGGAGTACTTCAAGCCGGGCGAGACCAACGAGCAGGTCAAGCAGGAGAACATCCAGCAGCTGCAGGACTCGCAGACGAACGCCCAGGTCGCCGCCCTGCGCAAGCTGGGCTACCCGATCAAGGTGCTGGCGAAGCAGATCGTCTCCGACAGCCCGGCCGACCACGTGCTCTCCCCGGGCGACCGGCTGATCACCGTCAACGGCAAGAAGATCGTCGAGGCCGCCGACGTGCGGGCCGCGCTCACCGGCACCCTGCCCGGCCAGACCGTCCAGATCACCTTCCAGTCCGACGGCCAGCCCGAGCGGACCGTGCCGCTCACGCTCGCCGCGCGCCCCGACCGCAAGGAGGGCTTCGTCGGCCTCACGGCGGTCGACCGCGCCGACGCGCCGTTCACCGTCAACATCTCCCTGCAGGACGTCGGCGGCCCGTCGGCCGGGCTGATGTTCACCCTCGCCATCATCGACCGCCTGGAGTCCGGCGACCTGGCGGGCGGCCGGCACATCGCCGGCACCGGCGAGATCACCGAGACCGGCGAGGTCGACCCGATCGGCGGGATCTCGTTCAAGGTCGTCGGCGCCCGTGAGGCGGGCGCCACGGACTTCCTCGTTCCCGAGCACAACTGCGCCGAGGCCAAGACCAACGCGCCCGCCGGGCTCAACCTCATCAAGGTGTCCACACTGGACGACGCACTCGCCCAGCTGGCCAACCTGAAGGCGGGACGCCCGACGGCCTCCTGCTAAGGCTGCAGCGTGGCCTTCAGCGCTTCGACCAGATTCGGGGCCAGGTCGGGGCTTTCCACGATCTCGTCCATCGTTTCGTCCGTGCCCTCGGCCGTGCCGATCCCGCGCAGCCGCATCACGCAGGCGCCTTCCCCTTCGCGCAGGACCGCCGCGACCAGCCGGGCCTCGGTCCGCTGCGGGTGGTTGGCGGCCGCGCGGCGGAGGCTCTCCGCGTCCGCTTCCGCGACGTCCGGCAGTTCCGACTCCGAGCCCGGCGGCAGGACGATGATCTCCTGGGCCAGTGCACACCCGACGACCAGGTCCGGCCACGCGATCCGGGCCAGCGCCTCGGCCAGGTCGCCCTCGGGCAGTGCCTCCTGCGCCACCGGCGTCAGCGGGTTCGCCCGATCGAGCTGCCCGGCCAGCTCCGGCTGCTCGTCCAGCAGTGCCGCCGTGGGCACCAGCGCGAACAGCTGCGGCGGCTGGTCCCAGCCACCCGCGGCCATGAAGTCCTCGATCTCACGGGCGAGCGCGGCCACGCCGGCCTGTCGCGCTTCGTTCGCTGCCATGCGCACATCGTGTCAGGTCGATCGGGGCGAAGCCGCCGCGAGTCCGGTTTGGGCGGGTCCCGGGAACTTCACACGGCATCCGTAGAGTTAGGGAATCAGGGGGCGCACGCGCCCCTGCTCAAGTGTTGACGAAGACAGGAGCGTGTGCCGTGGCCACTCGGCCCCCGGTGAGCCTGCCGAAGCTGTCCCGGCGAAGCCGGATCCTCCTCATCATCGCCGCGGTGATCGTGCTGGCGCTGCTGCTCGGAGCCCGCCTCCTCGACACGTACGTCGACTGGCTGTGGTTCGGCGAGGTCGGCGCGCGGTCGGTGTTCACCACCCAGGTGGTCACGCGGCTCATCCTGTTCTTCGCCGTCGGGCTGCTCGTCGGCGGAGCGCTCGCGATCAGCCTGATGGTCGCCTACCGCAGCCGCCCGGTGTTCGTGCCGATCTCCGGCGCCGACGACCCGCTGGCGCGCTACCGCTCCGCGATCGTCGCCCGCATCCGCCTCTTCGGCGTCGGCATCCCGGTGCTCACCGGCCTCATCGCCGGCCTGTCCGCCCAGGGCGACTGGCAGGTCGTGCAGCTGTTCCTCAACGGCACCTCGTTCGGCCAGACCGACCCCGAATTCGGCAACGACGTCGGCTTCTACGCCTTCGACCTGCCGTTCTACAACTGGCTGCTGGGCTGGCTGTTCATCACCGTCGTCATCTCCTTCTTCGGCGCGCTGATCTCCCACTACGTCTTCGGCGGCATCCGGCTGGCCGGCAAGGGCGGCCAGCTCGCCGGCCCGGCCCGCGCGCAGCTCGCCATCACCGTCGGGCTCTTCGTGCTGCTGAAGGCGGTCGAGTACTTCTTCGACCGGTACAACCTGCTGCTGTCCGACCGCGCGTTCCCGCTGTTCATCGGCGCCACCTACACCGACCTGAACGCGGTCCTGCCCGCCAAGCTGATCCTGCTGTGCATCTCGGTGATCTGCGCGGTCGCGTTCTTCGCCGGCGCCTTCCTGCGCAACCTGCAGCTCCCGGCCATCGCGCTGGTGCTGCTCATCCTGTCCAGCATCCTCGTCGGCGTCGCCTGGCCCGCCGTCCTCGACCAGTTCTCGGTGAAGCCGAACGCCAACGAGAAGGAAGCGGCGTCCATCCAGCGCAACATGGACGCCACCCGCCGCGCCTACGGCCTCACCGACGTCCAGTACCAGCCCTACGCCGGCAAGTCGGACGCCACGCCGGACCAGCTCAAGGCCGACACCGGGACCATGTCGAACATCCGGCTGCTCGACCCGAACATCCTCTCCGACACCTTCACCCAGCGCGTCGGCCGCGAGAACTTCTACGGCTTCCCGGCCAAGCTGGACATCGACCGCTACACCGTCGGCGGCGTCACCCAGGACTACATCGTCGCCGCGAAGGAGATCAAGACCGAGGGCCTGACCGGCAACCAGACCAGCTGGATCAACAAGCACCTCGTCTACACCCACGGCAACGGCTTCGTCGCCGCGCCCGCCAACACGATCGACCGCGCGGTCAAGGACGCCAACTCCGACGGCGGCTACCCGATCGCCACCACCAGCGACACGCAGAACCCGTCGGGCGCCGGCTCGTCAGGGACCGGCCAGCCCGGCATCGTGGTCAAGGAACCCCGCATCTACTACGGCGAGCTCTCCGCCGCGGAATCCGACTACGCCATCGTCGGCGGCACCTCCGGCAACGCGCCCGGCGAGTACGACACCACCACCGACCGCTACACCTACAAGGGCACCGGCGGCGTCTCCATCGACAACTGGTTCAACCGCCTCGCCTTCGCCGCCGAGTACGGCGAACGGAACATCCTGTTCTCCGACGCCATCGGCGACAACTCGAAGATCATGTACAACCGCGACCCCCGCGACCGCGTCAGCAAGGTCGCGCCGTGGCTGACCCTCGACGGCGACCCGTACCCGGCCGTCGTCGACGGCAAGATCCAGTGGATCGTCGACGGCTACACCACGCTCAACAACTTCCCGTACGCCCAGCAGACCCAGCTCGGCGCGGCCACCAACGACTCCCTCAACGGCGTCGCCCGGCAGGCCAACAGCTCCATCAACTACATCCGGAACTCGGTCAAGGCCACCGTCGACGCCTTCAACGGCACCGTCACGCTGTACTCGATCGACGACAAGGAACCGGTCCTCAACGCCTGGGAGAAGGTCTTCCCCGGACTCGTGAAGCCCAGCGCCGAGATCTCCCCGGACCTGCGGTCCCACTTCCGCTACCCCGAAGACCTCTTCAAGATCCAGCGCGAGCTCCTGTCCCGCTACCACGTCAGCAACCCGCAGGAGTTCTACTCCCAGCAGGCCTTCTGGAGCGTCCCCCAGGACCCGACCGCGGAAGGCGGCTCCAACCCGGCCGCGGCCGGCGCCGCCAACCAGCCCGGCTACTACGTCCTCGCCGACACCCCGGGCCAGAACAAACCGACGTTCCAGCTGACCAGCTCCCTCACCGGCCTCCAACGCCAATACCTGGCGTCCTGGATGACCGTGTCGTCCGACGCCACCGACTACGGGAAGATCCGCGTCCTCCAGCTACCCAGCGCGGCCACCGGAGCCACCCAGGTCGACGGACCCGTCCAAGTCCAGAACCGCTTCCAGAGCGACCCCCGCGTCGCCCAGGACCGCACCCTCTTCAACAACCCCAACGTCATCCCCATCTACGGCAACCTGATCACCCTCCCGGTCGCCGACGGTTTCCTCTACGTCGAACCCGTCTACATCCGGCAGCGCAACCAGAACAGCTACCCGCAGCTCGCCCGCGTCCTCGTCTCCTACGGACCCAAGGTCGGCTACGGCGCCACCCTCCAGGAAGCGCTCGACCAGATCTTCGGCCCCGGCACCGGCGAAGCCACCACCACGCCACCCCAGGCCGGCCAACCGACCACGCCGACCACCCCCACGACACCCACCACCCCCACCACGCCACCCGCCAACACCGGCGGCGGCAACGCGGCCCTCGACCGCGCCGTCACCGACATCCAATCCGCCATCGCCCGGCTCAAAGCCGCCCAGCAATCCGGCAACTTCGCCGACCAGGGCGCCGCGCTCGCCGCCCTCGACGCCGCAGCCAGGGCCTACGAAGCAGCCAAGACCGCGGCCCCCGGGAGCAGCACACCACCGCCCAGCACCCAGCCGGGAGGGTGACCTCGCTTACCAAACGGCACCTGCTTTGCACCCCATCCGAACCAGGGCGTAAGGTAGGTGCCACGACGCGGGGTGGAGCAGCTCGGTAGCTCGCTGGGCTCATAACCCAGAGGTCGCAGGTTCAAATCCTGTCCCCGCTACAGAGGCGGAGGCCCATGTTCGCGGAAAGCGCGAACATGGGCCTCTTTCGCATGTCCTGGGGGTCGGACCCCCAGACCCCCGCCAAGGGGGCTTCGCCGCCCCTGGACCCCCCTGCGCGTGGGCGCGTGGGGCGTGGGGCGTGGGCGCGTGGGGCGTGGTTGTGTGTCAGGTCAGCCAGCCTTCTACTGAGCCCGTTGTGTTTGCTACGTAGCCGTCTGGGCGGACCAGGACCTTTGTTGTGTTCGGCCAGGGGAGGGTGGGGACCTCTGCTACGACTACCTCTGAGTGGGGGGTTGGGGTTGGGGTTTTTGTCAGTAGGACGAACTTTCCTTTGTGGAATAGCGTGCTTGCGTAGTTCGTGGTTGGTAGGGGGAAGTCGGGGAGGCGGGCTCCTTCGGCTGGGTGGGTTGGCGTTGGGGGTGGGGGTGGGGGTGTTGGGTATTTGATGTTCAGGCCTGAGATCAGGCCTGATAGGTGCTTCTGGACTTCTGGTAGCTCTGTCAGTTCTCGGAAGAGGGCTCTCAAGGCCAGTTGGTTGGGTGTTGTGGGGATCAGGGCGTTCTGGGCCGCTATGTTGTTCAGGACGCTCTTTGCTACCGGGTGGCGCTCTGCTTCGTACGTGTCCAAGAGTCGTGTCGGGGCTTGGTTGTGTAGGTGGGCTGCCAGCTTCCAGCCCAAGTTCATGGCGTCCTGGATGCCCAAGTTGAGGCCCTGGCCTCCGGCCGGGAAGTGGGTGTGGGCTGCGTCGCCGGCCAAGAACACCCGGTTGACGCGGTAGCTCGCCGCCAAGCGGCTGTCGTCCGAGAAACGAGATGACCAGCGGATCTCCGCTACCTCGGCCTCCGGGCCGAAGCGTTCCGCCACCGCCGTGCGGACTTCTTCGTCCGCTACCTTCGCGCGGAGGTTGTCCGGGCGGTTCAGGCGGTCGCCGAAAGTCAGGCGGTACAGGTTCTTCTCCTTCAGGGGGATCACGCCGATGAACTTGCCCGGGCTCTGCGACGTCACCATGGCGCCCATCGAGCGCCACTCCGACGGCGCTCCCGGCGGTGCCGCCTTGAGCAACACGTCCGCCGACACGCCGTGGCCCTGGCCCTCGATCCCCTCGAACGACATGTTCAGTGCCTTGCGCACCACGCTGCGGCCGCCGTCGCAGCCCACCAGGTACGCCGCCCGCACCCGGAGACCGCTGGCGGTGACCGTGACACCCTCGGCGTCTTGGGAGAAGCCTCTCAGCTCGTGGCCGCGGTGCACGTGCACGCCCTGCTCCGCCAGGCGCTCCTCCAGCACCGCTTCGACCTCCGCCTGCGGGATGCCGAGCTGGTACGGATACCGGGTGTCCCAGCCGGCGTAGCTCACCGGGATCACCGCGAAGTGTCCGTCCGCGACAGTCGCGAACGAGCGGTCCTGCGCGCGCCCCAGCAAACCCCGCAGATCCAGCATCTCCGCCGTCCGCGGCTGCAGGTTCAGCGCCTTCGACAATCCCGTTCGCTCGTGCATCCGCTCGAGCACCAGAACGTCCACTCCGGCCAGTGCCAGCTCGTTCGCCAGCATCAGCCCGGTCGGCCCCGCCCCGGCCACGACCACCTCCGCGGTCAGCTCGTCCATCCCCAGCTCCTTAACAACGTTAAATTGACCGGTTCCGAGGATGCCCTTAACATCGTTAAACTGTCAAGCCGGTACCCCGAGGAGACTGCAGAAAATGGCCCTGACCAGGCATGACATCGCGAGATCCGGACTGAAGCTGCTCAACGAGGTCGGGCTCAACGGCCTCACGCTCCGGCTGATCGCCGCCGACCTCGGCGTCAAGGCACCCGCGCTCTACTGGCACCTGAAGAACAAACAGGAACTGCTGGACGAGATGGCGACGCAGATGTACCGCGATTCCGCGGCGGACCGGCAACCGCCGCCGCAGCTGGGGGAGTGGGAGGGCGTCGCGCACGGCGCCCGCGCGCTGCGCCGGATGATGCTCGCCTACCGCGACGGCGGAAAGGTCTTCGCCGGGACCTACCTCGCCGACCCGGACCTGGTCGGCGAGCACCCGCTGCGCCGGAGCGTCGAGGCCGGACTGGACGAGGGGCGGGCGAGCCGGGCGACGTTCACCGTCTACTGCTTCGTCATCGGCTACGTGATCGAGGAGCAGGCCGTCCGGCCCATGCCGGGCGAATTCGACGAGCGCTACCGCGAGGCGGCCGGCGAAGCGGTGCTCGGCGACGCCGGCGCGCGGTTCGAGGACGGCCTGTCCATGGTCCTCAGTGGAGCCCGTCAGTGGCTCGAGACGGAGTAAGGCCAGGTCAGGAGGTTTCGGGACCCCGGTGTAAAGCCGTTCGCGACCCCATGTAATCTATTCAAGTACCACAACGGCGCGGGGTGGAGCAGCTCGGTAGCTCGCTGGGCTCATAACCCAGAGGTCGCAGGTTCAAATCCTGTCCCCGCTACAGAGGCAGAGGCCTATGTTCGCAGAATATGCGAACATAGGCCTCTTTCGCATTCTTGGGGGTCGGACCCCCAAACCTCCGCCAAGCGGGGCTCAGCCCCCTTGGATCCCCCGTCGTCGTCCCCTTTTGCTACGGATCTCGCCATGTGGGCGTTGGGTGCACGTGGGGGCAGGTGGTTGCCGTGCGTGTCCGGGGGTGTGGCAAGTCGGGGAATCGGGCCCGGGGAGCGGTTGTCCGGGCGGGTTTTGTGCGTCTGGTTGGACCAAAGTCCGCTCGGAACGGTTGCGGAGCGTATCCAGGTCCACAGTGGACCTGGCTGCATTGGGCCGAACGAGGGGATCTCACTAGCCACAATGGACAGATACCCTGACCACTGTGGACACAGCGGCCGATAAGTGGGAATCTAGGGGGCGTGTCCGAATTGAATGCAACAGCCGCCGCCCTGCTCGGTCTGCTCCACGACGGTCCCGCCACCGGCGGACAGCTCGTCGCGGGAGCGGGTGAGCGATTCGGCGCCTTCTTCAGCGTCACCCGCAGCCAGGTGTACCGGGAGCTCCCGGCGCTGTCCAAAGAAGGTCTCGTCCGGCTCGGCAAGCAGGGCCCGCGCTCCAGCCAGCAGTACCTGATCACCGCCGCCGGCAAGAAGGCCTTCAAGGCCTGGCTGACGTCCGAAGCCGGCCCCGACCACCTGCGCAGCCCGCTCATCCTGCGGCTCGTGCACGCGGGGTCGCTGACCGCGAAGCAGCGCCAGGTGCTGCTCGAGTCGGCCCGGACCAGCTACAGCCAGCAGCTCGACGACGCCAAAGCGGCCACCAAGGCGGCCGAGGGGCCCTACGAAAAGGCCGTCGCCGAATTCGCCCAGGCCCAGGCCAAGGCCGCACTGAAGCTGCTCGACGCCATCCCCGCGGCCTGAGGTTCGCGCGCCCACGACCGGTCCCCGCAACCGGTCGTGGGTTTTGCCGTAACCTTGACAAACGTGAGTGATGAGTTCGACGCGGCACTGAGGGACCTGACCGGCAAGCTGACGCAGATCGAGTCGGTGATGGACCTGGATGCGCTGCGTGCCCAGGTGGCCGACCTGGAGACGCAGGCTTCGAGCCCCAACCTCTGGGACGATCCGGAGGCGGCGCAGAAGGTCACCAGCCAGCTGTCCCACCGGCAGAGTGAGCTGCGCCGGATCAACGAGCTGCGTCAGCGGCTCGACGACCTCGGCGTGCTGTACGAGCTCGCCCAGGACGAGGGCGACTCCGGCAGCATGGCCGAGGCCGAGAGCGAGCTCGCCGACCTCGGCAAGGCCATCGACGGCCTCGAGGTCCGCACCCTGCTCTCCGGCGAGTACGACGCCCGCAACGCCGTCGTCACCATCCGCGCCGAGGCCGGCGGCGTCGACGCGGCCGACTTCGCCGAGATGCTGCTCCGCATGTACATGCGCTGGGCCGAGCGGCACGGTTACCCGACCGACGTCTACGACATCTCCTACGCCGAAGAGGCGGGCATCAAGTCGGCGACGTTCACGGTGACCGCCCCCTACGTCTACGGCACCCTCTCGGTCGAGCAGGGCACCCACCGGCTCGTCCGGATCTCGCCGTTCGACAACCAGGGCCGCCGCCAGACGTCGTTCGCGCACGTCGAGGTGCTGCCCGAGGTCGAAGAGGTCGACCACGTCGACATCGCGGAAAAGGACATCCGCGTCGACGTCTACCGCTCGTCGGGCCCCGGCGGCCAGAGCGTCAACACGACCGACTCCGCGGTGCGCATCACCCACCTGCCGACCGGCATCGTCGTTTCCTGTCAGAACGAGAAGTCGCAGCTGCAGAACAAGGCGGCCGCGCTGAAGGTCCTCCAGGCCCGGCTGATGCTGCGCAAGAAGGAGGAGGAGCGCGCCGAGATGGACGCGCTCAAGGACGGCGGCTCCAGCTGGGGCAACCAGATGCGCTCCTACGTGCTGCACCCGTACCAGATGGTCAAGGACCTGCGGACCGACTTCGAGGTCGGCAACCCGAGCGCGGTGCTGGACGGCGACATCGACGGCTTCCTCGACGCCGGCATCCGCTGGCGGAAGCAGACGGCGTAAGCCGGGCGCAGCGGGTGTTCGCACGACCGCTCACCGTTCGCGAATGCCCGCTGCTCCACCCGGGTGGACCGGGCAACCGGGGCTTCACGAGACCGGTGGGTAGTATGCCGAATCGTGATCCGGCTCGAAGAGGTTTCCAAGGTCTACAAGACCTCGACGCGGCCCGCGCTCGAGCGGGTGTCCGTCGACATCGCCAAGGGTGAGTTCGTCTTCCTCATCGGTCCCTCGGGATCGGGGAAGTCGACCTTCCTCCGCCTCCTGCTGCGCGAAGAGGTGCCCAGCAAGGGCCGCGTGATGGTGTCCAACTTCGACGTCGCCAAGCTGGCCCGCCGCCGCGTCCCCCGCCTGCGGCAGACCATCGGCTGCGTCTTCCAGGACTTCCGCCTGCTGGCGAACAAGACCGTCGCGGAGAACGTCGCGTTCGCCCTCGAGGTCATCGGCAAGCCGGGCCCGACCATCAAGAAGGTCGTCCCCGAGGTGCTGGAGCTCGTCGGCCTCGACGGCAAGGCGGACCGGCTGCCCAACGAGCTCTCCGGTGGTGAGCAGCAGCGCGTCGCGATCGCGCGCGCGTTCGTGAACCGGCCGCTGGTGCTGCTCGCCGACGAACCGACCGGGAACCTGGACCCCGACACCAGCCAGGACATCATGCTGCTGCTGGAGCGGATCAACCGCACCGGCACGACCGTCCTGATGGCGACCCACGATCACTCCATCGTGGACTCCATGCGGCGCCGAGTCGTCGAGCTGCAGCTCGGCCGGGTGATCCGCGACGACGCCCGCGGCGTCTACGGCATCGGTCGCTGACCGCCGATCCCGTAGCGACGCAGCCCGTAACGACGCAGCCCCGCAACGCCCCCGACCCCAAGGACCTGCACCCGCCATGCGCGCCAGTTTCGTCTTCAGTGAGGTAGTCACCGGCCTGCGCCGGAACGTCACGATGACCATCGCGATGATGCTGACCACGGCCGTCTCGCTCGCCATGCTCGGCGGTGGCCTCCTCGCCGTGCGGACGATCGACAAGATGAAGTCCAACTTCCTCGCCGACGTCGAGGTTTCGGTCTACCTCACCGACGACATCAGCGCGGCCGACAAGAACTGCACCCAGTCGCTGTGCCAGACGCTGCGGACCTCGTTGCAGAGCAACAACGGTGTCGAGTCGGTCGTGTTCGAGAACCGCGACCAGGCCTTCGACCGGTTCAAGAAGATCTTCGAGAGCCAGCCGGAGCTGATCGCGCTCACCGGTCCCGAGTCGCTGCCCGCGTCGCTGCACGTGAAGCTGAAGGACCCGGACCGCAGTGACGCGATCGTGCAGGAGTACGCGAACAAGCCGGGCGTGCGGAAGGTCGACGACCAGAAGAAGTTCCTCGACCGCGTCTTCAACGCCTTCAACGGCGTCCGCAACATGGCCTTCGGCGCCGCGCTCATCATGGCCATCGCCGCGCTGCTGCTGATCGCCAACACGATCCAGGTGTCCGCGTTCACCCGCCGCACCGAGGTCGGCATCATGCGGCTGGTCGGCGCGACGCGGTGGTACACGCAGCTGCCGTTCCTCCTGGAGGCGGTGGTCGCCGGCGTGGTCGGTGCGGTCCTCGGCATCATCATGCTGGCCCTCACCAAGGCGAGCTTCCTCGACGCGGTGTTCACCGGCGACGTCTTCCCGAAGATCACCATGCTGGAACTGCTGTTCCCGGTCGCGCCGATCCTGCTCGGGGTGTCCGTGGTGATCTCCGCCATCACCGGTTACGTCACGCTGCGCCTGTACGTCCGGCACTAGGTTAACCGGCTGCTGGCAGCCCCCGAAATCACGTAGAGTGGTCGTATGCCCAAGGAACGTGGCCAGAAGGTGATCGTGTCGAACCGCAAGGCGCGGCACGATTACTCCATCCTCGACACCTACGAGTGCGGTCTCGTGCTCGTCGGCACCGAGGTCAAGAGCCTGCGCGAGGGCAAGGCGTCGCTGGCGGACGCGTTCGCGACGGTCGACGACGGCGAGGTCTGGCTGCGCAACGTGCACATCCCGGAGTACACGCAGGGCACGTGGACCAACCACATGCCGCGGCGCACCCGGAAGCTGCTGCTGCACCGGCGGGAGATCGAGAAGCTCATCGGCAAGACCAAGGAGAGCGGGCTCTCGCTGGTGCCGTTGTCGATGTACTTCAAGGACGGCAAGGTCAAGGTCGAAATCGCCCTGGCGCAGGGCAAGAAGGCCTACGACAAGCGGCAGACGCTGGCCAAGCGCGACGCGGACCGGGACATCAGGAAGGCCATGGGCCGCGCGCTGAAGGGCCGGTTCACGGAGTGACGCCCGGCCCGGCGGACGACGGTGACGTCGCGCGGTGGACAGCGTCGCTGGGCCTGCCCGGCCTGGTCGACCTGCACGTCCACTTCCTGCCGAAGCCGGTGATGGACAAGGTCTGGGCGTACTTCGACCAGGCTGCGGTGCACTACGGCACCGAGTGGCCGGTGTTCTACCGGACGTCCGAAGAGGACCGGCTGGCCACGCTGCGTTCGCTCGGCGTGACGCGGTTCGCGCCGCTGGTCTACCCGCACAAGCCGGGGATGGCGCAGTGGCTGACGGACTGGGCGCTGGAGTTCGCCGGGCGCGTCCCGGACGCGGTGCCGACCGGCACGTTCTACCCGGAGCCCGGCGCCGGGTCCGCTGTGGACGGTGCGCTGCGCGCCGGCGCCCGGGTGTTCAAGGCGCACGTGCAGGTGGGCGCGTACGACCCGCGTGACGACCTGCTGAAGCCGGTGTGGGGTGCGCTGGCCGACGCCGGTGTCCCGGTCGTCGTCCACTGTGGACACGGTCCGTTGCGGGGCGACTTCACCGGGTTGCGGGTCTTCGAGGAGGTCCTGGCGCGGCACCCGCAGCTGACGGCGGTGCTCGCGCACGCCGCCATGCCGGAGTTCGAGGCGGCCTTCGACCTGCTGGCCAGGTACCCGCGGGTGCACCTGGACACCACGATGGTCGGGGTGCCGTTCGCCGAGGCGATGTCCCCGCTGCCGCCCGACTGGACCGCGCGCCTGGCCGGGTTCGCCGACCGGGTCGTGCTCGGCACGGACTTCCCGAACATCCCGTACTCGTACGCGACGCAGCTGCAGGCGATCGCCGGCTGGGCGGCCGCCGACGATCGCCTGGGCGAGCCGTTCCTGCGGGCGGTCCTGCACGACACCCCGCTGCGGCTGCTCACCGCTTGAGCAGCGCCCGCTCGCTCACGGCGACCGCACGGCCCAGGGACCGCGTGCTGAGCACGGTGACCGGGATCTGCTTGCCCGCCAGGAGGAACCCGGCCGTCGCGAGGACCACCCACGGCACCGGGCCGTGCGCGATGCCGTCCGACAGCGGCGCGAAGCCGTGCGCGGCCAGGCCGAGCAGACCGCCGGAGGCCAGCAGGCCGGCCACGACGAGCTGCGGCGTCTTGGCGGTGAGTTCACCGGTGCCGCGCTGCACCTCGAAGTGCGCGAACAGCCGGAGCAGACCCAGCAGTACCAGCCCGCAGACCGCGAACCACGCGGGCGCCATCACCAGCCAGAACACCGTGCCCGGCGCGGGGGTCTCGTAGCCGAGCCCGTACACCGTCACGCCCGTCACCACGACCAGCGCCGGCATGTGCCAGAGGTAGACGCTCATGAACCGCGCGCCGAGCCAGCCGAGGGCGTCGCCGACGCCGGGACGCGCGGCGAGCGCGTTGAGCTGCGGGCGGAAGGCGAGCAGCAGGCCGATCTGGCCGACGGCCAGGAAGGCGAGCAGCACGGTCGGCGGGCTCATGTTCGACACCGGCGCGCCCGGCATGCCGATCATGCCGGCCGGGTACGGCCCGAACGCGACCATCAGCGCCGTGACGCCGAAGCCGGCCGCCGACAGCGTCAGCGCGGCGCGGCGGGTCAGCGAACCGAGCCGGCCTTCGACGTAGTGGAAGCCCAGCTGGTGCACCGCGACCCAGACGAACACGGCGTTGGCGTAGCCGACGTAGCCGAAGTCGTTGAAGCGGGCGACGTCGACGAGCACCCCCGCCACGGCCATGACCAGCGGTACCTTCAGGCCCCAGCGGCGGTGCGCGGTGACCATGAGCGGGGTGAGCAGCACGACGAGCAGGTACACCGCGAGGAACCACAGCAGCTGCGCGGCGATCGCACCGGCGACCTGCAACGGCTGTGGCGGCACGCCGAGGCCGCGCAGGAAGTCCGGCACGATCAGCCAGACCGCCATCAGCGGCAGCACCGGCGCCACCAGCCGCTTGATGCGCCCGGCGAGCCACTGCCGCGTCGATCCGGCGCGGCGGAAGGAGATCAGGTTCGCCGCGCCGCCGGCGAAGAAGACGAGCGGCATGACCTGGCTGAGCCAGGTGACGACCCACCAGCCCGGCGTCGCCAGCGCGTTGCCGGTCGCGAGGTGCCCGTCGGAGTAGGACAGCACCGGCATGGTCCAGTGCTGGGCGATGACGGCGAGAATGGCCCCCGCCCGGACGACGTCGAGGAACCTGTCCCGGCTCGCGGGCACCTGGCTGATCTGCATGCCGTTCAGCCTGGCCGCTTCGACCTGGGAAAACAGCGGTGCTGACCGGCCTGTCCGTGGTCCGGTTGACCCCACTCGGACCCGGGGGTTCTCCCTACCTCAGGCCGTCCGGCTCCGGTTCGTGCTGCGTGGCCGCGAGGCGGTACTCCCAGCCCGTCTCGGTGAGGCCGAGCTCGTAGCGGGTCTCGATCTTCGGGCCGCCGTGCAGGTGGATGTGCCGGATGACGGTGCCGGGTACCGGCTCGGCGTCCCCGAGCTCCTGGACGCGGCCGTCGAGCGGGCCGCCGAAGAAGCGGACGCAGCGGATCTCCTCGGACATCTGCGCGCTCCTCTCGACGGCAGGTCCGCTCATGGTAGGTGAGCGATCACGGGGGTGCCGCCCGCGGAACGGGTGACGCTATGTCCACCGTACGGCGATTTTGGTCACTCGCCGTCGATTGTCAGCGACCGAGGTAGGTCAGCACCGCCCGGACGCGGCGGTGCTCCTCCGCGCTCGCTTCCAGACCGAGCTTCGAGAAGATGTTGCCGATGTGCTTCTCCACCGCGCCGTGCGAAACCACCAGAGAGTTGGCGATCGCGGTGTTCGACAGGCCCTGGGCCATCAGGCCGAGAACCTCGGACTCGCGGGCGGTCAGCGCGTCCAGCGGGTTGCGGCGGCCGCGGGCCATCAGCTGGGCGATCACGTCCGGGTCGATCGCCGTGCCGCCGCCCGCCACGCGACGGACCGCGTCCAGGAAGTCCGCGACGTCCGCCACGCGCTCCTTCAGCAGGTAGCCGACCCCGCCGGCGCCGCCCGACAGCAGCTCCACGGCGTACGACTCCTCGACGTACTGCGACAGCACCAGCACCGGCAGCCCCGGGATCTCCTTGCGCGCCGCCAGGGCCGCGCGCAGTCCCTCGTCGGTGAACGTCGGCGGCATCCGCACGTCGACGATCGCCAGGTCAGGACGATGTTCCTGGACCGCACCGAGCAGGTCGTCCCCGTTGTCGACGGCCGCGACCGTCTCGATGCCCTCGTCGGCGAGCAGCCGGGTCACCCCGGCCCGCAGCAGCACAGCGTCCTCGGCGATGACAACCCGCATCCGGCCCCCAAGCTCGTGGATGAACGGGGTCCAGCCTATTCACCACTGGCAGGGGAGGTCGGCGCGGATCACGGTCGGCCCGCCCACCGGACTGACCACGGTGATCACGCCGTCGATCGTCGCGGCGCGGTCGGCCAGGCCCGCCAGCCCGCCGCCGGGACGCACCTCGGCGCCTCCGTGACCGTTGTCGGTGATCTCGACGACGACGTGGTCGTCGGTCCGCCACACCCGCACGCCCGCTTCGGTCGCTCCGGAGTGTTTCGCGATGTTCGTCAGCGTCTCGCCGACGATGAAGTACGCCGTCGTCTCCACCGCGGCCGGCGGCCGCGGGTCGACGTCCACCGTGACGTCCACCGGGATCGGCGACTTCGCCGCCTGCGCCGACAACGCGGCGTCCAGCCCGCGGTCACCGAGCACGGCCGGATAAATGCCGCGCGCCAGATCCCGCAGCTCCGACACGGCGAGCTTCGCGTCCGCGTGTGCCTCGTCGATCAGGTCCCGCACCGCCTGCGGATCGTGGTCGAACTTCGACTTCGCGCGCCCCAGGCTCATCGCGACGGCCACCAGCCGCTGCTGCGCGCCGTCGTGCAGATCGCGCTCGATGCGACGGCGTTCGGCCTCCGCCGCGTCGACCCCCCGGGCCCGCGACGCCTGCAACCGCTCGGCCTTCTGTTCCAGCCGCTTCGTGCGATCCTGCCCGAGCAACGCGATCGCCAGCTCCCCGTGCAACCAGCCCAGCCACGGCGTCACCCAGATCGCCATCGGCAGCAGCACGATCGACGACAGCGCGATCAGCAGCTCCGCGCACGCCAGCGGGAACGCCGCCACCAGGTAGGCCAGGTCCCGCCACGTCGTCGGGTCGCTCAGCCGGACCATCCACCGCCGCAGCAGCGGCTGCCCCTCTTCGTACGGCCGCCGCTGCACCGGCGGCAGGGGCACCCGCAGCATCGTCCCCAGCCAGCTCCGCTCGCGGTCGCCGGACCAGCGGACGAAACTCGTCGTCGCCAGCAGGATCGGGAACCCGACCCAGATCACCGCCGTCGACACCCCCACCGCGATGCCGACCACGATCAGCACGAACTGCAGGAGCCGGAAGACGAAGCTGACGATCATGTAGAGGATGGTGCGAGCCGGCTGCGGCCGCGGGTGTTCCAGCTGTTGCGCCTCGGTCATCCCGCCACCAGGTTCTTCTCGTCCGCGTCTTCCCACCAGCGCTCCATCCGGCGGCGCTGCGCCACCGTCGGCCCCAGCAGTGCGTACGCCAGCCGGGCGTGCGTCCCCGCCAGCGCCTTGGTCAACGCCACCGACAACGCGACGAACAACACCCCCAGCGCCGCCCACGGTAGCGCCTCCACCGTCGAACCCACGGTCAGCCACGGCACCTCCCCAGCCGGGAAGCGGTACTCGCCGGCCGGCAGCCACCGGAAGTAGACCGGCAGCCCCACGAGCGCCAGGCTCGTCGCCCAGAACGCCGTGACCAGCACGAACTCGACCAGCCCCACCGGAAAGAGGAGCGCGAAGTAAGCCAGGTCCCGCCACGTCGACGGATCCTTCAGCCGCGCCTTCCACCGCGCGCCCTGCTTGCCGGCCGGCAGCGGCAGATAAGGCAGATCCACGTACCGGTCCAGCAGCGCGTAGACCCGCGCCCGCTCCAGCCGCGCGGCCCCCCGCCCGGCCAGCACCACCAGCCCGAGCAGGCCGACTCCCACCCACACCACCGCCGTCCCCACCCCCGCCGAGACGAACGCCGTCAGCAACGCGAACGCCACCACCCCCAGCGGCAGGTTCATCAGCAAGAACACCACCGAACCACCGAACGGCGGATCCCGCCTCTCGCTCACCATGACGGCGCTCCCTTCATCCCACGACACCTGACCAGCATCACCTCCCGCCAAGATCGGCGACATGGTGCGAGCGGGCATCCCGCCGGTAGGGCTGGCCCCACCCCACCCGGACCAAAGCGGTGGCGGGGGGCGGTATGATGAGTGGGTTGTGTCCCGACAAGGGGGTGAACGGTTTCGACTTTGGACGTTGATTCAGGAGAAGCGTGCCGGTGCAGGCGAGAGACCACCGTAAGCGTCATCGCAACCAAATAAGCGCCGACTCCAGTCAGCGCGAGTTCGCCCTCGCCGCCTGAGCGAGTGCGACTCTGTCGGCCCGGGTTCGCCTCCGGCCCGGGTACCGGCATCAGCTAGGAGGCTCAGCGACTGTCCCGGCCACGGGGAACAGTCGTGAAGCAAACAGTGGCTGGGCTCGTCACCTCAGCTTGTTCGCGTGATTGAGGGAGCCAAGCAGAGACGTAGCGGACTGCGCACGGAGAAGTCCTGTTGATACGCCAGAGGACCCGGGTTCAATTCCCGGCACCTCCACTGCGAGAAGGCCCACGCCCCTTCGGGGCTGGGCCTTCTCTCGTTCTCGGGTGTTTTTCTGGGGGTCGGACCCCCAGGCCCCCGCCAGGGCGGGCTTCGCCCCCCTGGACCCCCGGGTGGTCGCCTTTGTGGGGTGGGTCTTGGGGGGCTGGGGGCTGGTGGGGTCGAAACTGATCTCGTCGGCTGGCCGGCCGTCGGCCCGCCTGACGCCTGGCCTGGCTGGCCTGGTCGCTCCGGACGGGCTGGTCTGGGGGCGGTCGACCTGGGGTGGTCCTTGTTCGTGGGGCTCTGGTGGGTGGGAGCCGGCCTGGGGTTGGCTGGGTGTTCTGGGGGCGTGGTGGGGGGCACTTGTGGGTGAAATTCGTGTCAATGTCATGCTTGGGGTCCGACCATGGCTCCGCACCCGTGGAGTCGGAAGTAGGTGGCCAGATGACCTGGGCCCGGCGTAGTGGCAGCTCGCTTGCCAATGATGAAGACAGCCGGATGGGTGTTATCCGGGCTGAAGAGGCGGTGCGGCTGGGCGAACAGAACGATCGCGCCGTGCTCACCGTTGCCGGTCACTCCTCCGATGTTCACGACTGCGCCGAACTGCTGGCCATGCTCGGGCTCGACGCCGGGCGGCGGCAGCGCACCGCCTGATCCGTCACACCAGGTCCGCTACGTGGACCACCTTGTTCCGGCCCGTCGCCTTCGCGTGGTAGAGCGCGGTGTCCGCCGCGTCCAGCAGGCGCTGTAGCGACGCGCCTGCTGTCGGGTACACCGCGATGCCGATCGATACCGACAGGCCCGTGATCGACAACTGGCCCATCGGAACCTGCAACGCGCTGATCGCCCGGCGGATCCGCTCCGCCACCGCGCCGACGTCCGGCGGGGCGATCCCCGGCAGCAGCACCACGAACTCTTCGCCGCCGAACCGGCCCACCGCGTCGCCGCGGCCGCGGACCGCCGAGATGATCGACTGGGCCACCGCCTTCAGCACCGCGTCACCCGCCAGATGACCGTAGGTGTCGTTCACCTGCTTGAAGTGGTCC
Organism: Amycolatopsis sp. NPDC026612; assembly: GCF_040638285.1. Classification (NCBI taxonomy): domain Bacteria; kingdom Bacillati; phylum Actinomycetota; class Actinomycetes; order Pseudonocardiales; family Pseudonocardiaceae; genus Amycolatopsis; species Amycolatopsis sp. NPDC026612. The sequence continues at coordinate 38,920 of NZ_JBEZYB010000067.1, forward strand.
AAGTCCAGCATCAGCAAGCCGAACGTGCCCCGCTGGCGTGCTGCGGCCGCCAACGTCCGCTCCGCCAGCGCGTGCCAGCCGCTCGTGTTGTACAGACCCGTCTTCTCGTCGCGGTGGGCCGCCACCTCCAGCTGCTTCACCAGCACCGTCCGGTGCAACAGCAGCAACGGCGGGAACACCAGCACCACCAGGCCCGGCAACGTCGCCAGGGCCAGGGCGTTCAGCGCACCCAGGCACAGCGTCGCCACCTCCAGGCCGTTGTCCGACCACGTCCCGAACAGGGCCTCCGGCGTCCGGCCGATCTCCCGGCGCGCCGGGAGCACCAGCAGGGCGTTCACCGCGAAGAACGTCACGCCCGCGGCCGCGATCGCGAACGTTCCGGTCCAGCTGTGGGCCATCGCCGCCCGGATGTCGCCGACGCCGGCCACGCGCAGCACCGACTGGGCCGCGTAGCACGAGAGCACGATGATCGCCGCGTTGCTGACCGTGCGTGACGCCGGGACCCGCTGCAGGCGGTACCAGCTGCGGATCGCCAGGTGCGCGTACAAGCCGCCGACCAGGACCGCCAGCAGCAGCGGCGGCAGGAGCAGGACGCCGGCGAACGTCCACACCGACGTCATGTTGATGTGCGGGGTCCCCGACACCCGGCGGCGGATCCGCTCCACGCGCCGGCCCGTCTCCGACTGCACCACCCCGAGGACCAGCAGCACCGCGAGGATCAGCAGCGTGCGGCGGTCCACCGCGATCGGGGACGGACGCAGCGTCAGCACCACCGCCACGACCTCGCTCGCCAGGCAGAAAACGATCACCCGCGGACCCTGGCGCCAGAGCGCCCAGTGCCGGGGAGCCACGACCACGTCACGAAAACGCGGCACACTGCGCGGGATCCCGGGCCCGGTCCGCATACTCATGGTGTCCGGCCGGTGACAGAGCCGGTCCGGCCCGAGGTGGTGAAGGGAGGCGCACCATGTGCGGACGCGACAACTGAGGTCATCGATCCTCCAGCCTGACCCGGCGCCACGCCCTCGCGATCGGCACGGCCAGCGCGGCACCCGCCGCCCCGGCCGCGGCGATGGTGTGGGCCGGGCCCAACACCTCGGCCAGCCCGCCCGCCGCGGCCGCGCCGACCCCCTGCACGGTGATCAGCCCCGTCGAATTCACGCCGGCGCACTGCGCGCGGTGCTCGTCCGGCACCCGCCGCATGAACGACACCGTGCCCTGGATGTTGTACCCGGTGGCCAGCAGCCCGGACGCCGCCAGCAGCGCCAGTGACACCACCAGCCCCGGCCGGAACAGGAACAGCACCAGCGGCAGCCCGGCCGCGATCCCGAGCAGCCCGAGCACCCCCACCTGGACGTGCTCCGGCACCGCCTTGCCGAACACGAACCCGCCGACCACGCTGCCCGCCGGGTCCGCCGCCATGAGCAGCCCCACCAGCGTCGCGCCCGCCCCGATCCCGGCCGCGTACGGTGCGGCCAGTGCTTCCGGCACGACGTAGAACCCGGCCAGCCAGTTGAGCGCCACCAGCGTCCGCAGCGCCGGATCGCGCCAGATCAGCCGGATGCCCGCGCCGGTCGTGGACAGCCAGGCCGGCCGGACGGCCTGCGCGACCGCCGCCCGCCGCCGGACGCCGGTGACCAGGAACACCGCCGAGAGCAGGAACGTCGCCGCGTCGAGCGCCAGTGCCGCGGACGGCGCGAGCGCGGCGATCAGCGCCCCGCCCCCGCCGAACCCGGCCAGCTGCGCGCCCTGGTTCGTCACGTTCCGCAGGGCCATCCCGACGAGGTACCGCTCGCCTTCGAGAACCGACGGCAGCAGCGCCTGCTGTGCCGCCTTGAACGGCCCGCCGAGCGCCGTCATCACCGCGACGAGCACGCACAGCACCCACAGCGGGACGCCGGGGATCGCGATGACCGCGACCAGCGCGGCCCGGGACAGGTCGGCCGCGACCATCACGTCCCGCCGCGGCCACCGGTCGCCCGCGCCGGCGAGCAGGATGCCGCCGAACAGCGAAGGCACATACGTCAGGGCGTAGGTCAGGCCGGTCAGCGCGGCCGAGGACGTGCGCTGGAAGACGAGGACGGCGAGCGCGACCCTGGCGAGCTGGTCACCGCAGACGGACAGCAGCTCGGCGGTCCACATCGCCCGGAATTCGGCGACGGCGAGCACCGCGCCGAATCCGACTTTCGTCACGCGTGCGTCATCCATGTGGCGCCCCTCGAAACCGCTGTTCAGTCAAGGTAATCACCGAGCGGAGTGGAATCGAGTCGTTCGGTGACAGTTGCCCCGTTCGCAGCAGCGCGTCAGGCCGGGTGGCCGCCGATCCGGGTGGTCAGCTCGGCCGCCGTCGCCGCGACTTCCGCGGCCAGGTCCGGCCACGTCTCCGCGCACGGCTCCGCCGCGCAGTGGTGGCGCACCGTGACGCTGATCGCTGCCAGCGGGCGGGCGCCGTGGTCGAAGACCGGGCAGGCCACCGACGCGAAGCCGGCCGTGACGTGGCCGTCCTCGACCGACCAGCCGAGCCGGCGTTCCGCGGTGAGGGTGCGGCGCAGCTCGGCCAGCGTGCGCGGGCCGCGGCCGGTGCGGAGCACGAACGCCGACGCCGCCGGGAAGAGCGCGCGGACGTGCGGGGCAGGCAGGTGCCGCAGCACCGCCCGGCCGGACGCCGTCAGCTGCGCCGGCAGCCGGACGCCGACCTCCGTCACCAGCGTCTCCGGCCGGGCCGGGCGTTCCTTGATCAGGTACAGCGACTCGTTGCCGTGCAGGACGCCGAGGTGGGCGGTGTGCCCGACGCGGTCGACGAGCTTGCGCAGCAGCGGCCCGGCCAAGCGCTCCAGGGGGTCGTGGCGCAGGTAGGCCGAGCCCAGCTCGAAGGCGGCGATGCCCAGGCCGTAGCGGCGTTCCGCGGGCAGGTGCACGACGAACCCGGCCGCTTCCAGCTCGCTGAGCAGGTGGTACGTGGTCGAGCGGGGGAGCCCGGCTTCCCGGGCGATCGCCGCCGCGGTGACCGGGCCGGGCCGCGTCGCCAGCAGGCTCAGCACCGCGAGCCCGCGGCGCAGCGCCGGGACCTCGCTGCTCTCGCCCACCGCTCACCCCCGTCGGGGGCCCCGGGGGGCCGGTGTCGGTGTGGGGGGGGGGGGGGGGGGGTGGC
>NZ_JBEZYB010000068.1:0-41723 GCF_040638285.1 Amycolatopsis sp. NPDC026612
TGCACAGTCCCGCTACGTTTGAAGCCCTCACCAGGCCACCAGACTCGGTGCCCTGACCCCACACCCGCCGTGTCCGGCGAACGGGGGGAAGCTCACGCCGAGCCCGGGCAGGCTCGAAGGGTTGATCGTAGCGTGACGCTTGGTGGCGGGCTTCGGTCTGGACTGGGGTGCGCTGGCCGAGCTCGCCATGGACGCGGCGATGGTTGTACCAGTCGACGTATTCGGCGACGGCGATCTCGACATCACGAACTGATTGCCAGCCGCGGCCACGGGCAACAGGGTTATGGATCAATTCGCACTTGAACAGGGAATTGAATGCCTCAGCCATCGCGTTATCGTAGGAATCTCCGCGCGAGCCGACCGAGGCTACTACTGCTGCTTCGGCCAAGCGCTCGGTGTAGCGAATGGCACGATATTGAACTCCGCGATCAGAATGATGGACGAGTCCGGTCACGTCTTGTCCGGCCCGTTGTCTGGCCCAGATCCCCATCTCCATTGCGTCGAGGGCAAGAGTCGTGTGCAACGAGGTCGACACCTGCCAGCCCACGACCATTCTTGAGAACACATCGATGCCGAACGCGGCATACACCCATCCCGAAAACGTCCGGATATAGGTGATGTCCGCAACCCAGAGCTGGTTCGGCTGATCGGCGGTGAAGCGGCGGTCGACCAGGTCCGCCGGCGACGGCGAGGCTGCAGCGATGGTGGTCTTGGGCCGCCTGCCTCGCCGTAGTCCCTGCAGGCCCTTCTGGCGCATCAGCCGCTCGACCGTGCAGCGAGCCACACGGATTCCCTCGCGGTTGAGCTGGGCATGGATTTTCCGTGCTCCGTAGACGCCGTAATTCTCACGGAACACGCGCTCGATCTCGGTAAGCAGTTCCGCATCTCGCACGGCACGTTTCGACGGCGTACGCTTCTTGGCTGCCCAGAAGGTTCTCGGGGCGATCCGCACGTCCGCATCGTTCAAGACTGCGCAGATCGACTCGACCCCGAGCTTCTTCCCCTCGACAACTCGCTCGCGGTGGCCTTCGATATAGTCGACGACCACCGCGAGCGGAACCTCCCGCCGAGGCGCGGAATCGTCAGGGGCTACTTGATTTTGCGGTCGAGCTCCGCGGCGGCGAAAAACGCCGAGGCCGTCTTCAGGATCTCGTTCGCCCGCCGCAACTCACGGACCTCGCGTTCCAGCTCGGCGATCCGCACGGCATCGTCGCTGGTGCGGCCGGGCACCGTGCCGGCGTCGATCTCGGCCCGCTTGACCACGTCCGTAACGCCTCCGGGTGCACATCCAACTGGCCCGCGACCCGGCGGATCGCCGCCATCCGCTGGCCCTCGGCCGCGATCGCGTCCAACGCCATCCGCGTCGCCCGCTCACGCAGCTCGTCGCTGTACTTCTTCGGTGCCGGCATGCTCTGCATCCTCCCTGAGATCAGAGCCTGCACAGAACCCGGGGCGCATCAGCGGGATTGCAGGCTCAACAGGAGTTGTCTCTTCGGTACGAGAGCGATCTCCTTGCAGAACTGGCGGACGACAGTGTTTTCGCCGTGCTGACGCTCGTGCCCGACTTGCCGGGGGAGCTGCCGATCGACCACGCCACGTTTCAGCGTGTTCAGCGAGAAGTGCTGACTGATGAGATGCTCGAAATTTTCAGTGGATACTCGTGGCAGCGAGTCTCCGTGGCCGAGGGATGCTTTATCGCTGATGTCGGTCACGACGACAAGCCGAAGCATCAGGTGGCTCTGCTGTATCGGAGCGGGGCGGGGGTCTTCGCGAAGGCGGTGTCCACCCGAGACGAGTCCGGTGTGGAACGGATCATCGACGAATGGCTTGTCGATACGACCATCGCCGGACTGGACTTCCTCGTTCGCCGAGCCCGGCTTGCGGCTGCTGCAGGCTCGGCGTCGTTGAGGCTGAGCCTGTATCCCGTCGAAGAATCCCGGCCGGTCGGCCTTGCCCACTACCGGCGCCACGGACTCCGGGAAGGCTTCGGACGTCTGAGGACGAAACGACCAGTGGCTCAGGCCGTCATCGATGTCGATGCGGTCGCGACCTCCCGGCGGCAGCTCATGATGGCCGTGCACGCCTTGGCCAGCGGCATCTTCCATGCCTTCGGCGTGCCGGAGGTCTATCAGATCGACGCAGAGGGTCGCGTCCGCCGGAAGTACTGGTCGAGTGATGTGCAGGGGATGTTGAAGCGATGGGCTGAGGCCGGAGGCGTACCCATCGTCGAATCGACCGTGAGCTGAAATGAAGCGTCAATGAACGCCTCGCTCTTCGAGCAGATCTCCGCGATGCGCCTCGACAGGGACGGCACGATGTCGATCTTGTTGAAGAACGGGCGAGCCATCACGGCGAGCGGCGGGCGAGAGGTCTTCGAGCCCACCAGCGCGATCGCCTCGTACACGCACCACCTGCACTCACAGCAGTTGCACCTGCAGACGACTCGTGGCCACAACGTCGTGGTCGAGCTGCCACGCCCCGGCGACTTCGCTCCCGTGAACAAACGGCCGACGATCTATCTCGATCAGAATCATTGGAGCACGCTCACGAAGGCGATCCAATATCCGGAACGCGTACGCGACGGACGGGAGCTCGCGGCGGCGATGCGCCTCGTCGAAATGGCTACGGATCGGCAGGTCGTGCTACCGATGTCGTCCGCGCACATGGCGGAGACGTGCAAGCAGGTGGACTTCGAGCAACGTTACCGGAGGGCGCTCACGATCCTGCGATTGTCGGCCGGGTGGCAGCTGCGCGACCCGTTGAGCCTTCGGTTGTTCGAACTACAACAGGCCCTCACCACACGCTTCCGCGGCCGTTGCCTCATCCCGCCGGCGGCCGTGACGCTCGAGCCCAACGCAGTCCACGCATCTCGTGAGAAGGCTCCTCCGGCGAGTAGTTCGGACCTGCCGTCCGAGGCACGATGGTTTGCCCGCGTGGTCGGCTGCATCGGAGGCATCATCGACACCATGCTGGACGCCGATCACGTCCTGATGGATCCACAGCACGGTTGGGCAGCGGGTTTCCAGCAGTTTGGGGACTTCCTTCGCAACAATCCGTCGGGTACGGAGCTGAAGCGGCAGCGCATCCGTGCGAAGTTCATGGCGGACATCGGTCCGGAACTTGCTCGCGCCGCTTTGCAGGCCCAGATCGCCACGGAGCAGATGTCGGTCTGGTACCTCCAGCACAGTCACGAGGACGTCGACCGGATGCCGGCACTCGGGCTGTTTCGAGAGGTCATCCACGAGAAACTGGCCACCGGTAGCCTCCGCTGGAATGCCAACGACCTGACCGACATGATGTACCTGACTGCAGGGGCCGGCTATTGCGACCACGTGGTGAGTGAGCGGTCGCATGCTTCGCACCTTGCCAACGCGTACCGGCGGCTTGGACGAGTTGGTCAGGTCCACCGCACGCTCGACTCCCTGCTCAGCCGGTTCTGAACGCCGCACCGCGACTTCGCTGTTCGCGCAGTCTCCGTCCGGATACCTCGCTTGGTTGGCGGCGCGGGAGGGGGACGTAGGTGCTGAGGATGGTCCGCGGTCGGTTCGCACCACCATGTCGGCCAGCTGGGCCAGCAAGTATGTCATCGCCGCGCCAATCGAGTCCATTGGGGACTCCGTGCCGCAAAGGTATCGTTCGGGTCCGCTCGATGACCGCTGTCGAACTTGTGTTGGCGACTGGCAGGTACCTCGTGACCAGCGAAAACAGCGTAGGTGACCCCCTCATTGCCAGTGAGGGTCGATCATGGCCCTGACCTGCGGCAATGGAGAATCGCCTGATGAAATGATGCGCTTGATCGCCGTTGCTGGCAACTGTGTGTTGTTGAGTGCAGTTGTGACAGGGGGTTTGCCCCAGCTGTGCCCCAGTGAAATTAGCGAGAGGAATGGTGGCGCTCGTATCGAACACCTGATCCATCCGGCAGGCGACGTGGGCTCGGATCTGGCCGAGCAGGATCGGCCCGGGCTGTGTCGTGCGGTCGGACCAGCGCCACGAACGACCTGGGCTAACGAGCCCGTCCTGAGTCGAGATGAAGTTGAGGTTGGCTCGCCAGGGCGCACGTTATGCGGCATAGACAGATGAGCGGACGTTGTTCGACGTGGGTCTCCGTATCAAGGCGCCGCCTCGTGGCCTAAGGCTGCGCTGTGGTCGAAGCCGTGAGGCGTGTGGGCGTGCAACAGTTTCCCGGCGTGGGTCATATGTTCTCCTCCGTTGTGGGGAGGGCTGTGCAGGTGGTCGAGGGCGTGATCGCTGAACGGCTTCAAGACGTCGACCTGGAAGGGCTTGGCCGTCACGTCCGACGGCTTGATTGAAAGGTGGTTGGTTGATGAATGGGGGTTGATGGCACCCAGTGAGCCGCCCGTGCCGCCGCCGGCCCCACCGGCGCCTCCATGGTCACCAGAGCCCGTGCTTTTGCCGGCAGGAACGGAATGGGGATCGGGTCCGGTGGACTTGGGGAGGCCCTTGGCCTCGCTTGGCTGGTTACCGGAACCGTTTCCTTTGGGGACAGGGGAACCAGCCTTCGTTGCAGGCGGATTGTTTCCGACATGCACTTTGCCGGCCTTTCCCGTGTGGCTGGGATTCGGTGACTTGCCCTGCCGGTGCAGCTCCGTTGCGCCGGCGCGGCGGGACAGCACCCGGGCCGTGGTGGCGCAGAGGTCGGCGCAGTCGAGGTCGGTGCGGATGCAGGCGGCCAGGTCGGCGACCGACGGTTCGGACAGGCAGGCGTCGGCGCAGACGGTGCACGCGCGGGCGCAGGCCAAGCAGTCGTCGATGCAGTTGGCGATCGCGGTCGGGTCGATTCCGCCGAGGTCTTCCGGGTGGCTTTCGAGCAGGGGCAGCGTCATCAGTCGTCCTCCGTCGTGGTGGCGTAGGTGGTGGCGGTGGTCAGGCCGTAGGCCAGGTGCGGGATCAGGTCGCTGAGCCAGTCGGACCGGGTCCACTCGCGGGGATCGGACACGCCCATCGACGCCATCGGCAGGCTGGCGGCGGCGATCGCGGCGAGCCCACTGACCAGGGCCGCGACCGGGGTCGATGGCCGCCAGCCGGCGGCCCGGGCCGCGCCGTACGCCGCGCCCACGGTGACACCGGTGACCATGCCGAGCAGTGCGCCCGCCCCGGACTCCCGGTTGGATCGCTTCTCCTCGTCGCCGGGTACCGAGAGGCCGGCCTTGGCCGCGAGCCGCCGGACGCTTTCTTCGGGCGTGCTGCTGGCACCGCGGCCGCGCAGCACCATGTCGAGGTAGGTGACGGCGTTCAGCGCGGTGGTGCCCGCGGCACCGGCGGCCACACCACGCAGGATCTGTTTCAGCATGGCGGGTCAGCGGCCGCTCGAGGCGTTCCGCGGCCGGTCGATGAGGCCGGCGCCTCCGCCGGCGAGCTCGGTCGAGGTCATCACGGCTCCGTTCGATTCGGGGACCGTGGCGGCGTACCCGGTCGCCGCGCCGTCAATCCTTCCGCCACCGAAGGCGTACCGGCCACCAGGGCGGGTACGCGGGTGGCTTCCGGCCGAAGGAGGAGCAGTGAAGGCAGTGGTCTGGCACGGCATCGGGGACATCCGCATCGACGAGGTGCCCGACCCGAAGATCCTCGAGCCCAGTGACGCGATCATCCGCGTGACCCGGTCCGCGATCTGCGGCACCGACCTGCACCTGGTCCGCGGCACGATGCCCGGCATGCAACCCGGCACGATCCTGGGGCATGAAGCCGTCGGCGTGGTCGAGGAGGTCGGCCCGGCGGTGCGCGGGTTCTCACCCGGTGACCGGGTGGTCGTCACGTCCACGATCGGGTGTGGCACGTGCTCGTACTGCCGCGCCGGGTACTTCGCCCAGTGCGATACTGCCAACCCGAACGGGCCGTCGGCGGGGACGTCGTTCTTCGGCGGACCGGAGACGACCGGCCCGGTCGACGGGCTTCAGGCCGAGTACGCGCGGATCCCGTTTGCGATGACCACGCTGGTGCGGATCCCCGAATCGGTGAGCGACGACCAGGCGATCCTGGTGTCCGACATCTTCCCGACCGCGTGGTTCGGGGCGCGGCTGGCCGAAGTCGGTCAGGGTGACAGCGTGCTGGTGCTGGGCGCCGGTGTGGTCGGGCAGTTCGCCATCGCGTCGGCCAAGCGGCAGGGCGCGGGCCGGGTGTTCGTCGTGGACGGATTGCCGTCGCGGTTGGACAAGGCCCGCGGGCAGAACGCCGAAACGATCGACTTCAACCGCGAGGACCCGGTCGCGATGGTCAAGGAGCTGACCGGCGGGATCGGCGTGGACCGGGTGATCGACGCGGTCGGCGTCGACGCGCAACGGCCGTCGAGCGGGCCCGCGGCCGAGCAGGTTGCGCAGCAGGCGGAGCAGTTTGAGCAGGAGCGGGAGCTGGCCGCGCCGGACGCGTCGCCGTCGGGGGAGCAGTGGGTGCCCGGGAACGCGCCCAGCCTCGCCGTGCGGTGGGCGGTCGAGGCCGTGGCCAAGGCCGGGAGCATCGGCGTGATCGGGGTGTACCCGCCGGGGTTCGACCGGTTCCCGCTGGGCGATGCGATGAACCGCAACCTCACGATCAAGATGGGCAACTGCAACCACCGCCGGTACGTGCCGCGGCTGCTGGGCATGGTCGCCTCCGGCGCGGTCGACCCGCTGGCGTTCATCACCCAGCACGAGGAACCGGCGAACGCGATCGAGGCCTACGAGACGTTCGACCGGCGTGAAGAAGGCTGGCTCAAGACCGTCCTGGACGTGTCGGCGTGACCCGCACGGTCGCGGACCTGGTCGTCGAACGGCTGGCGACCTGGCAGGTGCCGCGGGTGTTCGGCTACGCGGGCGACGGGATCGATCCGGTGCTGGCGGCCCTGCGCCGGGCGGGCGGAGAACCCGAGTTCGTCCAGTCCCGGCACGAGGAGATGGCCGCGTTGATGGCGTCCGGGCACGCGAAGTACACCGGCACGCCCGGGGTCTGCCTGGCCACGCAAGGACCCGGCGCGATCCACCTGCTCGGCGGGCTCTACGACGCGAAGCTCGACCGGCGGCCGGTCGTCGCGATCGTCGGGCAGGTCGTCTCGACGGCGCTGGGCAGCGGCTATCTGCAGGAGGTCGACCTGCACGCGTTGTTCAAGGACGTCTGCGCGCAGTACCTGCAGACCGCGTTCGCGCCCGAGCAGGTGCCGATGCTGCTGGACAACGCGTTCCGCACGGCCATCGAGACCCGGACGCCGACGTGCGTGATCCTGCCGCACGACGTGCAGCGCGCCGAAGCGCCGGAGGAGATCCCGCACGCGCACGGCGTGGTGCCGTCGTCGCCGGTGTCGGCCCGGCCGCGGGTGCTGCCCGACGACAGTGCGGTACGCCGAGCGATCGAGGTCCTGCGCGCGGGCCGGAAGGTCGCGCTACTCGTCGGGCGCGGCGGAGCGGGTGCGCGGCGCGAGATCGAGCAGGTCGTCGACCGGCTCGGCGCGGGGGTGACGGTGTCGCTGGTGGGCAAGCCGGAGCTGCCGGAGGGCCCGGACTGGCACACCGGCGTCATGGGCCACCTCGGGACGACGGCGAGCGCGGAGCTGATGAGCGGGTGCGACACGCTGCTGATCGTCGGGTGCAACGACCCGTGGACGGAGTTCTACCCGGCGCCGGGCCAGGCCCGGGCCGTGCAGATCGACAACGAGCCCCGTGTGATCGGCAGCAAGTACCCGGTCGAGGTGGCGCTGGCCGGCGACGCGCGCGAAACCCTGCGCGCGCTGCTGCAGCTGCTTCCGCGCAATCCGGATCGCCGGTGGCACAGCGACGTCGGCAAAAGCGTCGTGCGGTGGCGCGAGATCGCCCGGGACCGCGCCGAGCGGCCTGCCGATCCGCTCAACCCGGAGCTGGTGGTGCGCAAGCTCTCGGACCACATTCCCGCTTCGGCGCGGGTGGCGGTCGACGTCGGGTCCTCGACCTACTGGTACGCGCGGCACCTGGCGTTGCCGCCGGGCGTGCCCGCGCACGTGTCGAGCTACCTGGCGGCGATGGGCTGTGCGCTGCCGTACGCGCTGGCGGCGAAGCTGGCCGCCCCGGACCGGCCGGTCGTGGCGGTGGCCGGGGACGGCGCGATGCAGATGAACGGGTTGCTGGAGCTGATCACCGTCGCCGACCGCCGGCGCTCGTGGGCCGATCCGAGGTTCGTGGTGCTGGTGCTGCACAACCGCGACCTCAACGAAGTCACCTGGGAGCAGCGGGAAATGGAAGGCGATCCGCGGTACGAGGAGTCCCAGCGGGTCGCGGACTTCCCGTACGCGGCTTACGCGGACCTGATCGGGTTGCGCGGCCTGCGGCTCGACGATCCGAAACAGGTGGACGACGTCTGGGAGCAGGCGTTCGCCGCCGACCGGCCGGTCGTGATCGAAGCGATCGTCGACCCGGCCGTGCCGCTGCTGGCGCCCCACCTGCCGGACGCCAAGGCGGGGAAGATGCGCCAGGGGCTGGAGCAGGAGACCGACGACGCCGGGGCCGGCGAGCAGGTCGCGAACCAACGCGCCGACGAAGGACATCATGACGGGTGAGGGGGAGTTCACCACGGCCTGACCGGGAAGTGCGCGCGGGGCTCGGCGACCTCACGGTTCGCCGCGGAAGTTGTCGTTCCCGGACGGGTGTCCTTTTCGTGAGCGGGCGTGGTCGTCTTCGAGCGGTCCGTCCGGGGCGTTTCGGCGTTGCGGTTCCCGCCTGGCATCCGGCGGCTCGTTCCGCGAAAGGTGCTCGTCCTCGTTCCGATCATCCGGGTCCGAAGGCTGGTGCGTCATGATCCCCTCGTCTCGATTTGGTCGCCGCGCACCGCTCCGCGGCGTGGCGAGCTGGGTGCCTTCTCAGGGGTGATCACAGCTGTGGCCGGCTTTGCTCGTCCCGGACCGTGACCCACTGCCAGCGGGTGAACTCGTCGAGGTTGACGAACGAGCCGAACCGGCTGCTCCCACCGGATTCGCCGATCCCGCCGAACGGCGCGATGGTTTCGTCGTTGACGGTCTGGTCGTTGACGTGCACCATCCCGGCGTGCAGCCGGTCGCCGACCGCGCGGGCGCGCGCGGCGGATCCACTGTGGACTCCGGCGACCAGCCCGTAGGGCGTCGCATTGGCCAGGCGGACGGCCTCGTCGTCGTCGGTGAACGTGGTGACCACAGCCACCGGGCCGAAGATCTCCTCCTTGAAGGCCGGCATGTCGGGGGCGACGCCGGCCAAGACGGTCGGACGGAAGAACAGCCCGTCGTGGCGGCCACCGGCGGTGACTCTCGCGCCCGCGTCGACCGACCGCTGAACGACGGATTCGATGTGCTCGGCCTGGCCGGAGTTGATGACCGGCCCCAGGTCGACGTCCTCGCGGGGATCGCCGACCCGCAGGCCGTCGGCGATGCGCGTGAGCTCCTCGACGTAGGCGTCGGCGATCTTCTCGGCGACCAGGTGCCGTCCCACGGCCATGCAGACCTGGCCCTGGTGCACGAAACTGCCGAACGCGCCGGCGGCCGCGGCGGCCGGGACGTCGGCGTCGTCGAGGACCACGAACGCGTTGTTGCCGCCGAGTTCGGAGACGAACTTCCTGAAGCTGCCGGCCGCGGCCTTGGCCAGTTCGCGCCCGACCGGGGTCGAGCCGGTGAAGGAGATCATGTCGATGTGCGGGTCTTCGGCGACGGCGTTGCCGAGTTCGCTGCCCTTGCCCGGCAGCATGTGCAGCACGCCCGCGGGCAGCCCGGCCTCTTCGAAGAGCCGCGCGATGACCACGCCGCAGCAGATCGCGGTGTCGCTGGCGGGTTTGAGCACCACGGCGTTGCCGGTCGCCAGCGCCGGGGCGACCGAGCGCATGGCGAGGATGAGCGGGAAGTTCCACGGCGCGATCACCGCGACCACGCCGAAGGGGACGCGGCGGGCGATGCTGGTGCGGCCCTCTTGGGTGGTGGGCAGCAGGGTGCCCCACGGCGCGCTCGCCAGCGACGCGGCTTCGTGCAGTTCGTCGAGGGTGAGGTTCAGCTCGAGTTCGACAGCGGTGGCCGTCTTCCCGGCTTCGCGGGTGAGCCAGCCGGCGATCTCGTCGCGGTGCTGCTCGAACAGGGCCGCGGCGCGGCGCAGGACGGCGGCGCGTTCCCGGTAGTCGGCGTGCACCCAGGCTCGTGCGCTTGCGGCCGCGGCGGCCGCGGAGCGGGCGAGGTCGTCGGCGGTGGCCGTGCCGACCTGGCCGAGTTCGTCGCCGGTGGCGGGTTCGATCGCCGCGGTCGTGCCGCCGGTGCGTGTCCACTCGCCGGTGAACACCCGGCCGGACCAGCGGTCGCGTTCGTCGAGCAGTCCCAAGGTCCTGTCCTCTCGTCCGGGTGTGTGTGGTCGGCTACCCGGGTGGCTGACGGGCAAACGGCCTGATGTGTCGGGCCGGATGCGGCGGGTAGCCGGGGGAGATGACCTCTTCGACAGGTGGTGCGCTGGCGGGCCTGCGGGTGATCGATATGGCGGCGGTGGTGATGGGACCGTATGCCGCACAGATCCTGGGCGACCTCGGCGCTGACGTGGTCAAGGTCGAACCGCCGGCCGGGGACATGACCCGGCACAGCCGGCCGCAGCGCCACGACGGCATGGGCGCGCTCGCGCTGAACGTCAACCGCAACAAGCGCAGCCTGGCCGTCGACCTCAAGAGCCCGGCCGGGAAAGAGGCGTTCCTGGCCCTGGTCCGCACGGCCGACGTCCTGATCACCAACACCCGGCCGGGTGGGCTGCGACGGCTCGGCCTGGATCCGGAGTCCCTCGCCCGGGTGAACCCGCGGCTGGTCTACTGCACCGCCCAAGGCTTCCGCGGCGACTCCGCGCGCGCCGACCACGCGGCCTACGACGAGATCGTGCAGTCCGCGTCCGGGCTCACCGACCTGATGCGCCGCGCCACCGGGACGCCGACGTACGTGCCGACCATCCTGGCCGACAAGGTTTGCGCGCTCACGATCGTGTACTCGGTGCTCGCCGCCGTCGTCCACCAACGCGCGACCGGCGAGGGCCAGCACGTCGAGGTGCCGATGACCGACACGATGCTGGCGTTCAACCTCGTCGAGCACCTGGCCGGGCAGACCTTCGAGCCGCCGACCGGGAAGGTCGGCTTCCCGCGGTCGCTTAGCCAGGGGCACCGGGCGATGCCGACCGCGGACGGCTGGGCGTGCATCATCCCCTACACCCCGCGCAACATCGCCGACTTCTTCACCGCGGTGGACCGACCCGAGTTCGCCGACGACGTACGGTTCAGCACGTCCGCCGCGCTCGCTGAGCACCACGCCGACCTGTACGAGCTGATCGAGGGGCTGGCGCCGACCCGGACCACGGCCGAGTGGGCGGCGCTGTGCGCGGCGCACAGCATCCCGTTTTCGCCGGTCCTGGACCTCGACCACGCGGCCGACGACGCTTACGTCACCGAAAGCGGCCTGCTGTCCGTCGGCGACCACCCGACGGAAGGGCCCTACCGCGTCATCGCCAACCCGCTGCGGTTCTCCGCCACTCCGCCCACCATCCGCAGCCACACCCCGGCCCTGGGTGCGCACACCGCAGAGCTGCTCACCGAGCTGGGCTACGACACCGAAACGATCGCCGCGCTCGCGGACCAGGGCGTCGTGCGGATCCACGAGGAAGGACGGCCATGACCTTCGAGACGCACCCAGGGGACTTCTACGGGTTCGAGAACCTGCTGCCGGAGACCGAGCGTGGCATCGTGCTGCGGGTGCGCGAGTTCCTGCGCACGCAGGTCGCCCCGATCATCAACGACCACTGGGCGCGCGCGGAGTTCCCGTTCGGGATCATCGACGGCTTCCGCGAACTCGACATCGCGGGGCTGATGTACGACGGCCTCGCCGCCCACCGCGGCACCCGGCTGCTGACCGGGTTCCTGGCGCTGGAGATCTGCCGCTGCGACCCGTCGGTCAACACCTTCTACGGTGTCCACACCGGACTGGCGATGGGCAGCATCCACCGCTGCGGCTCCGACGAGCAGCGGGAGCGCTGGCTGCCGTCGATGGCGCGGCTGGAGCGGATCGGCGCGTTCGCGCTGACCGAACCGCACGGCGGCTCCGACGTCGCCGGCGGGCTGGAGACGACCGCGCGACGTGACGGAGAGAGCTGGGTTCTCGACGGTGAGAAGAAGTGGATCGGCAACGCCACCTTCGCCGACCTGGTGATCGTGTGGGCGCGCGACGTCGAAGACGGGCACGTCAAGGGGTTCGTCGTCGAGAAGGACACGCCGGGATTCCGCCCGGCGAAGATCGAAGGCAAGATCGCGCTGCGCGCGGTGCAGAACGCGGACATCGTCCTCGACGGCTGCCGCGTGCCCGAAGAGAACCGGCTGCAGCGGGCGAACAGCTTCCGCGACACCAGCGACGTGCTGCGCCAGACCCGCGGCGGGGTCGCGTGGGGTTCGGTGGGCTGCATGATGGCCGCCTACGAGCTGGCGCTGGCGTATGCCAAGGAGCGGCAGCAGTTCGGGCGGCCGATCGCGAAGTTCCAGCTGATCCAGGACCACCTGGCCACGATGCTGGGCAACGTCACCTCGTCGCTGGCGCTGGTCGTGCGGCTGGCGCAGCTGCAGGACGAGGGCGTCACCAAGGACGAGCACGCGGCGATGGCGAAGTCCGTGGTCACCACCCGGATGCGCGAGACGGTGGCGTTGGCCCGGGAAGTGTTCGGCGGCAACGGCATTCTGCTGGAGAACGACGTCGCCCGGTTCTTCGCCGACGCCGAAGCGCTCTACAGCTACGAAGGCACCCGGGAAATCAACCAGCTGATCGTGGGCCGGGCGGTGACCGGGATGGGTGCCTTCGTGTGACCGACGACGGTCAGTCCGCGATGCCCTTGGCCTGGTCGATGTAGGTCTGCCGCTCCGGTGTGACGCGCAGGATGACGCGCTCGGACTTGATGTTGTCCGGCGGGTAGTCCTCGCCGGTGTACTTGCGGGAGAGCCGGTCGACCTGGCGGCGGGCGCGTTCGCCGTTTTCGACGCCGGTCACCTTTCCGCGGACTTCGGCGTAGCGGTAGGGGTTCGCTTCGTCGCGGATCAGCACGGTGATCCGCGGGTCGCGGGCGACGTTGTGGGCCTTCGCGCGGTGGGTTTCGGTGTTGAGCACGATCTCGCCGTCCTCGACGTCGACCCAGATCATCTGGGTCTGCAGGCTGCCGCTGGGCAGGACGGTGGTGACCGCGGCGAAGTTCTTGCCGGTGGCCAATTCTTCGGTTTCGGGCAGCAGTTCCGGGCCATCGGCCGTGCGTGCGGGCAACGTCGGCTCCTTCCGATCGGGGTGCGGCGTGCACTACGCCACGCGGGGCGGCTACCCGGCCGCGGGCTGGGCAAACGGCAGCCGTTTCGCCGGGCCGCTGCCGGGTACGCAGACGGAATGCCTGTTCAAGCCGTGGTGATGACGGAATTCGGTGGCCCTGAGGTCCTGACGCTGAAAGAGGTCGATCGGCCCGAGCCGGGGCCGGGGGAGTTGCTGGTCCGGGTGTTCGCGTCGGGGACGAACCCGGTGGAGGCGAAGATCCGGCAGGGGGTGGCCATCCCGGATCTCGAGCTGCCCGCGGTGCTGGGCGGTGACGTCTCGGGTGTGGTCGAGGAGGTGGGGCCCGGCGTCACCGACTTCGCCCGGGGTGACGAGGTGTTCTACACCCCGGAACTGGCGTCGGGGCTGGGCAGCTACACCGAGCTGAACGTCGTCGCCGCGGCCATCGTGGCACCGAAGCCGCGCGGGCTCAGCCACGTCGAAGCGGCGGCGATCCCGCTGGCCGGGGGCACCGCGTGGGAGGCGATCGTCCGGCGGCTGGCGGTGCGTCCCGGGGAGACGGTGCTGGTGCACGCCGGCGTGGGCGGGGTCGGCACCTTCGCCGTCCAGTTCGCCATTGCGGCGGGCGCCCGGGTGCTGGCCACGGCCGGCCCGGACAACCAGGACCTGATGCGAGACCTCGGCGCCGAAGCGATCGACTACCACGAAGCCGACCCGGTCGAGGCGGCGCTGGAACACACCGACGGCACCGGGGTTGACGCGGTGCTCGACCTGGTCGGCGGGGAAAACCTGGTGAAGAGCTGCGCGGCGACCCGCGCGTTCGGCCGGATCGCGACCGTGCTGGCGCCCAAGGGCGAGCTGAGCGCGCTGTACCAGCGCAACCAGCAGCTGCACGGGATCATGCTGACCCGCGAGCGCCGCCGGCTGGAGGAGATGACCCCGGTGTTCGAACGCCGGCAGGCCCGGCCGGTCGTCGACGAGGTCCTGCCGCTGGACCAGGTCCGCAAAGCGCACGAACGCCTCGATTCCGGGCACGGCCGGGGGAAGACGATCCTGGATCTCACCTGATGGGGGTTACCGCGGAGTGCGCCGGGTAGCCGCGCCGGAGTCCGGTGATCGATGGGAGTCGAAATGAAGGCAGTGGTGTACCAGGGTCCGCGTCAGGTGGACGTGCGCGAGGTACCCGATCCGGTGATCGACCAGCCGACGGACGCGATCGTGAAGATCACGACGACGAACATCTGCGGGTCGGACCTGCACATGTACGAAGGCCGGACCGCGGTCGAGGAGGGCAAGGTCCTGGGCCACGAGAACATGGGCATCGTCGTCGAGATCGGGGCCGGCGTGACGCGGGTGAAGGTCGGCGACCGGGTGTCGGTGCCGTTCAACATCGCCTGCGGGACGTGCCGGAACTGCCTGGAGGGCTGGACGTCGTTCTGCCTGCGGGTAAATCCGGCCGAAGGCATGGACGGCGCCGCGTACGGCTACGCGAACATGGGCCCGTACGACGGGGGCCAGGCCGAGTACCTGCGAGTCCCCTACGCGGATTTCAACCTGCTCGACCTGCCCGCCGGTACCGAGTACGAGAACGATTTCACGATGCTGTCGGACATCTTCCCGACCGGCTGGCACGGGACCGAGCTGGCCGGGATGCGCCCGGGTGACCGGGTGGTCGTGTTCGGGGCCGGGCCGGTGGGCTTGATGGCCGCGCACAGCGCGGTGATCCGCGGCGCGGCCGAGGTGTACGTCGTGGACAAGGAACGCGACCGGCTGGCGATGGCCGAGAAGATCGGTGTGCTGCCGGTGGACTTCGGCGAGGCGGACCCGGTGGAGCAGATCATGGCGGCCACCGGCGGGCAGGGCGCGGACTGTGGCGTCGAAGCCGTCGGCTACCAGGCGCACGACCATTCCGGTCAGGAGCACCCGGAGCTCGTACTGGACAACCTGATCAAGTCGGTGCGCTCGACCGGCGGGATCGGTGTGGTGGGGGTCTACGTCCCGCAGGACCCGGGTGCAGCGACCGAAGGGGCGAAGGAGGGCCGGATCGGGTTCGACTACGGCACGTTGTTCACGAAGGGGCAGCGCATGGGAACCGGGCAGTGCCCGGTCAAGCGGTACAACCGGCGGCTGCGGGACCTGATCGTCACCGGCCGGGCGAACCCGTCGTTCCTGGTGTCGCACGAGCTGCCGCTGAAGCAGGCGGCGGAGGGGTACGAGCGGTTCGACCACCGCGACGACGGCTGGACGAAAGTCCTGCTCCGGCCGTGACGGGTTTCCTCCCCAGCGTGGTCGGTCGGCGCCGGGCACCCGCTGGGCCGGTTCTGTTCCCGCTTGGACTGCGGTGCGCGGGCGGTCTGATCGTGTTCCTGCTGCTCGCCGCCCGCGCCCGAAACCGCCGGGCCCCGGGCGGGTGAGGCGCTGCAGGTGGCCGGCGGTGCGGTGACGATCGTGGCCGGCTGCGTGGCGGTCGCGCGGTCGGGCGAGGGCACCCAGCGGGCTCTGAGTCCGGCCGCGGCGACCGGCGCGCTGTTCGGCGTCACGGCCGGACTGACCTAGGTAGCCGCGAACGACCTGCACCACGGCGTCGGCGAGTGCTGCGGAATTGGCCCGGCTACGCGTCCCTGTGCTGCGCGGCCGCCGGTATCGGCGGCGCAGCCCTCGGCTGACGGTGGCGGCATCGCCGTGCTCGGCAAGCGCGCGCCCGCGGCGGTGCGGGCGCAGTAGGGTGCGTGACGCCTCAGCCCGCGGAACTCTCGACGAGACCGGCCAGCCGGTCGAGGGACTCGCGCAGCCGGCGCGGCCGGGATCCGGTGGGACGAGGAATGCACGGTCCGCTCTCGGCACAATCATGACAGGCTCCCCCTGCTATACGCACCATCGGTGATGTCAGGGGTGCTGTCAACAATCCGGCAGGCCCGCGTACGGAATCGTTCGGGATTGCGTTGCGGCCCGGGCCACCGGTGCACGCTCGGAGGCAGGCAGAAAGCCCATTGCCGACCATCCGGAGGCTGACCTGATCATGAAGAGGACCACTCGCACCCTCGCGCTCATCGGCACCGCGGCACTGGCAATGACGCTGGCTGTCGCAGCACCCGCCGTCGCGACGCCGGCCGGCAACAAATGCCTGGTACAGCACAGCCTTGATCAGCAACCGGTCGCAACGATCGTCGCCCACGCCGAGCCCCCCGAGAACGAGGCGTGCGGCGTCGGGATGATCACCCTCCAGGTCTGGCGCAACGACGTCCTCGTGTCCTCCCAATCCGGATGGGCCGGGCTGGACTACGAGTACAACTGCGTCACCACAGCGCCGACCGTATGGCGTACCAACTGGGACCCGGCGCGGACCTTCAACTGCGGCTGAGCCCGGCC
Organism: Amycolatopsis sp. NPDC026612; assembly: GCF_040638285.1. Lineage (NCBI taxonomy): Bacteria > Bacillati > Actinomycetota > Actinomycetes > Pseudonocardiales > Pseudonocardiaceae > Amycolatopsis > Amycolatopsis sp. NPDC026612. Next base: position 16,601 of record NZ_JBEZYB010000068.1, read on the forward strand.
CGCACTGTCCCGCCGGCGATCGCCGTGGCGGCGACAGTGGTGAGGGTGCTGCGGCGGACCTTGGGTCCTGGACCGCGGCGGCCTTGCCGGTGCGTCTCGATGGAATGTCATGAAACGCAGCACCAGTGTGGAGGGCGGCCGTTGACGTTCGGCGCCCGAACCTACGGGAGGTACTCAGATGAGAAAGCGGATCGCCACGACAGCTCTCGCCTTGATGGCGGCCATGGCGGCGTCGCTCGCCGCCGCCGCGCCGGCGTTCGCCGACGACCACTTCGACATGACCGTCCGGAACACGGCCAGCGGGATGTGCCTGACACCGCAGGGCGAGTCGTCGGCCGACGGCGTGCCCATCGTCCAGGTCACGTGCAACGGCAGCCCGTTCCAGCGGTGGGACTTCGTCGACCACGACGATCACATCTTCCAGATCCGCAACGCGGTCACGTTGAAGTGCATGGACGTGCTGGGTCGCAACAACAACGGGACGCCGGTGGTCCAATGGCCCTGCTCCGGCATCAGCAACGAGCGGTTCCAGGCGAGCCGGGACCTGCCGGACTTCGTGAGTCTCCGCTCGCGGGTCGCGAACACGAACACCCACTGCATTGACGATCCGGGCGGGCTGGGCACCGAGGGTGCCGCGATGCAGCTCTGGGTCTGCAACGGTACCCCCGCACAGGCTTTCGGCGTTTTCCCCGTCTGACAGCACGTCGACCCGGCTGCGACAAACCGTGCGGTTGTCGCAGCCGGTGGCACGTCACCACGCGAGACCGGCCGGTTCGCCGACCGGACGCCGATGGAGCAGGTCCGCTCGGCTAGTTCGGCAGGATCGGCTGGAACCGTTCGTTGACGAAGCCGTAACAAGGGTTCTGTACGAGACGGCGGTAGTTGGTGGTGGTGATGCCGTCCACCGACAGGCACAGGCCGCTGTTGACGTTCTGGAACTGCGCGTCCCCGTAGTAGTAGTCCCAGATCATCCGCCACTGCTGGTTCGTGCCGACCAGGCAGTTGTACTGGATGATGGGGTTTCCCTGATTCATTCCGTACCCGGAGTCGTCCAGGCACTTGGCGGTGGCGACGTTCTGCAGCCAGAAGACGTTGGGGTCGTCGGTGGCCTGTCCCATCCGCCATCTCTGGTTGTTCTTGTATTCGCAGGTGAACTGGTCCACCGGGGCGGCGTCGTCGTAGCGTTCCTTGTCGACCTGCATGCACTTGAGGCCGGTGGGAGGGCTGCTGCTGAGGGGCTGCCAGGCCAGCACCTCACCGCTCACCGGCGGCATGACGGTCCGGTCGGCGTAGGCGGGGGCGGCGCCCGTCAGCGCCACGACGGCGATCACGAGCGGAACCAGGATCGCGCGGGGCAACTGCAGCATGAGTCTCCTCGGAAGGCACGAATGCGGGCGGGCGACGAGCCCGTGACGCGGGGAACACTAGGGATCACCACAGTGGGACTCCAGGAGGAACCGGCGGAAAAGCAGGCAGAAACTTCAGTGGCCGCCGAGGTGGTCGTGGATGCGGGCCCGGTCGGGAAGGCCGATCGGGAACGTCAGTGCCTCGCGCAGCAAGGCGACGCTGTCCGGGTCGCCGTTGGCGGCGGCGGTCTCGCCGAGCGCGAGCAGTGCGAGCCCGGTTGCCTGGGCGTGCTCGGCTCGGCGAGCCAGTTCCAGCGCTTGCTTGCCGGTGGCTGTGGCGTCGTCCCAGCGGGCCTGTCCGGCGTGGGACTGGGCCAGCAGCGCCAGCGCGAAGGCCTCGGAGCCGGGTTCGCCGAGGGCGGCGAATGTCGCGGCTGCTTCGGTCAGCAGGATTGCCGCTCCGGTGTGGTCGCTGGTGTCGTTTTGCACGGCGCCGAGGTTGAGCTGCGCCACCGCGACGCCGCGCCGGTCGCGGAGCTCGTGCTTACGGCGCAACGCGGCAGTGTGGTACTCGATCGCTTGTGCGTAGGCGCCGCGGTCGTGCGCGAGCGCGCCCAGGTTGTTCAGCGCGATCGTCTCGCGGCGCGCGTCGCCGGTGGTCCGGGCCTGATTCAGGACGTCGGTGTACGCGGCCGCGGCGTCGGCGTACCGGCCGGCGAACTTGTGGACGTTGCCGATCAGGGTCAGTGCCGCCGCCCGGCCGTCCGGATCGGCGCCGAAGGCTTCGGCGGCGGACGCCGCCAGCGCCAGAGCCGCCTCCAGGTCGCCGTTCTGGTTGGCGGTGGCCGCGGCACCGTGCCAGGCCCACGCCCGGGCCTGCTCGGTGGGCGCGGCGGCGGCCGCCCCGGCGAGCATCCGGCGTCCCTCGGCGAACCGGCCACGGGCGACATAATGGCCGGTCAGCGCGCGCACGGTCGCCACGTGCAGCAGGGCGGGCACGGCGTCGACGGCGTGCTGGACGGCGGCACGGACGTTGTCCTGCTCGTCGCCCAGCCGCGGATCGCCGTCGCAAACCAGGCGGAGGAAGTGGTCCGCGTGCTTGTCCCGATCGCCCGCGCTGGTGAGCTGGTCCTCCACGACCTCCCGGATGGTGTCCAGCATGCCGATGCGGGGGTGCCCGGCCCGGTCCGTGACGGTGACCAGGCTGTGCGCGGCCAGCGTCGCCAGCGCATGCGGCCGGCCACCGAACACGGCCTCGACGTCGACCGGGTCGGCGCCCCCGGCGAACGCACCCAGCACGCCGAACAGCCGCCGGTCGGGATCGGTGAGCCCGCGCGTGCTCCACTCGACCGTGCGGCGCAGGCTCAGGTGCCGGTCGGCCAGATCCACCGTGTCGCCGTGCAGGTCACGGACCTGGGCGAGCACCTGTGACGGCGCCTGGGTGCGCAGCCGCGCCGCGGCGAGCTCCAGAGCCAGCGGCAGCCCGTCCAGCCGGCGGCACAGCGCGGCGACCGCGGCGGCGTTGTCTCCGGTGAGCGCGAATCCCGGCCGGACCGCGGCGGTGCGCTCGACCAGGAGTTCGACCGCCGGGTTGCCAGCCAGGGCCGCCGGATCATCACTGTCCGGAGTAGACAGTGGGGTCAGTGGCCACAGGTGTTCGCCCCGTAGCCGCAGCGGCGCCCGGCTGGTCACCAGCACGGTCAGCCGCGGGCACCCGGCGAGCAGCGCGGCGAGGTCGGTGGCCGCCGCGGCGACGTGTTCGAAGCTGTCGAGCACCAGCAACCATCGCCCGTCGCCGATCACCGTGGCCGGGTCGGGCGTACGCAAGGATTCCGCCAGCGCCTGCGGGACGTCGTCGGACTCCCGCAGGGCACTCAGGTCGAGGCCGTGCACGGCCTCGAACCGGCTCGCCGCCTGCCAGCCGGCTTCCAGCGCCAGGCGCGTCTTGCCGACCCCGCCGGTGCCGGTGATCGTGACCAGCCGCACCGCGGGATCCTGAACGAGCCGAAGCACCGCGGCGAGGTCGTCGGATCGGCCGACGATCGAGGTGACCGGTGCCGGCAGCGCCGGGCGTGCGGTCCGCCGTCGACGCGTGTCCGGCGGCGGCGCGGTGCGGGCGCTCCGCGCGAACGCCGCCTGTTCTTCCGGCGTCAGGCCGAGCGCGCCGGCGAGTGCCCGCAGCGTCTCGCGATGCGGGCGCCGCGTAGCGCCGCGCTCGATCTCCCCGATGGCGCGGACGCTGATCCCGCTCTGCTCCGCCAGCTGCTCCTGCGACAGGCCGCGGCTGCTCCGCAGTCCTGCCAACATCTCGGACAGCATCCGCCCCGATTGCACCGCGCCATAGTAGAGACGCCGCGTGAGGGATCAAGCAAAGGCCCGGCTCGCCACGGCTCCGAACCGTTGCCTTCGCTCCGCCGCGGTGTGGTGACCCGGGCATCCCAGGCGTCACCACACCGCGTCACCGGGATCAGCCCCGGTGCCACTTCTGGTTCGCGTTCCCGGTGGGACTGTTCCAAGATCGGTGTTTCTGGCCCGACACGCCGGGCTGAGGTCCGGCGAGATGGGCACTGTGAGTGATGACATCGGACCTTGTGAGTCCATGTAAGCGTGAGTCGAAGCCGGCGCGGGAGCTGTCGCCGGAGCAGGCCGCCGCGGCGGCGATGGTAGCCGCGGCGAAGGCCCGCGGGCTGGCGTTGACCGGCCCGGACGGGTTGTTGAAGCTGTTCAACAAGAACGTGCTGGAAACCGCCTTCAACGAGGAGATGACCGAGCATCTCGGGCACGAGAAGAATTAGTACTGCAACGACACTTCGTGATGGCCGCGTCGTCGGTAGTGGCTGGCACGCGCTCGGGCTTGGCTGATTCGTCGCCATCGCGACCAGTGCATTGCATGCTGGATTGCGTGCCGGATCGGTACGGTAACGCGGTTGAACAGCCTGCGTATTTCGTTGGAGGTGAGCGATATCAGGCCGGGTGTGGATCACCTTTTTTCGCGGCGTCTCGAGTGATGACGACGAATGCCGCTGCGGCCATGGCGAGGGTGATATGACGATACCATGCTTCGTATCGGCGGATGCGGGTGGTGGTCGACTACCTCCACAGCAGTCAGGCGGCCGCGGAGGTCGTGGCCGGGATCGAGGCGGCGGGTGGTCAGGCGATGGCTTTCCAGGCCGACGTGCGCGACGCGGCGGTGGTCGAGACCATGGTCGAACGCGTCGGGGCGGCCTGGGGTGGCATCGATGTCCTGGTGCACAACGCCTTGACGCCGTACGCGATCAAGCCGTTCCGGGACATGACGTGGGAGGAGCTGGGCGGCAAGCTCGACGACGAGATGCGGGCCGCCTTCGTGGTGACCAAAGCCGTCCTGCCGGCCATGACCGATCGGGGTTGGGGGCGGCTGGTCTATCTCGGCACCGGTCTGAGTCGCCAACCGCGGGCGGACATGATCGCCCTGGGCACGGCCAAGGCCGCGCTGACGCAGTTCGCCCGTTACCTCGCCCAGGAACTGGGGCCCCGGGGGATCACGGTCAACGTCGTCGAGCCCGGTCCGGTGGCTGAAACCCGGATCTCTCGGGTTCTCGACGAGGAGCAGAAGCGGCGTCAGATCGCCGCGACCCCGCTGGGCCGCCTGCCCCGCCCGGAGGACGTCGCCCGCGTGGTGGCCTTCTACGCCGGTGAAGACAGCGCCCATATGACGGGCACCACCGCCCCGGTCAACGGCGGCATGGCGATGTACTGAGGAGACGAGCTGATGCACACCATCGATCTGGCCTACGTCGGGCGGGGCCTGCACGAGGAACTCGTCGCCTACATCGCCGACCAGGAGGACTACTACGCCGACGAGGGTGTCCACGTCGCCCTGCGCGACGGCTGCGACTGGAACGAGGAGCGGCTGCGCCGCGGCGCCACCATCGGGCTCGGCCGGGTGCTGCTGTCCCGGTTGACCGGCGGCATCCGCTGGGTGGCCCTGACCGTCAACACCCATCGCCCGCTGTTCTGGTTCCTCGCCCGCTCCGGACTCACCGACTTGACCGACCTGGCCGGCCGGCGGCTCGCGGTGCACGCCCCGCACACCGCGCCCGGGTGCTTCGCCCGCATCGTGTTGCGCGGCGCGGGGCTGGATCCCGACCGCGACGTCGACTGCATCGTCCGGCCACCCGGCGACTACGGCATGGACCTGCGCCACCTGAGTGACGGCACCATCGACGCCGCCTTCGTCGGCAGCACCATGGCACCGGAGGCGGTCGCCGCCGAGCACGGCTGGCGGGTACCGGCCTGGGTAGGCGACCACTTCCGGATCCCCACTGTGGGCGTGGCTGTCGACCCTGCCCACGTCCGGCCCGAGGACCCGGCGGTCCAGGCCGTCGTCCGCGCCCACCGGCGCGCGCTGCGGGTGATCCACGAGGATCCTGGCACGACCGTGCGGTACATCCAGGCGTTCCTCGGCGGCCACACCGCGGCCGAGGCCCGGGCCCACTACGAGACGTTCATCGCCCCGCACTTCACCGCCGATGGCCAGGTCGACGTCGCCGACGCCGACGCCGCCATCACCGCGGTCGCCGGCGAACTCGGGGTCCGCGCCGCCTTCACCGCGACGGAGTTCTATCGCACCGCGACGCTACCGGCCCGGGATCGGCTCAGCCAGTGACGCTCGCGACGGAGACGCCGGGAACGGTTCGGCGAAATACTGCGTCTCGTGCCGCACAAGTCCGCCGGTGAACTCCATGATGCTCACCGTGTTGGTGGGTACACCGTCATAGGTGATCACGCATTCGCTGACCCAGAAGTCGTTACTGCCCTGGATGCGGACGATCGTGAAATGGCGCTCCGCCGGGTGACCCCCACGTTGCGCTTGGATCGTTGAGCGGCCTCGGAAGCGCTCCCCGGACTGCGGGTAGTCCAAGATCGCGTCGGCCGCGTAGATCGCGTGCTCGGTGCCGGCATCTCCGAGTTCGGAGGCAGTCCAGTGTTCCTCGATCCGCGCCCGGGTCTCGGAGTCACGTGTCATGGTCGTCCCTTCCCTGGTCCGCGCCGGCGCCGGGCATGTTACTCACCCGGCGCTGCGCACGGCCGGTCGTACGTACGAGCCAATTCCGGAGCAACGACCGCGATGCGCGGGGTTTTCTGCGGCAGCTAACACTGTGGGAGGGGGTTTCTGCGCGATGCGGATTTGTGCCACATTTTTCGGTAGTGTCAGGCAGGCGCCAGTCGGCGCATCAGCCGCGGCGAATGCGGGCAACTGTGGATCATCGGGGTCGGAATTCAGGGCACGGAGAGACCGCCGGGCTGCTGGGGCGGGAACGGGAGTGTGCCCGCCTTGACGAGGTGATCGTCGCGTTGCGAGCCGGGGAAAGCCGGGTGCTGGTGCTGCGAGGTCCTCCCGGGGTGGGGAAGTCCGCACTGCTGGAGTACGCGGAAGGCTCGGCCACCGGCGTGCGCGTGCTCCGCGTTGTCGGGGTCGAGTCGGAGATGGAGCTGGAGTTCGCTGCGCTGCACCAGCTTTGTTTCCCGTTGCTCGAGCGGCGGGAGCCGCTTCCGGCGCCGCAGCGCTACGCATTGGAGACGGTGTTTGGGATGCGCGAGGGACCCACGCCGGACCATTTCCTCGTCGGGTTGGCGGTGCTGGGCCTGCTGTCGGACGCGTCGGTGGAGCGCGCGCTGCTGTGCGTGGTCGACGACGCGCACTGGGTCGATCGCGCCTCGGTGCAAGTTCTCGCCTTCGTCGCCCGACGGCTGCTGGCGGAGTCGGTCGCCGTCCTCTTCGGGACCCGTCGGCGAGGGCGGGAGCTGCGCGGCCTGCCGGAGCTGGAGGTCGCCGGACTGCCTGACGCCGAGGCGCACACACTGCTGAACTCCGTCACACACGCCCGGCTCGACCAGCCCATCTCCGCTCGGATCGTCGCGGAGACCAGGGGCAATCCGCTCGCCCTGCTCGAGCTGCCCCGCGGGCTGAGCGCGACGCAGATGGCCGGTGGCCTCGGGCTGCTGGACGCCGACACGCTGCCGGGCCGGATCGAGCGGAGTTTCCTGGAGCGGGTCCGGGAACTGTCTTCGCAGACCCGGCTGCTGCTGCTGGTCGCCGCGGCCGAACCGGTCGGTGACCCGGCGCTGGTGTGGCAGGCCGCCGAACGGCTCGGCGTACCCGCCTCGACCGCGCTCGCCGGTGGTACGGACGGGCTGCTGACGATCGACGAGCGTGTGACCTTCCGGCATCCGCTCGTGCGGTCGGCGGTGTACCGGGCGGCGGAGCCCCGGGATCGCCGGGCGGTCCACCGGGCGCTGGCGGCGGTGATCGACCGCCGGGATGCCCCGGACCGTCGTGCCTGGCACCTGGCGTCCGCCAGCGCCGGCCCGGACGAGTCCGTCGCGGCCGAGCTCGAGCGGTCCGCCGGCCGCGCGCAGGCACGCGGCGGAGTCGCCGCGGCCGCCGCGTTCCTGCAGCGGTCCGCCGTACTGACCACCGACTCCGCGCGACGTACCGACCGGACGTTGGCGGCCGCGGAGGCGAGCCTGCAAGCGGGTGAGCTCGGCGACGTGCGCAGAATGCTGGGCATCCTCGACGCCGCACCGCTGGACGGCGGCCAGAACGGCCGGACGGGGGTGCTGCGCGGCCACGTCGCGTTCGCCTCGGGCGGCGGCACCGACGCGATCACGATGCTGCTGGACGCCGCCAGACAACTCGAGCCGTCGCATCCGCGCCTGGCGCGCGAGACCTACTTGACCGCGTGGGGCATGGCAGTGAACGTCGCCGACCACGACGCCCTCTCCGCGGTCTCGCGTGCGGTGCGGGACCTCCCGCCACCGGTCGACCCCGCGCCGATGGACCTCCTTCTCGACGGGTTCGCTCTCCTCGTCACCGACGGCCGGTCGGCCGCGGCCTCGACCCTGCGCCGGGCCGCGGAGGTTCTCATCGACATCCCCGTCGTGGATGTGCTGCGGTGGGGATGGGTCGCGTCGGGCGCCAGCTCGGCCATCTGGGACGACGAGGGCATGCGGGCGATCTACGCACGGCAGGTCCGCGTCGTGCGCGAAGCCGGTGCGCTCGGGGAACTGCCGTACCACCTCGGCACGCTGGGCCACGCGCTGTCCTGGGCCGGTGACTTCGAGGGTGCTGCCGCGGTGATCGCGGAGGGCGACGTCGTCGCGGCCGCGACCGGGAACCCGATGCCGCCCTACAGCGCACTACGGCTGCTGTCCCTGCAGGGCCGGGAAACCGAGACCGCCGAACTGATCGCCGCCACGATCCGAGGCGCGGCCGTCACCGGTTTCGGCATGGCCATCACCTCCGCGCACTGGGCGGCCGCGGTCCTGTACAACGGACTCGCCCGCTATCCGGAAGCGATGCGCGCCGCCCAGGCCACCCCTTGGATAGCCGAGCCGTGGCTGTCCATCTGGCTGCTGCCCGAGTTCGTCGAGGCGGCCACCCGCGCCGGCGAGCTCGCTCCCGCCCTCGGTGCCCTCGAGCGGCTGGTGGCGGCGACAGAGCCGTTCAGCACCGACTTCGCTTCGGGCATCGAGGCGCGCACGCGGGCACTGGTCGCCGCCGACCCGGACGCCGACGACCTCTACCGCGAGGCGATCGAGCGGTTGAGCCGCACCCGGCTGCGCCCCGAGCTGGCGCGTGCCCACCTGCTGTACGGCGAATGGCTGCGCCGGCGGCGTCAGCGCGTCGAAGCACGCGCTCATCTCACCACCGCCCACGACATGTTCGTCTCGATCGGGATGGCCGCGTTCGCCGAGCGTGCCCACCGCGAGCTGCTCGCGACGGGGGCGACCGTCCGCAAGCGTGCCGCCGCGGCTTCGGCCGGTGAGGAGCTGACGCACCAGGAGCGGCAGATCGCGTTGCTCGTGGGGGTAGGGTTCTCCAATCCCGAGGTCGGCTCCCGGCTTTTCCTCAGCTCGCGCACGGTGGAGTGGCACCTGCGCAAGATCTTCACGAAGCTCTCGGTCACCTCCCGGCGGCAGCTGCGGGATGTCCTGCCCGCCGGCGAGTCCACGCCGACGTAGCTGCTCGGGGGACGAGCTGTTGACTACCGGCCACGTCGTCGGTGCCCGGGGAGTGCCGCCCAGGGAGCGACCGCAGGTTCTCCTGCACCTGCGTGGGACCGGTGGCTTGCCAGAGCCCGGCGCTGCGCAGCACCCGTCCCGGCGCGACCAGGTCACGGGTGGGCGCGCCGGTGACTTTCACCGGTTCTCCTCGACCAGGGAGAGTCACGGGCGCGAACGGGCGGCCGATCGGGCGAGACTCGTCGCGTCGGCAGTCCGCCCGCACGCAGGAGGCGCCAGGTCATGGACATGAAGCTCGAAATCGTCGTCGTTCCGGTCGCCGACGTCGACCGCGCCAAGACCTTCTACATGGCGCTGGGCTGGCGGCTGGACGCCGACATCGCCACCGGCGACGACTTCCGCGTGGTGCAGGTGACGCCGCCCGGGTCGCCGGCGTCGGTCATCTTCGGCACGTCGGTCACGTCCCAGGCACCCGGCACGGCCCAGGGACTGCACCTGATCGTCGACGACATCGAGGCCGCGCACGGCGAACTGAAACGGCTCGGCGCCGAGCCGAGCGAGGTGTTCCACGACGCCGGCGGGATCTTCCACCACGCCGGAACCGCCGCCCGGGTGCCCGGCCCGGATCCGCAGCACACCAGCTACGGCTCTTTCCTGTCGTTCGGCGACCCGGACGGCAACGGCTGGGTCCTCCAGGAGGTCACCACCCGGCTCCCGGGCCGGATCGACCCGGCCGTCACGACGTTCGCCTCGATCGCGGATCTCGCGGCTGCGCTGCGCCGCGCCGCGGCGGCGCACGGCGAGCACGAGGCACGCACCGGCGCGGCCGACCCGGACTGGCCGGACTGGTACGCGGACCACATGGTGCGCGAGCAGGCCGGAGGCGAACTGCCCCGGTGACGCTACGACCGCCATCGGTCCCGGTCGACCCCGCTTGAGCGCCGTCCTCGACACGAAGGGGTGAGAGGGTCATGTCCGAGAAGTCGCTGGCCGGAGCCGTCGCGCTGATCACCGGCGCCAGCAGCGGGATCGGCGCCGCGACCGCGCGCCGTCTCGCCTGCGAGGGCGTGGCGATCGCCCTGGTCGCCCGTCGCCGCGACCGCCTGGACCAGGTGGTGACCGACATCGCCGCGCTGGGCGGCCACGCGGTCGCCGTCACGGCCGACATCACCGAGCCCGAACGCGCCTACGAGGCGGTGCAGGGCACGCTGGAGCGGTTCGGGCGGCTCGACGTCCTGGTCAACAACGCCGGGATCATGCTGCTCGACTCGGCGCTGCACACCACCGTCGAGGACTGGGACCGGATGATCTCCCTCAACGTCGCGGCGCTGCTGCACGTCACGCACGCCGCCGTCCCGTACCTGATCGACGCGGCGGCGACGTCCCCGAGGCAGGTGGCGGATCTGGTCAACGTCAGCTCGACGGCCGGGCGGGTCGCCCGGCCGGGCAGCAGCGTCTACACCCTGACCAAGTTCGGCCTGACCGGGTTCACCGAATCGCTGCGCCAGGAACTGCTCGGCGAAGGCGTCCGGGTCAGCGTGGTGGAGCCCGGCACCGTGGACACCGAACTGGTGGATCACCTCGGTGACGCCGTCCGGGACGCGGTCCGCAGGCAGGTCAACGGGATCGAAACGCTGCACGCGGACGACATCGCGGACGCGATCGGCTACATCGTCACGCGAGAACGGCGCGTGGCCGTCAACGAAATGCTGGTTCGGGCCGGCGAACAGACTTGGTAGACAGGAGCCGCGAGATGAGCAGTACCTACGACGTCATCGTGCTCGGCGGCGGGTCACCGGGTGAGCACTGCGCCGGCGCGCTCGCCGAGGGTGGTCTGCGCGTCGCGCTGGTGGAGCGTGAGCTCGTCGGCGGGGAGTGTTCCTACTGGGCGTGCATTCCGTCGAAGACGCTGTTGCGTCCGGGCGAAGCGGTACACGGAGCGCGGGAGGCGGCGGCGACCGCCGAGGTCGACGCCGGGCAGGCCCTCGCCTGGCGCGACTTCATGGTGTCGGACTACTCCGACGCGGGACAGCAGCGGTGGCTGGCCGGCAACGGCATCGATCTGCTGCGCGGCAGCGGCCGGCTGGCCGGACCGGGTGTCGTCGAGGTGGCCGGCGCCCGCTACGGCGCCGCTCACGTCGTCGTCGCCACCGGCGCCTCGCCGATCATCCCGGACATCCCGGGCCTGTCCGGCCTGGCGGGCGTCTGGACCAACCGCGAGGCCACCGCGATGAAAGCGGTCCCGCGCCGGCTGATCGTGCTCGGCGGCGGCCCCGTCGGCGTGGAGCTGGCCCAGGCGGTCCGGCGGCTGGGCGGTGAGGTGGTCCTCACCGCCCACGGCCGGCACGTCCTGCCGCGCGAGCCCGCTCCGCTGGGCCAGGCGCTCGGCGAGGTCCTGCGCCGCGACGGGATCGAACTGGTCCTCGGCCCGAAGGGGATCAACGCCCGGCGCGAGCGCGACGACTACGCCCTGACCCTCGACGACGGGCAGGAACTGCGCGGCGACCGGTTGCTCGTCGCCACCGGGCGCCGTCCGCGGGTGCACGACCTCGGGTTGGAGACGGTCGGGGTGGTGGCCGGTGACCGCGGCATCCCGGTAGACGGACGGCTGCGCGCCGCGGAGAACCTCTGGGTCGTCGGCGACGCCACCGGCCTCGAAATGCTGACCCACGTGGGCAAGTACCAGGGCGAAGTGGTCGCGGACAACATCCTCGGCACACCCCGTGAAGCCGACTACACAGCCGTGCCCCGCGTGGTCTTCACCGACCCGCAAGCGGCCTCGGTCGGGGCGGCCACAGCACGGTTCAGCGCGACCGCACCAATCTCCGAGGTCGCCAAAACCGCGACCTACACCCGGGCCTACGCCGAGGCCAACGGCTTCCTGACGCTGCTCAGCGACGGTGAAGTGCTCACCGGTGCCTACGCCCTCGGCCCGGAGGCCGGGGAATGGCTGCAACAGGCCACCTTGGCCATCCGCGCGCGGATCCCGCTCGGCGTCCTGCGCGACACCATCCAGCCGTTCCCGACGTTCTCCGAGATTTACGTCGCCGCGCTCAAGGGCCTGCACGAGCAGATCACCGCCGCCCGGCAACCGGCCAGCCGGAAGGTGTCCTGAACGAGGGAAGGATCTCCATGATCACCAGGCGGATCTTCGGTAAACTGATGGGCGCCGGAGCAGTTGCGTCCTCGCTGGCCGGCACGCCCCCGGCAGCGGCCGCCGCGCCACGCGCTACGGCGGCGACAAGGGCGGCGCCACTCGGTCCCGTGAAGCAGATCGACGCGGGCGTCCTGAACGTCGGCTACGTCGAAACCGGGCCCGCCGACGGTCCCGCGGTCGTTCTCCTGCACGGCTGGCCCTACGACATCCACAGCTACGCCGAGGTCGCGCCGCTGCTGGCGGCGGCCGGATACCGGGTGATCGTGCCGTACCTGCGCGGGCACGGCACCACCCGGTTCCGCTCCGGCAGCACGCTGCGGGATCCACAGCAGGTGGTGTTCGCGCTCGACGTCATCGCCCTGCTGGACACGCTCGGGATCCCCATGGCGATCTTCGCCGGGTACGACTGGGGATCCCGCACGGCCGACATCATCGCGGCGCTCTGGCCGGAACGCTGCAGGGCGCTGGTCTCCGTGACCGGCTACCTGATCACCAACCGTGAGGGTAACAAGCAGCCGCTGCCACCGCGCCTCGAATGGGCGTGGTGGTACCAGTACTACTTCACCACCGAGCGCGGCCGGCTCGGCCTGGAGAAGAACCGGCACGACCTGGCGAAGCTCATCTGGGAGTTCAACTCACCGACCTGGAAGTTCGACGACGCCACGTTCGACCGCACCGCCGCCGCCTTCGACAACCCCGACTACGTCGCCATCGTCATCGGCAACTACCGCTGGCGGCTCGGCCTGACCGAAGGAGATCCCCGCTACGACGACCTTGAACGGAGGCTCGCCGCCGGTCCGGTGATCACCGTGCCGTCCGTCACCCTCGACGGCGAGCTCGATCCGTTCACCCCGGCGGGGAACGGTTCCGCCTACCGCGCCAAGTTCACCGGCCGCTATGCGCATCACACCCTCAAGGGGATCGGCCACAATGTGCCCCAGGAAGCGCCCAGGGCCTTCGCCAGAGCAGTCGCCGAAGCCGACCGGCTCTGACGGTCGGCGGCGGGCCGTCCATTATGGACGGCCCGCCGGCGGGCCTCAGCGCAGGGACCGGAAGGCGGCGCGAACCTCCCGGGTCAGCAGTTGCGGCTGTTCCCATGCGGCGAAGTGGCCGCCTCGGTCGACCTCGTTCCAATAGATCAGGTTGCCGAAGGAACGTTCGGCCCAGGTGCGCGGCGCGCGGTAGATCTCGGCGGGGAACACCGTGACCGCAACCGGGACGTGCGGGATGCCGACTGCGTCGAACGGCCCGCCACCGGCCTGCGCACCTTCCCAGTACGACCGGGACGACGAGGTTCCGGTGTTGGTCAGCCAGTACAGCGAGATGGCGTCGAGCATCTCGTCGTAGGTGAGGACCTTCTCGGGATTGCCGCCGCTGTCGGTCCATTCCGCGATCTTGTCGTAGTAGTACGCCGCCATCGCGACCGGCGAGTCCGCGAGCGCGTAGCCGATCGTCTGCGGACTCTGGTTCATCATCGCGGCGTAGCCGAAGCCGTCACGGTAGAAGTGCAGCAGCCGGTCGTAGGCGACCTTTTCGCGGGCCGACAGGCCGGCGGGCGCGGCGTCGAAGTTGCGGAGGTGGCGCAGCACGTCGGGCGGGACGGTCCCGGGCATGTTCACGTGGATGCCGAGAAGCCCAGCGGGGTGCTGGACCGCGAGCACCTCGGAGATGATCGCGCCCCAGTCACCGCCTTGGGAAACGTACTGCGGATACCCGAGCCGCAGCATCAGCCGGTGGAACGCGCTCGCCATGTGCGCCGGGTTCCAGCCGGCCGACGTCGGCTTGCCCGAGAAGCCGTACCCGGGCAGCGTCGGCACGACCAGGTGGAAGGCGTCCTCGGCGTGTCCACCATGTCGCGTCGGATTCGTCAGCGGATCGATGACCTTCAGCAGTTCGATGATCGAGCCCGGCCAGCCGTGCGTCATCAGCAGCGGCAGGGCGCTGGTGTGGGGCGAGCGGATGTGGGCGAACTGGATGTCCAGCCCGTCGATCTCGGTGATGTACTGCGGCAGCGCGTTGAGCTTCGCCTCGACCTTGCGCCAGTCGTAGCCGGTGCCCCAGTACTCGACGAGCGGCCGGAGCTTCGCGAGCTGGGCACCTTGGGATCGGTCGCCGACGGTCTCGGCGTCCGGCCAGCGTGTCGCCTGTACGCGCCGCCGGAGGTCGACGAGGTCCTTCTGCGGGATCCGGATGCGGAAGGGGCGGACCCCGGCGACGGGCCGGGGCGCTGCCGCCGCCGGTGTGGGCAAGCCGAACCGGGCGGCGACGGCGGCGCCGGTGGCGAGGCCGAGGAAGCGGCGGCGGCCGGCGATGACCCGGCCGATGTCTTCGATCGCGCTCATCCTGCACTCCTTCTCCCGGGCGGGGACTCCTGGGCCGACCCAACGTGGCACGACCCGCCGTGCGGCCGAACCAGGGAAACTCCCTTGTCTGCCCGGGTGTTTCACGGGCGCGACCGGCTGCTCCGCCAGGGGACCATGAAGCCGGCGGAGGTTCCGCGGTGCGGTGCGAAGGAGTGATCGAAATGGCGAAGATCCTGTTCGTGGTGTCCGGAGCGACATATCTGACGTTGAAGGACGGCACCAGGTACGCCACCGGCTACTGGGCCGAGGAATTCGCGGCCCCGTACAAGGCCCTGACCGAAGCAGGCCACCAGGTCGTGGTCGCGACACCCGGCGGGGTGACCCCGAACGTCGACATGATGAGCCTGCGCCCCGAGATGGCGGGCGGTGTCGAGGGCGCGCTCGAACTGGAGGCGATCATCCGTTCGGCGGAGGTCATGCGCAGGCCGCTCAAGCTGTCCGACGTGCGCCTCGAGGACTACGACGCGGTGTACCTGCCCGGCGGCCACGGTCCGATGGAGGACCTCTGGGTGGACGCGGACGCGGGACGCATCCTCACCGCACAGCTGGCGTCGGGCAAGCCGCTCGCGATCGTGTGCCACGCCCCCGCCGCGATGCTGGCCACCCGGATCCACGGCGTATCGCCCTTCAAGGGCTACCGGGTCACGTGCTTCACCAATGACGAAGAGGAGGGCGTCGGGCTCGCCTCCAGGACGCGGTGGCTGCTGGAGGACGAGCTGCAGGAACTCGGCGTCGAGTTCAGCCGCGGCGAAATCTGGAAGCCGTACCTGGTCGAGGACCGCAACCTCATCACCGGGCAGAACCCCCACTCGGCCGCGATCCTGGCGGACCGGCTGCTGCAGATCCTGAAGTAGGCGCCGGGCATGTCCAACCACTTCAGTGCGGCCTACCTGAAGTTCCCGGGTGACGACGCACGCCTGGACCTGACCGACCTCTACGTCTTCCCGGCGTTCGACGACGCCCACCGGACCGTGGTGATCATCGACGTGAACCCCTTCACCACGGGTCTGAGCGCAACTCCGCCGTTCCTGATGAGCCCGGAGTTCCACCCCGACGCGGTCTACCGCATCAACATCGACAATGACGGGGACAACCAGGCGGACGCCGCCTTCTCCTTTGTGTTCACCACGGCCGAGAACGGCCTGCAGACCGGTTCCGTCCACTACGCCACGGCCGCCGACGCCCGGCACACCGAGCCGGCCGGCGAGATGCTCGCCGACGCTGTGCCGGTGGGCTTCGACGCCTCTGCGCAACCGGTGCAGGCAGGCCCCTGCAGGCTGTTCATCGGAGTGCGCAGTGATCCCTTCTTCGCCGACGCCGAGGGCGCGCTGCACGGTTTCGTCTGGACGGGGGAGGACGCGTTCGCCGGCAAGGACGTGCAGTGCATCGCCCTCGAGGTGCCCGGCGAGATGCTCGGCCCGGAGCCCACGATCGGCCTGTGGGCAACGGTCGGCGTCCGCCGCGACGGCACTCTCGTCCAGGTGGACCGCGGGGGACATCCGACGATCAACCCGTTCATCAATCCCGAGCACGCCAAGGACGAATACAACGCCGGCTGTCCGGCCGAGGATGCGGCGAAGTACCTGGTGCCGTGGTCGAAGCTGCTGGAGGAGAACGGCTACGAGCCCGCGGCGGCGCGCGCGGCGGCCGCCACGGTCCTGCCGGACATCCTGCGCTACGACCGCGGCCGCCCGGCCGCCTACCCCAACGGACGCGGCCTCACCGATGACGTCTTCAGCGCCCGGATGGCCTTCCTGACCAACGGAAAGGTCACCGCGGGCGGCGTACCTCCGCACGACGACCTGCTGGCCCGGTTCCCTTACCTCGGGCCACCCCACCGGTAGGCTCGGCGGCCACCGGTGTGCGTCACCACGGAAGAAGGCCGACATGAGCCTGTCCGGCAAGAAGGTCGTCGTCATCACCGGTGCCTCACAGGGCATCGGTGCTGCCTTGGTGAAGGAGTACGCCGACCGGGGCTACGCCGTCGTCGCGACCTCGCGCGGCATCAGCCCGGTGCCGGCCCCGGACGTCGTCACCGTCCGAGGCGACATCGCCGACCGCGCCACGGCCGAGCGCGTCGCCGCTGCCGCGATCGAGCGGTTCGGGCGCATCGACACCCTGGTCAACAACGCCGGCATCTTCATCGCCAAGCCGTTCACCGAGTACACCCAGGACGACTACGAGGCCGTCACCGGTGTCAACCTGGACGGGTTCTTCCGCATCACGCAGCTCGCGGTCGCACAGATGGTCCGCCAGGGCAGCGGTCACCTCGTCCAGATCGGCACCAGTCTGGCCGAGCACGCCGACGCCTCGGTCACCTCGGTGCTGGCCGCCCTGACTAAGGGCGGCCTGCAGTCCGCCACCAAGGCTCTCGCCATCGAGTACGCGGCCCGCGGCATCCGCAGCAACGCGGTCGCGTTGGGCGTCATCGAGACCCGGAGCCCGGATGCCTACGACGACGCTCTCGCCCGGCTTCACCCACTCGGAAGACTGGGCGAGATCAGCGACGTCGTCGACGCGATCCTCTATCTCGAGAACGCCCCCTTCGTCACCGGCGAAATCCTGCACGTCGACGGCGGCCAGAGCGCCGGCCACTGACCGCGCCGAGATTCGCCGGCATGGTCAGGCGTGCCGGCCACCTCGCGGCACCGTGGCCGGCCGAATCAGGCTTCAGGGCGGCCAATCACTGAAAGGCGATCATGGGCAACGGGTGACCGACGGCAGCACCAGTGGACTACGACGTCGCCAGTCGCCGGGACTGATGACCCGGGCTGGAACGTCACAACTCGGCACCGAGCGCGTCGAAGAGGCCATCTCGGGTCACGCCGAGGTCGGCCAGCAGCCTGGTGTCCGCGTCGCTGTCCAGGTCGATCCGGTCGGGTAGCCGCTTGATCAGGGCCTCGGCTCGGTCGGGTCCGTAGGCACGGCGGAGTACCTGCAATGCTTGGGCCTTCGTGAGAACGGTCATGGGACCTCGTTTCGGGACGATGTCGTGGAGTGTCCTCGGGGGTAGCCCTGCCGGCCGTCGCCGGCCAAGACCAGGCAACTCTACGCTTGTCACGGCCGGTGTGAACCGCCCGATCGATGCCGCGCCGCTTCGCCACAAGCGGCATTTCCGGCTTGCTTGTCATCGGATCGGCGAGGGCGTGTAGTGAGGGGGTACCGAGCACGGAGCAGCCGTTCCGGCTCGATGTCCGACTCCGGGAGATGACGTGCAGCCTGAACACGCGAACAGCCGCCCGCATCATCCGGTCGTCGCGGCGCATCGGCGGGAGCGTCAGGCCGACCTTCAGTTGCGAGTCGCCGATGCCATCACGGCGTTCGCCGGTTCCATGCGGTTCCTCTACATCCATGCCGTGCTGTTCGCGGTGTGGATGCTCATCGTCGAATCGGATCCGTGGCCGAAGCTGACCCTGATCGTGTCCCTCGAGGCGATCTTCCTGTCCACCTTCGTCATGATCGGCCAGAATCGGCAGGCGGCGTTCCAGCAGGCCAAGGCCGACCACGACTTCACCGAACAGGAGCAGGAACTCAAGACCAACACGGAACTGACCCGGGCGATCCACGTCCTCACCACCGAGCTGCACCGGCACCTGATCGAGGAGGCCGATCGGTGACGGACTGGTACCACGGCGGCACCGAGGCCGCACCCGTAGCCCAGTACCCGCATCGCGCTCTCCTTCATCACGAACGACACTCCGCCGGTCAGCCAGGCCCTCCGTTGCCGGCCCGCGGCCACCGCCGCCGACTCGGCCAGCAGCGCCCTGCCCAGTTCCCGGCGACGCGGTGGCAACAGCCGGATCGCCATGGCCAGTAACCTTTCCCCCGGTCTGCTCGGCCGGCGTTCGCCATCCGGGCCCGACGTCGATGTGTGCCGCGGGTGGTGCTCGTTGCGTGGCTTATGGGGGTGGTTCACCACGCTCCCTCCGCGGCGGGTCGCGGCCGGGTGGTGCGCACCGTGGTCGGCGGCTGCTGCCGGAGTTCGACCGCGCGGGCCGCGCCCTGGGTGGTCAGCCGGTACAGGTGGCGGCGAGGCCGACCCTCCGGTGGCTGGTCCTCCCAGCGGGTTTCCAGGAATCCCCGGTCGGTCAGGCGACCCAGAATCGGGTAGAGGGTGCCGGAGGCCAACCCGGTTTCCCGGGCGATGTCGTAGCCGTAGCGCCAGTCGGCGGGATGGTCGTGCAGGGCGGCGAGGACAGCCCTGGTCTGTGGTGTCGAGTCGGGTCGAGCAGGCATGACGCATAAGCTACATATGTAGACCTTCGCGGTCAACACTCCGCCCTGTGGCCGGTCAACGCGGTCGCACATGCGGCGGCCGGGTACCAGTAGCCCTTTCCGTGACAGGCGGAGTAATCCTCGACATCCACAACTCGGCAGTACCGGACATCCGGCCGCTGTCGCCATGACCGGTCGGCACGGCGGATCTGGAACGTGTTCTCTCGGTGGAGCGCCTGCTGTCGGTGGTCCCATGACTGGCAACGTGGTGGTCCAACGACGGTGGCAAACGACAACAGGTCCCGGCGTGACCGGTGAGTGTTCGGTGACCGCGTCAGCGGCGCCTACCTGCTGAAATTCGCCTGGACCAGGATCGTCCGGCACCAGATGGTCACGGGCACCGCATCACCCGATGACCCCACCCTGACCGACTCCTGGAAAACCCGGCGGCGCAAGGGAATACGGCTACCCATCGACGGCACCAGGCTGCGGCTGCTACACGCCCAGCACAGCCGCTGCGCACGATGCGGACAGCTGCTCCTGCACGCCGACCACCCGCCACAAACCCCCGCCGAATGGGCCCTGTGGCTGGCGGCCACCCGCAAGGCGATCACCAAGAACTCCATCACCTTACGGGAACGGCACCGGATCGATCCGACCTCCGTCTCATCCACACACGCTGTCACCCACGGCAGCCCGGCACATCAGCCCGCCAAGAGCTTGCTTGAGCCGGATGCGTGGAAATCGTGCACGTCCGGTTCTGAGCAGCAGCAATGCGCCCGACCTACCCGGCATGTGCGGGCATCCGGTCATGTCGATGGACCGAGATTTCGCCTGAATCCGGCGACAGCCGCCGGCATCGGCCGGCGCCGGTGCCGGACTACCCGGTTCCCGGTTCCTCGGTTCGCCAGCCGAGAAGGATCGCGCGGAGCGCCTGCTCGGCGAGTCGCCGGGCGCGCTCATTGCCGATGGTGCCGAGGTAGCCGAGCGAGGCTATGCCGTAGAGCGTGCCCCAGATGATCTCGCAGGCCTCATCGGGGTCGGCCAGGACCACGTCATGTGCGTCCGACCAGGCGGCGAGCAGTTCCTTCAGGACGGCGATGGCCGGTTCCGCGGCGTGCCGGCGTTCGTCCGCGTCGACTGCGGTGCCGTTCATGACCTCGTAGAGGTGTGGGTGCTCGCCGGCGAACCGGACGTACTCGGACGCGATGCGCATCATGCGCCGGTCGATACAGGGCTCCTCGGCGACCTGCCGGAACTCGGCCAGCATCAGGCGGTGGCCGTGCGCGACCAGCTCCAGCACGAGCGCGTCCTTGTTGGCGAAGTGCTGGTAGACGACGGGCGCTGAGTATTCGATGTCGGTCGCGATGCGCCGGATCGTCAGCGCCGCGACGCCCTCTGTCTCGAGGACGTACAGCGCGGCCTCGATGATCCGTTCGCGGGTGCTCGCCCGTTCCCGGGCGCGTCTTGTGCTGGTCGGCATGTTCCGTCACTTCGCGTCGGTGGTGTCCTCGGACACTAGCCGCGGCTCTTGACGGCGCCGTCTCGGCGTGGCTAAGTTAACAACGTTAGAAAACCTAACGACGTTAGAAGCGAGGTGCGCGGCATGATTTACCACGTCAACCGGGCCACAATGAAGGCCACCGCGACGCCCGAGCAGATCGAGGCGGCGCTGGAGAGCTGGCGCATCCAGGGCCGGTCGAACCCCGCGATCAAGTCCTTCATCGTGGGGCGCGACCACGGCGGCGACTACGCGTACAGCTCCGTGTTCGTCGTCGAGGGCATCGACGGCCTCTTCGAATATCTGACGCACCCGACCACCTACCAGACTGATCACCTCGGGCTGCACCTGGTCGAGCGGCTCGAAATCTTCGACGTCAGCGACGACGACGATCCCGAGCTGAACGCGAAGATCCAGGAACTGCACCGGCGCCGCAACGAGCTCAACCCCGAGGTCGCCGGAATGCTGGCCGACGTGCCTGCCTACACCGGCTCCGGCGTGGACAACTGACCGGGATCCCTACCCCTCGGCTTGGGCGCGGCGACGCACCCAGGACGCTCATCAAGGAGAAAGCCTTTCATGGCCGAGCACGTCATCATCGGCGCCGGTTCCATCGGCACGAATGTCGCGCGCCTGCTGGTCGAGCGCGGCGAAAGCGTCCGGATCGTCACGCGCAGCGGCTCCGGCCCCGCACACCCGCTGATCGAGCGGGTCGCCGCGGACGCCTCCGACCCGTCACGCATGACCGAGCTGTCCCGCGGCGCGAAAGTGATCTACCACTGCGCGAACCCACCCTCGTACACGAGCTGGGAACGCTTGTTGCCGCCCCTGCAGACCGCGGCCATCACCGCCGCCAAGGCGAACGACGCAGTCCTGGCGCTCACCGGCAGCCTCTACGCCTACGGCCGGCAGCCCGGCGGCCGGATGAACGAGCACACCCCCATGGCCGCCACCGGGCGCAAGGGCCGCCTGCGCAAACGGATGTGGGAACAGGCCCTCGCCGCGGGCATCCGCACCGTCGAGGTCCGCGGCTCCGACTACATCGGCAAGGACGCCAACGGCATCTACCCCCTGCTCATCGAGCCGGCCTTGAAGAAGGGCCGCACCGCTTGGATCACCGGCCACCTCGACATGCCGCACACCTTCACCTTCAACGGCGACATGGCACAGGCCTTGATCACGCTGGCCCAGGACGAACGCGCCTGGGGCCGGGCCTGGCACGTGCCATCCCCACCGGCCGTCACCATCCGCGAGCTCGCACGACGCTACGCCGTCGCCGCGGGCCGGCCACCGGTCAAACTGATCCAGCTGCCGCGCTTCGCGATGCGCACGGCCGGGCTGGCCGTGCCCATCGCCCGCGAGATGGCCGAGATGGACTACCAGTGGTATGCGCCATTCCACCTGGACGCGACGGAGACGGCGGACACCTTCGGCCTGACCGCCACTGACCTCGACACCGCCATCCGCGACCAGGTCGGCGCGATCAGGGAGGAACACGCCGACGGGAGACCGCGGTCGGACATGTGACCAGCTTGTCGTCCACGCCGACAGGTGGATCTCGCCGCCGCGGTTGTAGACGTCGCGTAGGTCCAGCTTCAGCTCCATGCCGGCAATCGCGCTCCCCCGACGCGATGATCGCGGACAAGACGCATGAAGCCGGCCACCGACGCGTGATTGAGGCCCGGCCCGCTGCCACCTCGAAACCAACGCACGGTCAACGCCGCCGTGCGCCGCGGCCTCCTCCACCGGCACGGAGGACCTGACCCTGCTCAAGCGGATCCTGCCCGGCGGCTCGGCCGCCGAACTGATCGTGAACACCTGGAACGGCGGCGTGCCCTTCACGCAATCGCTGCGGCTGCTGGGCCCGGTCACCGGCTGGGTCGTCGTGGCGACCGCGCTCGCGCTGAAGGTCTTCCGCTGGGAACCTCGCCGGTGACACCACCGGCGAGGCTACGGAGGCTGCCGGCCGGTCGGGCGCCGCCTCCGGCCGGGACACGCAGACGCGACCCAGCGGCGGCAACATCCGCCTGAGCCTGCCGTCGATCGGCCCGGACCGGCTCCGAGCCGGGAGCTGTTCTTCGATCCCACCGCCACAGCCTGCGTCCTGCTCTCCACCGACGACGACCACCGGACCGTGCAACGCCTGCACAGCTACATCCTCCCCGCCGCAGCCGCACTCGACCCCGCCATCGCCGGAAGCCTCGCCGCCGACCTACCAGCCCTCCGCAGCACCGACCCCGCGACGAACCCGCCCTCCGCAACCAGATCAACACCTGGTGGCATCGCACTCTGCAGGCCCTCCGGCACCGGCCCGAGCTTCTCCGTCAACAGCCACCATGCCCCGACCCCGGGGCCGCACTGCTGAAATCCGCCACCACAGAGGGGAGCGGACCGTCCGGCCCACTCGACGACCCGCCCACAGCCCACGCCGCTGTCGCAGTTGCCCAGCCATCTCGGCAATCAGCCTCGCGATCGGCGATCCCGACTTCCCCACCCAGATCTTCCGGTGACCCCGCCTGGGCCGGCAGCCCAGACGGCAGCGGGCGAGGACGATCTGGTCGTGGACACCGATGGCACGCGGAGACCCGCGGCGTTGCGGCCCGGCCCCGGCGACCACTCCGCTTGTAGACACCAGATGATATGAACCGATCTCCTTCCGTGACCACGACACTGACACAGAGCGACACAGAACGACGCAGGAAGGGTTCGAACTCTGCCGTGGTGAGCTCACCCTGAGCACTCCTTCACCGCTTTCACCGAATAGACATGCGCCGGTCGACAAACTCGCCGTCCGATACGAGGCCACCGTGCAGATCGCCGCGATCAACGAGTGGCTATGACACTTCCTGAACACACTCTAGCGCCGATGTCGGCCCATCAAGCATCGCGGCCTGCACCGGGGACCGCCGCGGGCGGCGGAGTTGTTCGCGGCCGTGGCCCAAATTTGTTTTCGGTTTAAATTTGAACTCGATGCAAAGACCTCTACGATATGCGCATGCGAACGATCAACGCCGTCACGGACATCGCCGTAACGCCGTTGCGGGTGTGGGAGATTCCCGCCGATTTTGCAAGCTATCCACAGTGGGCGACCTACATCCAGGAGGTGGGTGGGCCTGCCGAAGTTTGTTGCCAGAGACGTTCAGCGCAGGTGGATCCCGCCATCGACGACGAGGACCTGACCGGTGAGCGCTTGGGCGCCGGCGGAGGCCAGGAAGGCCACCGTGTTCGCGGCGTCGGCCGGTGTCAGTGGGCGCTTCATGGCTTGCTTTTCGACGACGGCTCTCATGGCGTCCTCGCCGGCGACCGGGCGCGAGAAGGGAGTGTCCGTGAGGCCGGGGGCCACGGCGCTGACGGAGATGCCGTTCGCACCGAAGGTGACCGCCAGGGTCCGCATGACGCCAAGAAGCGCTGCTTTGCCGGCCGTGTATGGCAGGAATTCCGCGTTGGGTGGTGACCAGACGCCGTCCGAGGAGACGAACACGATCCGGCCGAATCCGCGGTCGACCATCCCTTTGGTGAACTCCTGCAACAGCAGCAGAGAAGATTCCACATTGACCATCATGTGGTCTCGCCAGCGTTGCAGGTCTAACTCGCTCAGGCACATCGCGTCGTAGCGCCCGGCGCAGTGGACGAAGACGTCGCAGCGCCCGTATCGCTCCAGGACCGCCGCGGCGGCCTGTTTGGTGGAGGATTCGGAACCGAGGTCACAGTTGATGTCGCCGGTCCGGCTGAGGACGACCGTGCGATGTCCCGAGTTTTGGAGGGCGGCCACGACCGCGGATCCGATGGCACCCGAGCCTCCGGTGACGACTGCCACGCGCTGTTCGTCTGTCATGTTTCGTTCTCCTCATGCCGACGTTGTCGATGGTTCAAGGTGAGGCCCGGGCGGGTTGTCCGCCCGGGCCTCGTGGACTTGCGGCGGACCGGTCAGGAGGCCGGGTAGAACTTGTCGATTTCAGACACGACCAGCTCGGGGCGCTCCTCGGTGAGCCAGTGGCCGGCCCCCGGCACCGCGGTACCGGTCGCGGCGGGAGCGGCGTCCTTCATGGACTGCTGCGACAAGGTGACCCACTGCGGAATCAGATCCATGCTCAGCAGACGCACCGGGATGGTCAGCGGCTTCTGCATCAGCACCGCGTTGTCCTTGTCGACCGTCGGCCAGTCGCGGTAGAAGTCCATGCCGTTGTGCAGGACCTGCGGTCGTGAGTAGACCCGGGTGTACTCGGCGAGGCTATGGGCGGGAATCGGCTGCGGCAACCTCGAGACCAGCGGGTAGAAGTTCTTCAGGAAGTAACCGACCCGCCCGGTCAGCAATCCCTCGGAGAACGTCTGCTGGTTGAAGGAGAAGTGGAACGCCAGCGGTACCAGATCGTTGAACTTCAAACTCTTGCCCACCAGGGCGAAGTCCAGGTTGAACAGGCCGGCGACCTGCGGGCGGTTGATGCGCCCCGGGTTCTGTGCAGGCTCTGATCTCAGGGAGGATGCAGAGCATGCCGGCACCGAAGAAGTACAGCGACGAGCTGCGTGAGCGGGC